>NZ_CP189561.1:4855532-5174036 GCF_050154705.1 Muricoccus radiodurans | reverse complement strand
TCCCCCTGGATCGAGACCCGCTCCTCCTTCCGCGTCGCGTAGGGCGAGAGGAGGTCGTGCAGGAAGCCGAACAGGGTGGTGCGACCGAGGCCGGGCCGGCTGTCCTCGCTGTGCGGACGGGCAAACTCATGCGCCCGCCCCAGCGCCGTGATCCGGCCGCGCAGCTCCTCGGCGAAGTCCGCCGCCTCTGGATGGCCGCGGGCCGAGAGGGAGATGAGGGAGGAGGTGACGCTGAAGATGTTCTTGATGCGATGGGAGAGCTCGTGGCTCAGGATCTCCCGCTCCTCCGCGGCGCGGCGGATGTCGTGGATGTCGGTGCAGGTGCCGAACCAGCGCTCGATCCGCCCCTGCGCATCGCGCACCGGCAGAGCGCGGCCGAGGAACCAGCGCCAGGACCCGTCCGCCATGCGCAGCCGGTACTCCACCTCGTAGGGCTCGCCGGTGGCCAGGGCGTGGCGCCAGCGCTCCCAGGCCAGGGGCTGGTCGTCCGGGTGGAACAGGCCCGCCCAGCCCTCGCCATCCGTCGTGCCGGGGGTGGTGCCCGTCAGCTCGTACCAGCGGCGGTTGTAGTAGTCGTGGTGGCCGTCCGGCAGGGTGGACCAGACGACCTGCGGCATGGTGTCCGCGATCTTGCGGAAGCGCGCCTCGCTCTCGCGCAGCGCGGCCTCCGAAGCCTTCCGGTCGGTGATGTCGAGGGCGATGCCGGGAAAGCGGACGGTCCGGCCCCCGGCGTCCCGGATGGCGCGGCCGCGGACGAGCACCCAGCGCTCCGTCCCGTCGGGCTGGCGGAGCCGGTACTCCGTGTTCAGCGGTGCCTCCGCCTCCAGCGCCGTCGCGATGGCGGCCTGCACGTGCGGCAGGTCATCGGGGTGGACGGCTTGCGTGAAGGTCGCGACCGGCGTCCCTGCCTCGCCCAGGGCCGGATCGACCCCGTAGAGGCGGCAGAAACGGGCATCGGCGTGAACGAGATCCGCGGCGACATCCCAGTCCCAGGCCCCGACGAGGCCCGAGGCCTCCATCGCGAAGGCCAGACGCTCCTCCGCCCAGGCAAGGCGTTGGGCGGTGTCGGATTCTGGAAGGGTGTCGGCGGTCACATCGGGTCCTGTCGGGGCCGGTCCTCGGCGCCGCAGCGGCGTGGCCGGCGGGGACATGGGCGGTGGCCGCGGGCGCGGCAAGTCACCGCCGCTTCACGCGTCGAGCAGCGCGACCGGCAGGCGGGCGAAGAGGACCGAGGCGGGAATCCGGTCCGATTCCGGCAGGGGCGCGGCATCGGCGAGCGCGTCCCGGAACGGCAGCCCGGCCAGGGCGGGGGGCAGCACCAGCGCGGTGTCGCCCCAGGCCCCGGGCGGCACCAGCGGCAACCCGTCCTCCCCCAGCAGCCGCGCGGGAAGGCGGGTCACGGCGGTGATCGCGACCTCGCCTTCCCGACGCCGCGCGAAGGCGAGGAGATTCGGGCCGAGGGGGCCCTCCGCCTCCAGCGGGACGTACTCGCCCTCCGCGAAGAGGGCGGGACGGCGGGCGCGGAGCGCGAGGGCGCGGGCGACGAGGGCCGCCTTCACCCGCCCGTCCTTCCAGTGCGGCAGCAGGGGGGCCGGGGCCTCGCCGGCGTCCAAGGCCGCCTGCCGGGCCGCGAAGTCCACGGGCCGTCGGTTGTCCGGGTCCACCATGGAGAAGTCCCAGAACTCCGTCCCCTGGTAGAGGTCCGGAATGCCCGGTGACGTGCAGCGGAGCAGCGTCTGCGCCAGTCCGTTCACCGCGCCGGCGGGGGAGAGGCGGTGGACGAGCGCCACCACCTCCTCCCGCAGCCGGCTCGGGCGGTCGGGCGCGAGCATGGCGGTCAGGAAGTCGCGGCAGGCGGCCTCGTAGGCCTCGTTCGGCACCGCCCATTCGGAGCGGCGCTTGGCCTCGCGCAGCGCCTTCTCCTGCCAGGCCGCGACGCGGGCGATCAGCGCCGCGACGCCCTCCTCATCCGCGGCCTCCAGCTCGAGCGGCCAGGCGCCGATCAGCGTCTGGTAGAGCATGATCTCGTCGGTGGCGTCCGGGGCGGGCTCGCCCTCCACTTCCTTCTTCAGGACGGCGTTCAGGCGGGTCCAGCGGGTGAGCGTCGTCGCCCACTCGTCCGGCAATTCCGAGAGCACGGCGAGGCGGGCCCGCGTGTCCTCGCCTCGCTTGTGGTCATGGGTCGCGGTGGCCAGCAGCTCGCGCGGGAAGTGGCGCTGCCGCTCCCGGCTGCCGGCGTGGAAGGCGGCCGGCGTGACGGCGAAGTGGGAGGGCTCGGACCCCACCTCGTTCCGGGAGATCAGGCGGCCGTAGCGGTAGAAGGACGTGTCCTCCACCGACTTGGCGGCGACGGGGGCGGAGAGCTGCTGGAAGCGCACGGCGGCGCGCAGGCGTTCGCGGCGCTGCGCGGGCGGAAGCCCCTTCGGCGGGTCGCCGCCAAGCCATGCATCGAGCAGTTCAAGAAGCGGCCGCTCCGTCGCGCGCACGGTGCGGCGGGCGCCCGCCATGGCCCAGTCGAGCAGGCGCCGGTCCGCCTCGCTACGGCCGGCGATGCCGAGATAGGATCGATAGGCCGGGAAGTGGACCAGCACCTCCGTCAGGGCACGGCGGATCGCGGTCAGCGTGAAGTCGCGCGTCGCGAGGTCACGGTCGGCGATGCGGCGGAGCGCGGCAGCCGTGCCGTTCAGCTCCGAGGCGAGATTGTAGCGGAGGATCTGCCGCCGGGCCTCGCGCGCCTCCTCCCCGAAGTCGCGGGGACGGCCGGTGTTGAGGTGCCAGAGTTCGGCCAGCGGCTCGGCGCCGGCGGGATCGTGCAGGACGCCGGCCACCTCATCCATGAAGTTGTAGCCGGAGGTGCCGTCCACCATCCAATCCCGACGCAGCTTCTCGTGCGGGGCGAGGATCTTCTCGACGACCAGCAGGGCGGGGCCGGGCGGGACGTCGGCGGGGCGCTGCGCTTCCAGCGCGTGCAGGCGCCGGCGGAGCTTACGGCAGTAGCTGCGCGGATCGGCGAGGCCGTCCACGTGGTCCACGCGCACGCCGTCGATCAGCCCGTCCGCGTAGAGCTTCAGGATGAGGGCGTGCGTCGCCTCGAACACCGGCGGCCGCTCGATCTGGAGGCCCGCGAGGGAGGTCACGTCGAAGAAGCGGCGCCAGTTGATCTCGTCCGTCGCGGCGCGCCACCAGGCCAAGCGATAGTTCTGCTGCGAGAGCAGCGCGTGCAGCCGTGCGCGGCCCACCTCCTCCTTCGGATCATGGGCGGCGAGGATGGCCGCCACCTGGGCGGCGCCTTCCGGCGTTCCCGCGTGGCGGGCGAGCATGTCGAGAGCGAGGCCCGACGCGGCCCGCACCGCGTCGCGCCCGCCCTCGGCGGTGCCGAGGGAGCGGAAGGTCTGGGCGAAGCCCTCCAGCATCGGGTCGCCGGTCGCCGTCAGCAGGTCGGCGTAGCTGCGCGGCGCGAGGGGAAAGCGGTGCTCGAAATAGCGGGCGAAGAACTTGCCGCTCTCCGCCTCGAAATGGATCGCGAGGTCGCCGGACTCGAGCACCGTGCCATAGGGTGCGCCGAGGAAGGGCGCGAGCAGCGTGTCGCGCAGCGCCGGGTCGGGCGGGTCCCAGTCGATGTCGAAGAACGCGGCGAAGGGGGATTGGCGACCCCATTCCAGCACGTCCAGCCACCAGCCATTGTCCGCCCCGCCCACGCCCATGTGGTTCGGCACGATGTCGAGGATGAGGCCCATCCCGTGCGCCCGCAGCGCGGCGACGAGGCGCGCCAGCGCCTCCTCCCCGCCCAGCTCGGGATTGATGCGGTTCGGGTCCACGATGTCGTAGCCGTGGGTGGAGCCGGGCCGCGCCTTCAGGATGGGCGAGGCGTAGAGATGGCTGATCCCGAGCTTCGCGAAGTACGGCACCAGCGGCACCGCCGCATCCAGCGGGAAGTCCTTGTGGAACTGCAGCCGCGCGGTGGCGCGCGGCGTGGCGGGCGCGGCGGTCATCGTGCCCGCGCGAAGGCGTCGAGACGCGCCGCGACCTCGGGGGCATCGAGCATCGTCGCCGCCTCCCCGGGCAGGCGCCGGCGCCAGTTCGGATGGCCCTCGGTGGTGCCGGGCAGGTTCGGGGCCTCGGTCAGGGCCAGCGCATCCTCGACCGGCAGAAGGGCGAGGCGGCAGGCGGCCGAACCGACATGGCGGGCGGCGACGGTCGCGACCGCCTCTCCCGCCTCCGGCGGCGGGGGCGGGCCTTCGGCCGCGCCGCTCTCGCGCATCGCCGTCCAGAGATTCTCGCGGTCGCGCTCCCGTTCCTCGCGCTGGGGCGCGCCATCGGCATTCTCGCCCAGCCGCCCCAGCTCCACGCGCCACTCGATGTCCCGGCCGCGCCACCATCCGGCGACCGTCGGCAGGTCATGGGTGGTCGTGACGGCGACGGCGCCGGGCGACCAGTGGCGCGGCGCGATGAAGCGGCCGTCGCGCTGCTCGAAGTACAGCACGCGCAGGCCCATGATGCCCGTCTCGTCCAGCCGCTCCCGAAAGCCCTCGGGCAACGTGCCGAGATCCTCGCCCACCACGACCGCGCGGTGGCGCTGCGATTCCAGCGCGACGAGGCGGAGCATGTCCTGCACGGGGAAGTGAAGGTAGGCGCCCCCCGTCGCGTCCTGCCCGTGGGGCACGAGCCAGAGCCGGGCGAGCCCCATCACATGGTCGATCCGCACGCCGCCGGCGTGGCGCATCGCGGCGCGCAGCATCTCCAGGAAGGCCGCGTAGCCGCCGTCCCGCAATCCCCGCGGCGAGAAGGCGGCGATGCCCCAGGACTGGCCGAGCGGCGAGAAGATGTCCGGCGGCGCGCCGACGCCGAGGCCGGGCAGGATGTCCCGCTGCCGCGACCAGCCATGGCTGCCGCCGCCATCGGTGCCCACGGCCAGGTCGGCGATCAGGCCGATGCCCATGCCGCCATCCCGCGCCGCCGCCTGCGCGGCCGAGAGGCCGCGATCGGCGATCCATTGCAGGAAGGCGTGGAAGGCCACCTCCTTCGCGTGCGCCGCCGCGAAGCGCTCCACCCCCGGAGAGTCCGGCGTGCGGTATTCCTCCGGCCAGCTCGACCAATGCCAGCGGTCCGGGCTCTGTCCGTAGAGATGGGCGTGCAGCGCCTCGAAGCGGGCATGGCTCTCCAGCGCCTCGCCGCCCTCGGCGCGGAAACGGTCGAAGGCGGGATCACCGGGCCAGGCGTCGAACATCGTGCGGAAGAGGCGCAGTCGCATCCGCGCCGCGGCGGGCCAGTCCACGAGATCGAGGGCTTCCAGGCGCGCGAACTCCCCGGACAATCCGGTCCGGGCGAGCGCGTCCCGCAGCGCCGCCCCTCCCAGCGAGGCGGGATCGGCGTGCAGCACGTTCAGGAAGAGGCGCGATGAGGGCGCGTAGGGGGAGAAGCGCTCCGGATCGGCGGAGAACTGCGCGTGCACCGGGCTGATGGCGATCGCCTGCGCCCCGCGGGAGGCCGCGCTTCGCGCGAGCTGCGCGAGGCCGGTGAAATCGCCGATCCCGCCATCGCCGGGGCGGCGCGGGCCATAGAGCTGCACGGCGAGGCCCCAGGGCCGCTCCCCCGCCGCGATGCCGTGGCAGGCGGGCGGGCAGACGGCAAGGGTGGTGACGTGGTCGCCGATCTCCAGGCGGTGGTAGCCGGGCACGTCCACCGCCGGCAGGGTGCAGAGCCCGTCCTGCTGCCGCGCCTGGCCGCCGTGCAGCGAACCGTCCTCCAGGGTCAGGCGGTAATCGGGCTCGTCGGGCAGGCCGAGCAGCACGGGCTGGCCCGCGATCGCGGTGCAGAGGGGCGGCAGGCCCGCTTCGGCCTCGCGCAGCCGCGCGCGGCTCTCGCGCACCGCCTCCGCGTTGTCGGCGGGCAGGTCCAGCGCCGCGAGGATGGCACGCATCGCGTCCGGCCCGACGTCATTGTCCCGCCCGTTCACGTCGCGCCAGCGAACGGCGATTCCGGCGGCCTCGGCGAGGTCGCGAAGGTCGTGGTCACTCATGCGGCGGGCCCGAGAAGAACGACGGTGGAGCGCGGCGGCAGCGTGCCGGTTGCGAGGGAATCGGCCGCGCCGGATGCCGTTTCGAACAGCACCCGTGCATCGGCCGCCCGCGCCGAAGCCGGTGCGGCGCCGAGATTCGCGGCGATGGTCAGCACCGCGCCGTCGCCCATCGTCCAGCGCGCGAGAACGGCGGCCTCTCCGACCGCTTCCGCCCCCGCCGCCCGCGCGCCGCGCAGGCGCGGGACGATCTCGGCGTGGCGCAGCGCGAGCAGCTCCCGGTGCAGCGCCAGCACGGCGTCGTGCGGTGCGCGCACGGCCTCGGACGGATCAGGGATGGAGGCGGTGAAGGTGGCTTCTGCGTTCGGGTCGGGGATGCGCTCGCGGGACGCCGGATCGCGAAAGGCGGCGAAGTGGGCGAACTCCTTCCGCCGCCCTTCCCGCACGGCATCGGCAAGGAACTTGTCGGGGAAGGCGGTGAAGAAGAGGAAAGGCGCCGTCGCGCCCCACTCCTCGCCCATGAAGAGCATCGGGATCTGCGGGCCGAGCAGGAGCAGCGCGGCCGCGGCGCGCAGCGCCTCCGGATGCGCCAGGGCGGAGAGGCGTTCCCCGAGTGCGCGGTTGCCCACCTGGTCGTGGTTCTGAAGAAAGAGCACGAAGGCCGTCGGCGGCAGATGTGCGGAGGGCTCGCCGCGCGGGCGGCCGAGATGCGGCATCTCCTCGCCCTGGAAGAGGAATCCCTGCTCCAGCACGCGCGCGAGCTTGCGGGCGCCGTCGCCGTGGAAGTCCTCGTAATAGCCCTCGCGCTCGCCGGTCAGCAGCGGGTGAAGGACGTTGTGCCCGTCATCGTTCCACTGCGCGTCGAAGAGATCGGGCGCGAGCTTGGACGCGGTGTTGCCCTCGTTCTCCAGGACGAGGTGGACCTCGCGACCCGTGACCTCGGCGCGGATGCGGCGGGCGAGGACGTCCAGCCAGGGCTGGTCGGCGATGGCGTGCACGGCATCCAGCCGCAGCCCGTCCATGCGGTAGTCGCGGAGCCACATGATCGCGCATTCCTCGAAGAAGGCGCGGACCTCCGGGCGGGCGAAGTCGATCGCCGCGCCCCAGGGCGTGTGGATGCCCTCATCGAAGAACGGCTTGGCGTAGGCGTGGAGATAGGCGCCGTCCGGCCCGAAATGGTTGAAGACGCAGTCCAGGAAGACGGAGAGGCCGAGGCCGTGCGCCTCGTCCACCAGCGCCTTCAGCTCCTGCGGCGTGCCATAGGCGGCGTCGGGCGCGAAGGGCAGGACCCCGTCATAGCCCCAGTTCCGCGCCCCCGGAAAATCGGCGACCGGCATCAGCTCCACGGCCGTGACGCCGAGGTCGCGGAGGCGCGGCAGCATCGCGCGCACGCCGGCGAAGCCGCCGCAGGCCCCGACATGAAGCTCGTACAGCACCGTCTCGTGCCAGGGTCGGCCGCGCCAGCCGTCATGGCGCCAGCGGTAGCCGTCGTGGTCCACCAGGACGGAGGGGCCATGCACGTCCTCGGCCTGGGCGCGTGAGGCGGGGTCCGGAACCTGGAGCCCGTCGGCCAGCCGGAAGCGATAACGGTCACCCGGACGGGCAGGCGCGTCCGCCGTGAACCACCCGTCTCCCGCCGCGCGCATCGGTACGGGGTCGCGGCCCTCCACCTCCAGCGCCGCGCCCTCGGCCGAGGGCGCCCAGAGACGGAACGTCGCCCCATCCGGCCGCAGGACCGGACCCCAGAGGGCGTCAGGCATCGTCCGCCGGGACCTCCACCCGGTCCAGCCGCGCCCAGAGCAGCACGACGGAGCGCGCGCCCACGGTCACGGTCGCCTCCTCCTCGTCCAGCATGCGCTCCTCGTCGGCGGGGTTCGCGCTGTCCAGCAGGACGCACCAGTTCCGTCCGGTGGGCGGCAAGGTGAAGGGCTGGTCGGCGCTGTCGGCGTTCATCAGCAGCAGCACGGTATCGGCGCCGCCGGATTCCGCGGGATCGGCGCGCAGCATGGCGAAGGTCTTGGCCACCGGATTCCCCCAGGCCTCTGGCGTCATCGGCTCGCCCATCTGGTCGAACCACTGGGTGTCCTGCAGCCCGGGCACCGGCTGCGACTGGCCGTGCGGGAAGTGGGAGGGCCGCAGCGGCGTCAGGCGATGGCGCAGCCGGATCAGGCGCGCGGTGTAGTCGATCAGCGCCTGCGCCTCCGGCGTGGCGGCGCGCGCCCAGTCCAGCCAGGAGATCTCGTTGTCCTGGCAATAGGCGTTGTTGTTGCCGTTCTGGGTACGGCTCATCTCGTCACCCGCCAGCAGCATGGGCGTGCCGGCGGAGAAGAAGACGGTCGCCAGCAGCGCGCGCTTCAGCCGGCTGCGGGTGTCGTTGATCTCGGGGTCGTCGGTCTCACCCTCGGCGCCCCAGTTGCCGTTGTGGTTGTCGCCGTGGCCGTCGCGGTTGTCCTCGCCATTCGCCTCGTTGTGGCGCTCGGCATAGGTCACGAGGTCATGCAGCGTGTAGCCGTCATGGGAGGCGACGTAGTTCACGCTCGCCCAGGGGCGGCGCTTGCGGCGGTCGAACAGCTCGGCGGAGCCGGTGAGGCGCGCGGCAAGGTCGGACCGCATCCCCTCGTCCCCCTTCCAGAAGCGGCGGATGCCGTCGCGGAAACGGTCATTCCACTCCGCGAAGCCGGGCGGATGGTTGCCGAGCTGGTAGCCGCCGGGACCGATGTCCCAGGGCTCGGAGATGAGCTTCACGCGGGACAGCACGGGGTCCTGACGCAGCGCGTCGAAGAAGCCCGACCCCGGGTCGAAGCCCGTCGTCTCACGGCCCAGGACGGAGCCGAGGTCGAAGCGGAAACCGTCCACGCGGAAGGACTCGACCCAGTAGCGCAGGCTGTCCGTCACCATCTGGATGACGCGGGGATGCGACATGTTCACCGTGTTGCCGGTGCCAGTGTCGTTGATGCAGCGCCGCGGGTCTTCCGGCAGCAGCCGGTAGTAGGACGCGTGGTCCAGCCCGCGCCAAGACAGGGTCGGCCCCATCTCCGACCCCTCGCAGGTGTGGTTGTACACCACGTCCAGGATCACCTCGATCCCCGCCGCGTGCAGGCGGCGCACGGCGGCGCGGATCTCCTGCAACCCGCCGGTGGCGAGATAGGCCGGCTCCGGCGCGAAGAAGGAAAGGGTCGAATAACCCCAGTAGTTCGTCAGCCCCTTCTCCACCAGGAAGCGATCCTGCAGGAAGGCGTGCACCGGCAGCAGCTCCACCGCCGTGACGCCCAGGCGCACGAGGTGCTCGATCACCCGCGGATGCCCGAGCGCCTGGAAGGTGCCGCGCACCGGCCCCGGCAGGTCCGGGTGCAGCCGGGTCAGACCCTTCAGATGCGCCTCATAGATGACGGTGTCGCACCAGGGGCGGTTGGGGTGGCGGTCGTCGCCCCAGTCCACGTTCTCGTCCACCACCATCGCCTTCGGCATGGCGGCCGCGCTGTCGCGGCGATCCATGCCGAGGTCCGCGCGGTTGCTGCCGACGCGGTAGCCGAACAGCGCGTCCGACCAGGCGACGCTGCCGACCAGCTGCCGTGCATAGGGGTCCAGCAGGAGCTTCGTCGGGTTGAAGCGGTGGCCCTTCAGCGGCTCATAGGGACCATGCGCGCGGTAGCCGTAGACGGTGCCGGGACCCGCATCGGGCAGGTAGCCGTGCCAGATCTCGTCGGTGCACTCCGGCAGGTCGTAGCGGGCGATCTCCCGCCGGCCGCCCGTGTTGAAGATACAGAGCTCGATCCGCTCGGCATGGGCGGAGAAGACGGCGAAGTTCACGCCGAGCCCGTCCCAGCGGGCGCCCAGCGGATAGGGCAGCCCGGGTTCCAGGCGGTTCGGCGCGGTCGGCATGTGGTCCTTGGACGTCCTAGGGCGAGAGGATCAGGGTCGCGAGCGGCGGCAATGTCAGCGTGAGCGAGGCCGGCTGTCCATGCGACGGGTCCGAGGCGGCCTCGACACCGCCGCTGTTCCCAACGCCGGAACCCCCGTAAACGTCGGCATCCGTGTTCAGGATTTCGCGCCAGCGGCCGGCCTGCGGCACGCCCAGCCGATAGCCGTGCCGCGGCACGGGGGTGAGGTTGCAGACCACGAGCACCGGCGCATCCCCGTCCCGCCCCAGGCGCAGATAGGCGAGCACGCTCTGCGCCGCATCGTCCATCACCACCCAGGCGAAGCCGGCGGGGTCGGCATCCCGTGCGTGGAGGGCCGGCAGGTTGCGATAGGCGCGGTTCAGGTCCCGCATCAGCGCCTGCACGCCCCGGTGCCCCGAATCGTCCAGCAGGTTCCACGGGATCTGGGCGTCGTGGTTCCACTCCGTGGGCTGCGCGATCTCGCCGCCCATGAAGAGCAGCTTCTTGCCGGGATGCGTCCACATGAAGCCGAAATAGGCGCGGAGGTTGGCGCGCTTCTGCCAGTCGTCGCCCGGCATCTTGCCGAGCAGCGATCCCTTCCCGTGCACCACCTCGTCATGGGAGAGCGGCAGCATGAACCGCTCGGAGAAGGCGTAGACGAGGCCGAAGGTGAGGCCGTGATGGTGCCAGCGGCGGTTGACAGGATCCTCCTGCATCGTGTGCAGGGTGTCGTGCATCCAGCCCATGTTCCACTTGTAGTGGAAGCCCAACCCGCCTTCCGACGTCGGGGCGCTCACGCCGGGCCAGGCGGTGCTCTCCTCCGCCACCATGATCGCGCCGGGGCAGCGGTCCCGCACGATGTCGTTCAATTCCCGCAGGAAGGCCACGGCCTCCAGGTTCTCCCGCCCGCCATAGCGGTTCGGCACCCATTCTCCCGCGTTGCGGGAGTAGTCGCGGTAGAGCATGGAGGCGACCGCGTCCACGCGCAGCCCGTCCACGTGGTAGTGCTCCAGCCAGTGCAGCGCGGAGGCGATGAGGAAGCCCCGCACCTCGTGCCGGCCGAAATTGTAGATGAGGGTGTTCCAGTCCTTGTGGAATCCCTCGCGCGGGTCCGCGTGCTCGTACAGCGCCGTGCCGTCGAAGCGGCCGAGGCCGTGCGCGTCGTTCGGGAAATGGGCGGGCACCCAGTCCAGGATGACGCCCACCCCGGCCTCGTGGCAGCGGTCCACGAAGCGGGAGAAGCCGGACGGCGTGCCGAAGCGCGCGGTCGGCGCGAAGAGGCCGAGCGGCTGATAGCCCCAGGAGCCGCCGAAGGGATGCTCCATGATCGGCAGCAACTCGATATGGGTGAAGCCCATGCCGGTGACATAGGGGATCAGCCGGTCCGCCAGCCCGTCCCAGTCCGGCGCGCGCCAGTCCGCGTCGCGCCACCAGGAACCGGGATGGACCTCGTAGATGGAGATCGGTGCGTCAGGCGCCTGGGCGGCGGCGCGGCGGGCCATCCAGGCCTCATCCGCCCAGCGATGCGGCTCCGGGTCGGGCACCACCGAGGAGGTATCGGGCGCCACGCGCGACGCGCCCGCCACCGGATCGGCCTTCAGCGGCAGGGTGGCGCCGTTCGCGTCCACGATCTCGTATTTGTAGCGCGTGCCGGGCGTCAGGCGCGGGATGAACAGTTCCCACACCCCGGCCTCCTGCCGAAGCCGCATCGGGTGGCGGCGGCCGTCCCAGGCATTGAAGTCGCCGACGACCGAGACGCGGCGCGCATTCGGCGCCCAGACGGCGAAGCGCACGCCCGCGACGCCGTCCACCGTCATGGCGTGGGCGCCGAAGACGCGCCCCATCTCCCGGTGCCGTCCCTCCGCGAAGAGGTGCAGGTCCAATTCCCCGAGCACCGGCCCGAACGAGTAGGGGTCCTCCGTCTCCTGCACCGCGCTGTCCCAGGTGATGCGGAGCGTGTAGGGGCCGGACGGTGCCGTTCCCTCGAACAGGCCGTTCCCGTGCACCTTCTCAAGCACGACCGGGGCGCCGTCCCGCGGCACCGCCTCCACCCCGCGCGCGCCCGGCTGGAAGGTGCGGAGGATGCCGTCATGCGCGCCCAGCACGGCGAAGGGATCGCCGTGCCGGCCCTCGAGGATCGCCTCGCTCATGCCGTCACCAGCCGGTCCGCGAGGGCCGCGAGGCCGCGCAGCGGGATAGGCAGCCAGGCCGGTCGGTTCGCGGCCTCGTAACGGATCTCATAGGCCGCCTTCTCCAGCAGGAAGAGATCTTGCAGCGCGTCCCGCGTCGCCGCCGGCGCCCAGGGCGTGGGGGAGGCCGCCTCCACCTCGCGATACGCCGCCTCGAAGGTCGCGCTCGCCTCCGTGCGGAAGCGCGCGAGCAGGGCGTCGCGCCGCTCGGCCGGAGCGGTGCTGAGCGCCGTCGCGGCCGCCGCCGCGGCATAGTCGAGGCTGCGCAGCAGGCCGGCCACGTCCCGCAGCGGGCTGCCCTTGGCGCGGCGCTCCTCCAGCGTGCGCGCGGGCTCGCCCTCGAAGTCCACGAGCACCGCATCACCCTGGGCCACCAGCACCTGCCCCAGGTGGAAGTCCCCGTGCACCCGCGTCATCAGCGCGCCATCCGCCGATTGCGCCAGCCGCTGCGCCACCGCCTTCAGCACCTCCCGGCGGGAGACGAGGGATTCGGCGAGCGCCGCATCCTCCGGCGAGAGGTCCTTCGCCCCCGCCAGCAGGTCGAGGGCGGGCTCGAGCTGGGCGATGGCGCCCTCCGCCCAGGCCGCGCGAGACGCCTCCCCCGCCACCTCCGGCGCGAAGGCCGGGTCGTCGGACGGGGCCGCGAGGGCCGCGTGCAGTTCCGCCAGGCGCCGGCCGAGGGCGGCGATGAAGGCGAGGTAGCCGGAGAGGGAATCCTCCGCGTCGCCCTCGGTCGGCTGGTCGGCCGCGCGGGCGAGCCAGTCGAGCGTCCAACCCCAGCCATCGCCCTGGTTGCGGACGAAGCCCTGCAGCAGCATCAGCGTGACGGGGGTGCCATCCTTGCCCGTCCGCACCGCCTCCCCCAGCAGGGGCGCGATGTTCTGGAAGCCGAGCGCGGTCAGGTGGCGGGTCATCTCCGCCTCCGGGTGGATGCCCGGCGCGAGCTTGCGCAGGACCTTCAGCACCACCTGCTCGCCGACGATAATGGAGGAGTTGGACTGCTCCGCGGAGAGGCGGCGGACCTCCGGCTCCTCGCCCAGGTCGAGCTCGGCCAGCCGCTCGGTCGCGCTGAAGCGGACCTCGCCATCCTCGGTCATCGCGCTCGTCCCGTCCCGCATCGCGCGCAAGGCGCGGTGGACGAAGCGGTCCGAGGCGAAGGCGTCCGTCAGATAGCCGACCTGCCGCCCCTGCCGGAGACGCGTGAGGGCAAGCTGGTAGGCGAGCGGCGAGGCGGTGTTGTCGTCCTCCACCACTGCGAGCGGCAGGGCGTAGCGCTCGGTCCGCCCGGGGAGCTGCGCCTCGACCTCCGCCAGCATCGTGTAGCGGCCACCCGGGATAGGCGCGAGGGCGCGGAGGCGAACCCCCTCCAGCGCCTCGCCCTTGGCGGCGAACCAGCGGCGCTTGGCGAGCCAGGCCGGCAGGACGTCGCGCTCGATTTCCCGCCGCTGCGTCTCCGCCAGCTCGGTGGCGCTGGCCGGGAAGACGAGCGTCCGTAGGTCGGGCAGCGGCTCCGGCGCCTTCACGTGCCAGGCGGGCAGCGCCTGCTCCGTGGCCAGCAGGAACCAGTAGAAGCCGTAGGGCTGGATCGTCAGGAGGTAGGTGAGCTGCCCGATGGCCGGGAAAGCGGTGCCGCCGAGCATCTCCACCGGCACCCGGCCGGCGAGCTGCGACAGGTCCAGCTCCACCGCCTGCGCGGCGCGGGACAGATTGAAGACGCAGAGGATCGTCTCGCCCTCATGCTCCCGCAGATAGGCGAGCACCTTGCGGTTGCCGGGATAGAGCAGCCGCATCGTGCCGCGCCCGAAGGCCTGGGACCGCTTGCGGGTCGCCAGCATCCGCCGCGTCCAGTTGAGCAGGGAATGCGCGTCGCGCGCCTGCGCCTCCACGTTCACGGCCTGGAAGCCGTAGAGCGCGTCCTGGATCGTCGGCAGCACGAGGCCGGCCGGATCGGCCTTGCTGAAGCCGCCGTTGCGGTCCGGCGACCACTGCATCGGCGTGCGCACACCGTCGCGGTCGCCGAGGTAGATGTTGTCACCCATGCCGATCTCGTCGCCGTAGTAGATCACCGGCGTGCCGGGCATCGACAGCAGCAGCCCGTTCATCAGCTCGATGCGGCGCCGGTCGCGCTCCAGCAGCGGTGCCAGGCGCCGGCGGATGCCGAGGTTGATGCGCGCCCGCCGGTCGGCGGCATAGGTGTTCCAGAGATAGTCCCGCTCCTTGTCGGTCACCATCTCGAGCGTCAGCTCGTCATGGTTCCGCAGGAAGATCGCCCACTGGCAGCCATCCGGGATGTCCGGCGTCTGGCGCAGGATGTCGGTGATCGGGAACCGGTCCTCCTGCGCGATGGCCATGTACATCCGCGGCATCAGCGGGAAGTGGAAGGCCATGTGGCATTCGTCGCCCTCCCCGAAGTACTGCTGCGTGTCCTCCGGCCACATGTTGGCCTCGGCGAGCAGCATGCGTCCGGGATGGCCGCGCTCCAGCTCCACACGAATCTGCTTCAGGATCTCGTGCGTCTCGGGCAGGTTCTCATTGTTCGTGCCGTCGCGCTCGATGAGATAGGGGACGGCGTCCAGGCGAAGGCCATCCACCCCGGCATCCAGCCAGAAGCGCATGACCTTCAGCACCTCGTCCATTACCTCGGGATTGTCGAAGTTCAGGTCGGGCTGGTGGGAGTAGAAGCGGTGCCAGAAATACTGCTCGGCCACCGGGTCCCAGGTCCAGTTGGACTTCTCGGTGTCCAGGAAGATGATGCGCGTGCCCTGGTAGATCTGGTCCGTATCGGACCAGACATAGAAGTTGCGCTCCGGGCTGCCCTTCGGCGCGTTCCGGGCGCGCTGGAACCAGGGGTGCTGGTCGCTGGTGTGGTTGATAACCAGCTCCGTGATCACGCGCAGGCCGCGGCGATGCGCCTCGGCGATGAAGCGCTGCGCATCCTCCAGCGTGCCGTAATCCGGGTGGACATCGGTGTACTTCGCGATGTCGTAGCCATCGTCCCGGCGCGGGCTGGGATAGAAGGGCAGCAGCCACAGCGTGTCCACGCCGAGCTCCGCGACGTAGTCGAGCTTCGCCATCAGGCCGGGAAAGTCCCCCACGCCGTCGTCGTTGGAATCGAAGAAGGACTTCACGTGCAGCTGGTAGATGACCGCGTCCCGGTACCACTGGGGATCGCGGCTCTCCACCTGCGGCGTCTCGGAAGCGGCGGGGCGGACGTCGTCAGGCATTCTTGCGTTCCCTCTCAGACCGGGCGGACGCGCCAGATGGCGAAGGGCTCGGCGGGATCCAGGCGCATGTGCTGCTTCTTGCCATGCCAGGCAAAGCGGTTGCCACGCATCAGATCCTCCACCTCCAGCCCTGCGTCATCAGGCAGGTTCCAGCGCCAGAGCGGCAATTCGAAGTCCGCGTCCTGTACCCGGCTCGGGTCCATGCTGACGGCGACGAGAACGACGTTCTGCCGGTCGGCCGTCGCTTTCTCGTAGAACAGAACGCTGTCGTTGTGGGCCGGCAGGAACGTCACGCCGAGATGGGAGTGCAGCGCCGGGTTGGCGCGGCGGATGGCATTCAGGCGGGTCACCTCGTCCACGATGTCACCGGGCCGGCGCGCCGGCCAGACGCGGATCTGGTATTTCTCGGAGTCCAGATACTCCTCCTTGCCCGGCAGGGGCGTCGCCTCGCAGAGCTCGAAGCCCTGGTAGACGCCCCACAGGCCGGACAGCGTCGCGGCCAGCGCCGCGCGCGAGAGGTGCATCGGCCGCCCGCCGGTCTGCAGGTGGCGCGGGTTGATGTCCGGCGTGTTGACGAAGAAGTGCGGCCGGAAGAAGTCCTTCGGCGCCGTCGTGGTCAGCTCCGTCAGGTACTCCGCCATCTCCGCCTTCGTCTCGCGCCAGGTGAAGTAGGTGTAGGACTGGCTGAACCCGGCCTTCGCGAGCCGGTACATCACCTTCGGGCGGGTGAAGGCCTCGGACAGGAACAGCACGTCGGGGTGCTCAGCGCGGATCTCACCGATCATCCACTCCCAGAAGGGCAGCGGCTTGGTGTGCGGGTTGTCCACTCGGAAGGTCTTCACCCCCTGCTCCACCCAGTAACGGATGGATTCGTACAGCGCGACCCAGAGCGACGGCTTCGCGCCCGCCGCGTAGAAGTCCACGTTGACGATGTCCTCGTACTTCTTCGGCGGATTCTCGGCGTATTTGATGGTCCCGTCTGGCCGCCAGTCGAACCACTCCGGGTGCTCCCTCAACCACGGATGGTCCGGGGAGCACTGGATGGCGAAGTCCATCGCCAGCTCCAGCCCGTGATCCGCGGCGGCGTCGCGCAGGCGATGGAAATCCTCCAGCGTGCCGAGCCTCGGGTGGAGCGCCTCATGCCCGCCATCCTCGGAGCCGATGGCATAGGGTGACCCCACGTCATCCGGCCCCGGCGTCAGCGTGTTGTTGCGCCCCTTCATGTTCTTCCGCCCGATCGGGTGGATGGGCGTGAAGTAGAGCACGTCAAAGCCCATCGCCTTCACGCGCGGCAACTGGCCGATGACGTCGTTGAAGGTGCCGTGCCGGTTCTCGTCGCCGGACTGGCTGCGCGGGAAGACCTCGTACCAGGACGCGAAGCGGGCCTGGATGCGCTCGGCGTCGATGGAGCCCGCGGGCTCCTGACGGAAGCGGTGCGGACGGGCATCGGCGGTGGCCATCAGCGCGGCCGTGGCGGGGGAGAGCAGCGTCTCCAGCCGCTCCGCCTCGCCCGCTTTCTCCAGCGCCTTCGCGATCTTCAGCAGGGCACCGCGTGCGCCGGTAGGGCGCGCCGCCGCCGCGGCCACCAGCCGCCGCCCCTCCTCCAGTTCCAGCGTGACCTTCACGCCGGCGGCATCCTTCTTCGTCAGCTCGTCGCGATAGCCGGCGAAGACGTCCAGCCACGCCTCCACGGCGAAGAGGTGCCGCCCCGGCCGGTCCAGCGGGAAGGCGGCGGTCCAGCGGTCATTGCCGAGCGGACGCATCCGCACCTCGCGCCACGCTTTCTCGTCGGCCGGGCGCCAGAGCAGGGCCACGCCGAAGGTCGCGTGGGTGTCGGCCACGATATCGGCCTCCACCGTGACCAGCTCGCCCACGATGCGCTTGGCCGGGAAGCGGCCGCCATCCACCAGCGGCGTCACCGCCTCGATGCCGATGCGGGGGATGGCGACGCCCTGGGCCGGCGTCAGGCGGGACTCGCGCCGGATCGCAGGGGTCCGGACGGCGGTCAGGACCTGCACGGCACCGGCCTCCAGGGCGAAGGGCTCGCCGGGCGTCAGCGCCTGCCCGGCCTCCGTGAAGAAGGGCCCCGGCGCCCCGCCGGCCGCGGGCAGAAGAGATTCGGGCGCGATCCGCACTGCCGCGTCCCCCGGATTGACCAGGACGAGCGCGGCCTCCGTCGCCACGCGGGCATCGGCGCCTGCGCGCAGCAGCGCCAGGACGGGGGTGCCGGGGCCGGTCAGGGTCCGCGCCTCCATCCCGGAGAAGGCGGCGAGCCGCTTCGTCAGCGCGACCGCATCACGGACCTCCGCGCTGAGGTCGTAGGCCGGACCGGCCCGCAGCGCCGCCCAGTCCTCCGCGCTCTCCTTGCCGCCCCCCGCGGGCCGCCGGGCACCGAACTCGAACCCCATCGGCACCAGCAGCGCGTCGCCCGTGGCGGCCGCCAGCCGAAGCGCCCGCAGGGCCCGCGCGGCGCGGGCAGCGGGATCTGCCACCTCGGCGCCCGCGCGCGGGCCGTGGGGGACCTCCGGGAAAGCCACCAGCGGCCCGCCCAGCGCCGCCCGTTCCTCCATCAGCCAGGCGTCCCGGCCGTTCCACCAGGCCGTGGAGGCGGTCAGCCAGCCGAAGCCGACGTCCCGTAGGGCGGCCGCCTCCGCCTGGGGCATTCCCACCGTCCAGGCGAGGAACTGCGCCCCCTCTGCCGCGCCGATGAGCCGGGACCAGGCCGGCAGGGGCACGCGGCCCGGCGCCACGGCGCGGAACCCGGCCACTCCCGCCACCCGCCAGGCGCGCAGACGCTCGGTCCACCAGGCCTGCGGTCCCTCGGCGCCCAGGTCCATCGCCGCCATGCCCAGGTCCGAGGGGTCGCGCCGCGGGTCGGGCAGCGGATCGGAGCCGGCACGGAACCAGCCGGGCTCGGCCGCCGGCAGGGGGCCTTCGGCCGAGACGCGGTCCGGCAGCAGGTCGAGCCAGAGCTCCAGCCCCGCCGCCTGGCAAGCCGCCGCGACGGCCGCGACCGCCGCCGTGCCGTCCGCCTCGATGGACAGGGCGGGGTGCGCCCGGTCGTGATCGGCCACGTCGAGGAGGTTTCCGCTCCGCCCCGGCAGCAGGGGCGGCGGCAGGCAGATGCCGGTGAAGCCGAGGCCGGCGATCCGTTCCAGCTCCCGCGCCCAAGCGGGGAGAGGCCCGAGCAGGGACGGGCTGAGATGATACAGGGCGAGCGGACGCATCGCGGGGGAACGGCGCTGTGCCTCCATGGTTCCGAACCTCTGCCCTGTTCCCGAGGAGTGCGTTGGATCGCAACCGCGGTGCGCCGGGCCAAGCACGCTGCGGCGCAACATGCCGTGAGCAGCCGGGAGGCATGGGCCAATAAACCGGTCCATTGATGGAGCCGCCCGGCCGTGGTGAAAGGCCGGGCCAGAGGAGGAAACACCGCCCATGACCAGGGGAACGACAGGGGGAAGCGGCCTCGGCCGCCGGGCCGCGCTAGGGCTGACGCTCGCCGCGCCCGTCATCGCCCGCGCGCAGGGGACCGCGCCGGACGGCCCGATCCGGCTGATCGTCCCCTATCCCCCGGGCGGCCCGGCCGACCTCTTCGCCCGGCTGATCGCCCGGCCCATGTCGGAGCGCCTGGGCCAGCCGGTCGTCGCGGACAACCGCACCGGCGCCAGCGGCATCCTGGGACTGGAAGCCATGGCCCGCGCCCGGCCGGACGGGCAGACCCTCTGCCTCACCTCGATCGGCGCGCTCGTGCTGCAGCCTTACACCGTCGCGCGCCTGCCCTATGACGTGGGGCGGGACGTCCTCGGCGTCGCGAACGCGGTGGGCGTCCAGCAGGTGCTGGCCGTGGGGCGGAAGCTGCCCGTCTCCTCGGTCGCGGAGCTGGTGGACCACGCGAAGCGCAACCCGGGGAAGGTGAGCTTCGGCTCCGCCGGCGTCGGCGGGCTGACGCACCTGGCCGGGGAGCTCTTCGGCCTGCGCGCGGGCATCGACATCACGCACGTGCCTTATCGCGGCGCCGCGCCCGCGGTGAACGACCTCGTCGCCGGGCAGCTCGACATGGTGACGCTGGACCTGCCGGGCGTGCTGCCGACGGTCGGGCAGAACGGCGTGCGTGCCCTCGCCGTGCTGACGCGGGAGCGCTCGGTCGCGCTGCCCGACGTGCCCACGATCGTGGAGGCCGGGCTGCCCGGCGCGGTCAACGAGAACTCCTACCCCCTCCTCGCCCCCGCCGGCACGCCGCCGGACCGGGTGGAGCGCATCCGCACGGCCCTGAACGCGGCGCTGGCGGAGGAATCCGTCCGGAAGACCCTGCTGGAGCAGGGTGCGGTGCCGCTGGGCGGCAGCGGCGAGGCGCTGGCGGAGATCGTGCGGCGCGAATCCGCGAAATGGGCCGAGGTGGTCCGCACCCTCGGGCGGGAGCGCTTCGAGTAGCGGCCGGCAGCGCGACGGGCGCGACAGAGGCCGGGGTCCTGCGACACGCGGATGCGACAGGACCCCGGCATGATCCCCTCATCAAAGGCGGCCGGACCGGGAGATCCCGAGGTCCCGCCGGCCACCGAGGAGATCGAGATGTCGCTGTTCAGCCGCTTGTCCGCCCGCAGCCTGGCCATCCTGGCCGCCGTCGGCGTCTCCGCCTGCGCCGTGGCGCCCGGGCCCTATGAGCAGCAGGCCGCTGCCGCGAGCCAGGCCTGCTACCAGGGCTACACGGACGCCTGCTACCAGGCCCAGGCCCTGCAGCCCGCCGCCGCCGCGGAGCGCAACCAGGCCCAGCAGAACGCCCAGGTCGGCACGGCCGTCGCGGCCGGGCTGATCGGCGCCGCCGCCGGGGCCGCCATCGTCAGCTCCAGCCGCCCCTACTACGGGCGTCCCTACTACGGCCGGGGCTACTACCGCCGCTGGTAAGCCCCAGCCCAGCGATCGCGGCCGCACCACCCCCTCCGGCCGCGTGGCGCTCCGCCACCCGTCACACTGGCCCTACTTCCCCCTCAGGCCAAACGGGTGGCGGACGCCTCTCATTTTCAATATGTTGGGCCGAAAGCCTCAACGCAGACGTGATCGAGCGCGATCCTCCACTTCGGCGTTTCCCATCGGTCGGAGCGAGTGAAATGCGCACAACGATTCTTCTGTCCGGGCTCGTGCTGCTGGGTGGCTGCTGGGAAAGTTCCCCGAGTCCCAGCGCGGCGGCCCCCGAGACCAATCACCGGACCGCCGCATCCGCCCGCATCCAGCAGGTGCAGGCCGCCGCGGAGGACCGCGTCCGCAGCCTCGGCCAGCAGGACCGCGATGGCCTGCGCTTCCGCGCCGTCCAGACCTACCGTCAGGCCGTGCCGGACACCTTCGCCGTCTGCGGGCAGGCGACGCTGTCCGGCAGCGCGGGCGCCTACATCCCCTTCGTCTCCGTCGTCTCCTCCGGCGATGGCGGCCTGCAGGTCGAGCAGCACGTGGCCCGCACGAACATCGAGGCGACGCGCGTCTATGCCGAGATGGTGGCCCGCTGCTTCGACGGCGGCGGCCCGGTCCCGCGTCCCGGCGGCCCGCCCGTGGCCATGCCGCCCCCGCCTCTTCCCTCAGGCCTCACGCCCGTCCCGGAGCCCGCGCCGGCCGATCCCTCGCAGGGTGCCGTGACGCTCGTCTCCGCCGCCGCCCCCTCGCCCACGCCCGCCGTCGCCACCCCGGCCCAGCGCTCCAGCGGGACGCTCGTGATGCGCCAGAACGGCAATGTCCGCTCCTCGCCGAATGGCGGCGGCGCCGTCCTGCGGGTCGCGCGGACCGGCAGCAACCTGCAGATCTTCGGCACGGCGCCCGGTGGCTGGTACCAGGTCGGCGAATCCGCGCCGGAGGGCTGGGTCCACGGAAGCCTCGCCTCGGTCCAGTAGGGCCGGGCTGGTCCCCCCTGCCGGATTCGAACCGGCACACCCCTGCGGGTGAGCGATTTTAAGTCGCCTGCGTCTACCGTTCCGCCAAGGGGGGCCGCGGTGATCTAACCGCGACCCGGGTCACCGTTCAACGCGCCCCGCTCAGGTCGTGATCGGCGTGGTCCCGGCCCCTGGATCGGCGGGCCAGGCAAACATCAGCTCGTGCTTGTTGTGCGCGCCGTGGAACAGCCGGCTGCCGGGGATGGCGGCGAAGGCGGCGGCGGTGTCGTGGTCGGTCGCGGCCTGGAACTTGATCGTCACCACGATGTTCCGCGCGGCGCCCGCCTCCATCCAGCGGCGCACGAGGCCCAGCAGCCGCGCCGGGTAGCAGATGACGTCGCTGAACAGCCAGTCCACCGGCTCCGGTGGCAGGCCGAAGGCGCTTTCCCGTCGCACGGCCACGTTGGGCAGGGCGGCGATGCGCGGCTCCATCTCCGCCTTGTCCACGGCCGTGACCCGCGCGCCCAGCCGGGCCAGCGCCCAGGTCCAGCCGCCCGGCGCGGCGCCGAGGTCCAGCGCCGTCTCGCCCGGACCGGGCCAGCGCCCGAGCCGCGTCAACGCCTCCCACAGCTTCAGGTAGGCACGGCTCGGCGGCCCTTCCCGGTCCTCCGCGAAGACCGGCGCGCCGTTGACGAAGGGGGACGACTTCGTCGGGCTCGCGAGCATCCGGTCCGACGACAGCAGCGTCCAGGCGCCGAGATGCGAGGCCGGCGCGGGCTGCGGAAAGATCAGCGGCTTCGGCCGCAGCGGCGGTAGCGCGTCCCGGATCAGCGCCGCGCGGCGATGATGCGCCACGTCCAGCAGGGACCAGTTGCGCTGGATCGCGCGCAGCGCGTCCGCCCCCGCGCGGATCGAGGGCACCGGGATCTCCCGCGGCGCGTCCCAGACGTCCAGCGCCCAAGGCGCGGCGTTCGGCGCGCCCGGCGCCGGATCGGGCGAGAGCGCCAGGGGGCCGTGCCAGCCGCCGATGCGGCGCCCGGCGCGGCGGAGATCCTCCGCCAGCTCGGCCTCGAACCCCTCGGCCGCGAGATAGGCAGCGCGGATCAAGGGGTGCGGTGCAGCAGGGCCGCGACGGCCAGCATCAGCCAGCCGAGCATCAGCAGCACTCCACCCGTCGGCGCGACGCCACCGAGGCTGCGGCCGGTCAGCGCCACCGACCAGACGGCCCCGCAGAACAGCGCCATGCCCGCCAAGAACAAGGCGGCCGCGGCGTGCAGCGGCCAGCCGCCCCAGCGATCCGCCAGGATGCCCGCGGCGATCAGCGCCAGCGCGTGCCAGCCCTGCTGGGTCAGGGCGCTGTCCACCATCCGCGTCCGCGAGGGCTCCAGCGCCAGCCCGTGCGCGGCCCAGGCGGAGAGTCCGACGGCCAGCAGGCCGGCCAACGCGCCGGCGGCGATCCAGAGACGGGACATGCGGGCCGTATAGAGGAAAGCGGCGGTGGCGCGATATCTCCCCGCCCCGGGTTTACGCCGGTGCCCAAAGCCTGTCCTCATGCCGCCTCCACGGAAGGGGATGGAACGTCGATGGTCGTGCTGGCCCAGCGTCTGCGGGAGGTCGCGCCCTCCGCCTCGGCAACCATGGCGGTGCGGGCGCGGGAGATGACGGCGGCCGGGCGCCGGATCATCGGCCTGTCCCAGGGCGAGCCCGACTTCCCCACCCCCGCCCACGCGATCGAGGCCGCGCACCGGGCCGCCCTGGCCGGCGACACGAAATACCCGCCCCAGGACGGCACCAAGGCGCTGAAGGACGCCGTGCGCCGCAAGTTCAAGCGGGACAACCGCCTGGACTACGAGCCCGGCGAGGTCATGGTCGCGAATGGTGGCAAGCAGATCATCTTCGACGCGATGATGGCGACCCTGAACCCGGGGGACGAGGTGGTGCTGCCGCGCCCCTCCTGGATCTCCTACGCCGACATCGTTAAGCTGGCCGGCGGCGTGCCGACCTGGGCGGACTGCCCCTCCAACGCCGGCTTCAAGCTGCGGCCGGAGGCGCTGGAAGCCGCCATCACCGCGCGCACCCGCTGGGTCTTCCTGAACTTCCCGAACAACCCCACCGGCGCCGCCTGCTCCCGCGCGGAGATGGCCGCGCTGGCGGAGGTGCTGCTGCGCCACCCCGACGTGATGGTGCTCTGCGATGACATGTACGAGCACTTCACCTATGACGGTTTCGAGTTCTGCACGATCGCCGAGGTGGAGCCACGGCTGCGCGACCGCGTGCTGACGGTGAACGGCGTGTCCAAGACCTACGCTATGACGGGCTGGCGCGTCGGCTTCTGCGGTGGGCCGAAGGATCTGATCAAGGGCATGTCGAACGTGCAGGGGCAGGCGGTGGTGGGCGTGTCCACCATCTCCCAGGCCGCGGCCACCGCCGCGCTGGAGGGGCCGCAGGACCTCATCGCGGAGCGCGCCGCCATCTACCGGGAGCGCCGCGACCTGGTGGTGGAGGCGCTGAACGCCGCCCCCGGCATCCGCTGCCACAAGCCGGAGGGTGCCTTCTACGTCTTCCCCGACATCGCCGGCTGCATCGGGCGCACCACCCGCGGCGGACGAGTGATCGGCACGGACGCGGATTTCGTCATGGCCCTGCTGGAGGAGGCCGAGGTCGCCGCGGTCCACGGCGCGGCCTATGGCATGAGCCCGCATGTCCGCTTCTCCTACGCGACCGACACGGAGAGCCTGCGCGAGGGCATGGCGCGGGTTCAGGACTTCTGCCAGGGGCTCCGCTGACATGATGACGACGATCCGCCGGGGCCTGGCCGCCGTTCTCCTGCTGTTGCCCGTCGCCGCGGCGGCGCAGACGGTGCCGCCTGGGCCGACGCTGACGGCCATCCGCGCCAAGGGCGTGCTGGATTGCGGCGCCAACACGGGCGTCGCGGGATTCGGCGCACCCGACAGCCGCGGCATCCACCAGGGTCTGGACCCCGACATATGCCGGGCCATCACCGCCGCCATCTTCGGCGATCCCGGCCGCATCCGCTTCACCGCGCTGACCAGCCAGACCCGCATCCCCGCGCTGCAGTCCGGGCAGGTGGACGTGGTGGCGCGCACCTTCACCTGGACGATGTCGCGGGAGGTCTCGGCCGGGCTGCAATTCGGCCCGACCGTCTTCTACGACGGGCAGGGCTTCATCGTGCACCGCTCCGCGAACATCCAGCGGGCGACGCAGCTGAACGGCGGCACGGTCTGCGTCTCCGCCGGCTCCACCAACGAGCTGAACCTGGCGGACTGGGCGCGGATCAACAACATCACCGTCCAGCCGCTCGTCTTCGACCAGAACGAGGATGCGCGCCGGGCCTATGAATCCAATCGCTGCGACAGCTACTCGCTGGATGCCAGCCAGCTCGCGGCCTACCGCTCCTCCCTGCACAACCCGCAGGACCACGTCATCCTGCCGGACGTGATCAGCAAGGAGCCGCTGACCATCGCCATCCGCAAGGGCGACCAGCAGTGGTACGATATCATGCGCTGGACCGTGTACGCCCTGATCCTGGCGGAGGAGCTGGGCGTCACTCAGGCGAACGCGGAGGAGATGCTGAACAGCGGGAACCCGGATGTCCGACGCCTCCTGGGCGTGTCCGGCGATTTCGGCCCGTCCCTCAGCCTCGACCGCCGCTGGGCCTACAACGCGATCCGCGCCGTCGGCAATTACGGCGAGATCTTTGAGCGCCACATCGGCCGCAACACACCGATCGGGCTGGAGCGCGGACTGAATAATCTGTGGAACCGCGGTGGGCTGCTCTACGCGCCGCCCATCCGGTAGCGGCGCCCAGCGGGAGGAACAACATGACCGAAGCGGCAGAAGACCGCTTCCTGATCGCGGGCGGCGGGATCGGGGGCCTCTCCGCCGCCCTCGCCATCGCACGGACCGGGCGGCCGGTGACGGTGCTGGAGAAGTCGCCGTCGCTGGGCGAGATCGGCGCCGGCATCCAGCTCGGCCCCAACGCCTTCCGCTGCTTCGACGCGCTCGGCGTCGGGGATGCCGCGCGGGCCATCGCCATCCAGGTGGACCAGCTCCGGCTGATGGATGCGCTGAGCGGCCTGGAGATCTGCCACATCGACCTCGGCGACGCCTTCCGTGCGCGCTTCGGAAACCCCTATGCGGTGATCCACCGCGGCGACCTGCACGCGATCCTGCTGCGCGCCTGCCAGGCCGATCCGCACATCACCCTCCGCACCTCCGCCGGCGTGACGGGCTACGAGCAGGACGGCGCGACCGCGACCGCCCTCCTCCCCGGCGGGGAGCGCGTGACGGCCGCGGCGCTGATCGGCGCGGACGGCCTCTGGAGCAAGGTGCGCGCGCAGCTCGTGGCCGATGGGCCGCCCCGCGTCTCCGGACACACCACCTACCGCAGCGTCATCCCGACGGAGCGGATGCCCGAGGACCTGCGCTGGAACGCCGCCACCCTCTGGGCCGGGCCGAAGTGCCACATCGTCCACTACCCCCTGTCGGACTGGCGCGCCTTCAACCTTGTCGTCACCTACCACAACCACGCGCCGGAGCCGGTTGCCGGCGCGCCCGCGACGCAGGAGGAGGTGATGCGCGGCTTCACCCACGTCCACCCGCGCGCGCAGGAGATCATCCGCCGCGGCCAGGACTGGAAGCTCTGGGTGCTCTGCGACCGCGACCCGGTGGAGACGTGGGTGGAGGGGCGCGTGACGATCCTCGGCGACGCCGCGCATCCCACGCTGCAATACCTCGCCCAGGGCGCCTGCATGGCCATGGAGGATGCGGTGTCGCTCGGCGAGGCGGTGGCAGCCCATCCCGGTCACGTGGAATCCGCGCTCGCTGCCTATCGTGATGCGCGCGTGCTGCGGACGGCACGGCTGATCCTGCAATCGCGGGAAGTCGGCGACCACATCTACCACCCGGAAGGCGCGCACGCCGCGCTCCGCAACGCCATCATGGGCGCGAAGACGCAGGAGCAGTGGCGGGACACGGTGGACTGGCTTTATGGCGAGGGCTGGCGGTCGCAGCGGCTCGGCACGTCGCAGTAAGTTTGGGGGAGTGGCTCAGGCAGCGCCTTCGCCCCCCAAACTCCCTCCTCCTTCTACCAGGCCGCCGCGGAATGCGGATACGGAAGCGCCACAACGTCCACCGTCCGCGGCAGCCTGACAAAAATAGAGGGGGGGTGCGGGGGGATACCTCCCCCCGGCCTTGCTACGCCTCGAACGCCTCTCCGATCAACGGCACCCGCACGCGCCCGGCCGCGTCGCCCATCTCCTTCAGGAACGCGTCCGGCGTCTGCACCAGGGGCGGGAAGGTCGCGAAGTGGCACGGCAGCACGACCGGCACGTCCGGCAGGAAGCGCCGCACGGCCAGCGCCGCCGTGCGCGGCCCCATGGTGAAGCGGTCGCCCATCGGCACCATCACCACCTTCGGCCGGTAGATCTCCCCGATCAGCGCCATGTCGGAGAAGATGTCGGTGTCGCCCATGTGGTAGACCACCGCCTCCCCCGCCGCCCTCGGCGTGATCACCGCCCCGTTGCACGGGCCGAGGTTGTGCAGCACCCCGTTCCCGTCCATCTCCGAGGAGGAGTGGAAGGCGACCGTCAGGCTGACGGTGAACTCGCCCTGATCGGTCGTGCCGCCCGTGTTCATCGGGTCGGTCTTCGCCACGCCCTTGCGGCCGAGGTACTGGCACAGCTCGAAGCTCGTCACGATCTTCGCGCCGGTGCGGCCGGCGATCGCCACGGTGTCGCCAACATGGTCGCCGTGGCCGTGGGTCAGCACGATGTGGGTGGCGCCCGAAGTCGCCGCCTCCACGTCGCCCTTGAAGGTGCCGTTGCCCGTCAGGAAGGGGTCGATCAGCACCACCGCGCCGCCGAACTCCAGCCGGTAGGCCGAGTGACCGAACCAGGTGATCCGCATGTCCTGCTCCTCGCGATGCCCTGCCGGATTCCTCTACCCAAGGCCGGGCGGCGCGGCCACCCGGCGCGGGGCGGTCATGCCGCCTGCCGCGTCCGTCCGCGGCGGCGCAGGCGGTTCAGCCGGGCCAGCAGCTCCCAGCCCGCGTGGATCGCGGCCTCCGGGTCGGCGCTCGGGCGGGGCAGGATGACGCGGCCGTTCCTCGCCTCCAGGGGCGGCTCCACCTCGGGCGGGTTCCCCGCGAAATCGGCGGCCGAGGCCTTCGGGCCGACCTCCAGACGCAGGATACCGAGCCGCGCGGCCCGCGCGCGCAGGCGGGCCACGTCCAGCCAGGCCAGCACCTCCGGCGGCGGCGGGCCAAAGCGGTCCGCGACCTCCGCCGACAGGTCCTCCAGCGCCGCCGCCTCCCCGCGGCGGAGCAGGCTGATGGCGCGGGCGTGCAGCTCCACCCGCAGCGCCTCGTCGGGCACGTATTCGGCGGGGATGCTCGCGGGCACGGGCAGGGTGATGGCGGGCAGGCGCTCCTCGCGCCGGGACTCGCCGCGCGCGGCGCGCAGCGCCTCCTCCAGCAGGTGCTGGTAGAGGTCCAGCCCGATCAGGCGCACATGTCCCGCCTGCTCCTCCCCCAGCAGGTCGCCGGCCCCGCGCAGGTCCAGGTCGCGCGCCGCGATGGCGAAGCCCGCCCCCACCCGGTCCATGGCCTCAAGGGTCCGCAGGCGTTTCATCGCGCCCTCGGCCGGCGGATCGTCGGGGTCAGTCAGCAGCCAGATCGCGCCGCGCACCCCGCCGCGTCCCACCCGCCCGCGCAGCTGGTGCAGCTGCGACAGGCCGAAGCGGTCGGGATGCCAGACGAGCATCGTATTCGCCCGCGGCACGTCCAGCCCGCTCTCGATGATGGAGGTGGAGAGCAGCACGTCGGCGCCGCCCTCGGCGAAGGCGATCATCGCGTCGTCCGCCTCCTGCGCCGGCATCTCGCCGTGGACCTCGATCACCCGCAGGCGCGGGCCGGCGCGGCGCAGGCGCTCGCGCATCGGCGCCATGTCCTCGATCCGCGGCACGACGACGAAGGACTGGCCGCCCCGGCGCCGCTCCCGTAGCAGGGCGGTGCCCAGCAGCGCGTCGTCCAGCGGCGCGATCCCCGTGCGGATCGGCTGCCGCCGCGCCGGCGGCGTCGCGATGACCGACAGGTCCTGCATCCCGACGAGCGCGGCCTGCAGCGTGCGCGGGATCGGCGTGGCCGTCAGGGTCAGCAGGTGCACACCCTCCGCCAGGTTGCGCAGCGCCGTCTTCTGGCGCGCGCCGAAGCGCTGCTCCTCGTCCACGACGACGAGGCCGAGCTTCTGGAACCGCACGGTCTTCGAGAGGAGGGCGTGGGTGCCGACCACCACCCGCACCGATCCGTCCGCCAGCCCCGCGCGGACCCGCCGCGCCTCGGCCGCGGACGTCAGGCGCGACAGGCCTTCCACCACCACGTCGAACCCCGCGAACCGGCGCCGGAAGGTATCGAGATGCTGGCGCGCGAGCACGGTGGTGGGCGCCAGCACCGCGACCTGCGCCCCGGCCAGGGCCGCCGCCGCCGCGGCGCGCAGCGCCACCTCCGTCTTGCCGTAGCCGACATCGCCGCAGACCAGCCGGTCCATCGGTCGCCCGCTCGCGAGATCGGCCAGGGCATCGTCCGCGGCCGCCTGCTGGTCGGGCGTGGCCGTGAAGGGGAAGCCCGCCACGAAGCGGGCCATCGCCCGCCCGGGTGGCCGCAGCACCGGCGCCCGCCGTTGGTCCCGCTCCGCCGCCAGCCCGAGCATGGCGCGGGCCGTCTCCTCCAGCGCGGTCTCCACGCCGGCGCGGCGCTTCGCCCAGGACTCGCCGCCGGCGCGATCCAGCGTGACCTCCTCCGCCTCCGCGCCGTAGCGCCAGACCCGGTCCATCTCCTCTGCCGGCACGAGGCGCATGGCGCCCGCCGCGAACTCCAGGCGCAGGCAGTCCTGGGCGGGCGCGGCCGGGGCGCCGGGGGCGGCGGGGGCCTCCACCCGCTCGATCCCGCGCAGCGCGGCCAGGCCGTGGTCCAGGTGGATCACGGCATCGCCCGGCCGCATCACGGCCTCGCCGAAGGCGACGCCGCGCAGCCGGTCGCGGCCGGCCGGCCGGGGCGGCAGCACCTCCGCCGCGGCGATCACCGTCGCATCCGGCGTCGCGAAGCCGGTCAGCAGGGGCGCGCGGATCCAGGCCACCGTCCCTGGTGGCAGATCCCGGAAGGCGAGCCAGCCCGGCACCTCCTGCGGCGCCGCCCCCCGGTGTCGTCGCAGAAGGCGGATCAGCGCCGCGGCCCGCCCCCCCGCGCCGGCCAGGGCGACCCGCTGCCCTGCCGCACACCGGGCATCGACCAGCTCGAGGAAGGCCTCCTCCGGGTCGTCCTCCTCCACGGGCCGGGGCGTCTCCGCCTCCTCCGGCGCGGTCGCCTCGATGACCTGTCGGCCGCGCAGCGCCGCCTTCCAGGCCGCCGCGTCGAGGTAGAGGCCGGTCGGCTCGACCAGCGGCGGCGCGTCCTCATCCGCCGTGCCGAGGGCGATGCGCAGTCGGAAGGCATCCGCGATCTCGGTCGCCCGCCGCTGCCGCGCCTCCGTCACCTCCGGCTCCAGGACCAGCGCGGCCTCGGGGAGAAGTTCGAAGACCGAGACCAGGCGCGGGATCACTGCGGGAAGAGCGTGCTCGATCCCCGCGGCGCGGGGCACCGTCGCCTCCTCGCCCGGCACGTATTCGGAGGCGGGCGGGAGCGTGACGAACTCCACCTCCGCCTCGCTCCGCTGGGTGAGCGGGTCGTAGCGGCGGATCGCGACGATGCGGCCGTCCTGCCACTCCAGGCGATGCGGGGCGGCCGACTCCAGCGCGGGGAAGATGTCGAGCACCTCGCCGCGAAGGGCGAACTCGCCCGGCTCGTCCGCGACGCCGTCGGCATCCGCATAGCCCAACCGCAGCAGCTCGCGCCCGGCCGCTTCCGCGTCCAGCGCGTCGCCGCAGCGCCAGACCAGCGGCACCGCCTCCGCCGGATCGGGCAGGCGCTGCCCGGCCGCCTCCACCGACGCGATCAGCAGCCGCGGCCCGCTCTCCGTGGCCAGGCGGTGCAGCGCCTCCATCCGCGCGCCCATGACGGCGGCGCCCGGCGAGACGCGGTCATAGGGCAGGCAGTCCCAGGCCGGCAGGTGGATGACCGCGACCCCCTCGCCCAGCGCCTGCGCGGCCGCCGCGAGGCGGGCAGCCCGCGCGGGGCTGCGCGCCACATGAATCACCCCGCCCGCGCTCTCCGCCGCACACTCGATCAGGCGTGCCGCGAGCAGCGCTTCCGGCTCCGTTTCCAAGCTGTCATTCCCCCGAACCGCCGCACCGAGGCGGTCCAGAGGAACGCGGCCGACGCCCGGAGGTCGCAAGCTAGAGCGGCGCTAGCCCGGTACCGTCTGGCGCGCGGCGAGTCGCCGCCGCCGGGCGAGGGTGACGCTGCCGTCGAAGGTCGAGAGGGCGCGGCGCTGCTCCGCCGCCTGCCGGGCCGCCTGGGTGACGAAATCCGTCGTCGCCAGCGCCTCCTCGATGCGGATTGTAATCCCGGTCAGGGTCGCCTCCGGACCATTGGGGAGCTTCGCGTGGAAGGCCCGCATCTGCTCCGCCACCTCCGGCGCCACCGCGCCCGCGGCCGTCCGCATCAGCTCCCGCAGCATCGCGACCGCCGGCTGGTCGCCCGCCTCGGCGCGCTCGCAGCCGAGGGTCACCAGCGCCGCCTCAATCCGGGCCGGCGCGTCGAGCAGGGCGGCGCGGTCGAGATAGTCGCGGCCGATCACCGCGGACGGGTTCCTCAGCGAGAGGCGGAACCGCTCGACGATGACGCGGGCGGTCTCCAGGTCCATGTCCGGAGCGGCCGGCGCGGGCGCGGGCACGCCTCTCCCGCGCTCATCAGGTCTCGTCTCTCGCTTCCAGAACGTCCAGAATTTCCAGAAGGGCATAGCGGAAAGGCCCCGTTTCAAAGCGGCCGGACCCTATGCGTTCGCTTCCGGCCAGACAACGATCCGTCCGCCGCGAACGCGTCGCGTCCGTCGCGCCTGATGCCGTCTGCCCCTCTGGCAACGCCGGGCGCACCGACTTTCCGGTGCGGCCACCAAAGGCAGCCATCCGCCACCCGGACGCAGACCGAAGCACCCTACCCCGCCGCGGCCGCGATCGCCTCCACGGTGAAGGGCATGCGCCGGACGCGCACGCCGAGCGCGTCGTGGATCGCGTTCGCGATGGCGGCCACGGTCGGTCCCGTCGCGCATTCCCCGACGCCGAGCGGCCGCTCCTCCGGCCGCGCGATGAGCCGCACCTCGGCCTCCGGCACCTCGGAGAAGCGCAGGATCGGGTAGCCGTCCCAGCTGTTGCTCGTCACGGCGCGGGCGTCGAAGGTCACGGCCTCCTTCAGCGCGATGGAGACGGCCTGCACGGCGCCGCCCTCGATCTGGTGCGCGGCGCCCTCCGGGTTCACCACCTCCCCGGCATCCGCGGCGATCCAGAGGCGGCGGACGCGGATCTCCGCCTCGGCCTCGACCTCCGCCACCACCGCGCACCAGGCGCTCGTGCCCTTGTAGCGGGCGTAGGCAAGACCGCGCCCCCGCCCTTCCCCGCGGCCCGCCGGCGCGGGCCCGGCCATCGCCGCGGCCGCCTCGATCACGGCGCGGGCGCGGGGATCGGCGAGATGCGCGAGGCGATACTCGACCGGATCGCGCCCGGCGGCCGTGGCCAGCTCGTCCATGACGCTCTCGATCGCCAGCACGTTCGCCATGGCGCCCAGCGCGCGGAAGGAGGAGGTGCGGAGCGGCATCTCGAGCCAGCGATGCACCCGCACTGAGAGCCCGCCGGTGTCATAGGGCGGCGTGCCGTTGCGGTCCGCGCCGCCGCCCGTGGCCGGGCTCGGGTTCAGCGCCGGCGGCTGCTCGAAGGAGTGTTCGAGATGCCCGGCCGCGAGCAGTGACGGCAGCGGCGTGAGGCCGGGGCGGGTGACGTGGCCGTTGCCGTGGATGTCCTGCTTCCACGACAGCAGCCGCCCGTCCTCCGCCACCGCCGCCTCCACGGAGACGAGCATGGCAGGGGCGAAGGGCGACCAGCCCAGCTCGTCCTCCCGGCTCCATTGCAGGCGGACCGGCGTGCCGGGGATCGCGCGCGCCACCAGCGCCGCGTCCAGCGCCACGTCGTCGGCGCCGTTGTGGCCGTAGCAGCCCGCCGCCTCCCGGTGGTGCACGGCGATCGCCTCGATCGGCAGGCCGAGCGCGAGGCCGAGGTCGCGGCGCAGGCCGAAGATGTTCTGAGAGTGCGACCAGACCTCCAGCGCGCCCCCGCGCTCCGCGGTCCAGCGGGCGACGGCGCAGCTCGGCCCCATGGAGGCGTGGGCGAGATAGGGGCGGAAGAAGTCCGCGCGGAGGGTCCGGGCCGGGGTGGCCGGCGGCTCCGGGCGGTCGGCGATCAAGACCGTGTCCACCGGCCCCGCCCGCATCCGGTCCGGCAGCTCGGCGGCCGGTGGCAGGCTGTCCCGCTCCGCCCAGCGCGCGCAGGCGGCGATGCGGGGCGCGACCGCCGCCACCTCTGCCTCGGTCTCACAGACGACCGCGAGGAAGCTCCCATCCGCCACGATGCGCGCCCCCTCCGGAGCCTCCGGCACCGCCACGAGGCGCGCGCCGCGGGAGGGCGGGCGGATAACGCGCGCGAAGCGCATTCCCGGCAGGCGCAGGTCGTGCAGGAAGCGCGGCGCGCCGAACACCTTGTCCGGCAGGTCCAGCCGGGGCGCTGCCGTGCCGGCGACGCGCCGGGCCGAGGGGTCCTTCGGCCGCACGCCGTGCGGCGCGTCGGTCTCGAGCAGGCCCGAGGCCGCCTCCGCCCAGTACGAGCCGACCTCCCGCCCATCGGGCGCGAGGAAGCGGCCGTCCTCCACCCGCAGCGCCTCGACCGGGACGCCGCTGCGCTGGGCGACGACGCCCAGGTGGATGGCCCGCGCCGCCGCGCAGGCGTGGCGCAGGGCGAGGCCGCTGTCCTCGACCGAGCGGCTGCCGGAGGTCACGCCCTCGTTCGGGCTGGACTCCGTCGTCGCCGGCTCCACCGAGACGCGGGGATAGGCCACGTCGAGCTCATCCGCGACGATCTGCGCGAGCGCGGTCAGGATGCCCTGGCCGATCTCCACCTTGCCGGGGGTGACGACCACGCGCCCCTCGGGCAGGACGCGCAGCCACCGCGAGAGGCGCCGGTTCGCCTCCAGGCTGCCGGGCAGCTTCGGCGGCGCGGGCGGCGGTCCGACATCGGCACTGCGCGGGGGCGCGGCATCCCCCGGCGGGTTGGCCGGGACGGTGCCGCTCACGCCGCCGCCCTCATGGCCGCCGCGGCGCGGAGCACGGCGCGGACGATGCGGTTATGCGCGCCGCAGCGGCAAAGATTCCCGTCCAGCGCGGCGCGCACCGCGGCCGCGTCGGGATCGGGGTTCTCCGCCAGCAGCGCCGCGGCCCGGACCAGGATGCCGGAGAGGCAGTAGCCGCACTGCCCCGCCTGCTCCTCCAGGAAGGCCGCCTGCAGGGGGTGCGGCGCGGCCGGAGTGCCCAGACCTTCCACCGTGCGCACGCCGCGTCCGGCCACCGCGTCCAGCGCCAGGGTGCAGGAATGGACGGCCCTCCCGTCCAGCAGCACGAGGCAGGCGCCGCAGGCCTCTGCCCCGCAGCCCCAGCGCGTGCCGAAGAGGCCGAAGCCGTCCCGCAGCACGTGGATGAGCGGCGTCTCGGGCGGCAGCTCCGTCGCGACCGGCTCGCCGTTCAGCGCGAAGGCCGTGGTCATCCGTCGAAGCCGTAGAGCGCGGCAGGATTGTCCACGAGGATCCGGTGCCGCAGCGCCGCGTCGGGCACCCAGTCCTCCAGCAGCTCCAGCAGCTCCGCGTCGTTCGGCATCACGCCCTTGAGCATGACATGCGGCCAGTCGCTGCCCCAGACGATCCGGTCCGGGGCCGCCTCCACCACCGCATGCGCCAGCGGCGCCACGTCGTCATAGGGCGCGCGATCCCGGGCAGAGATGCGGTAAGGCCCCGTCAGCTTCACCCAGCAGCGCCCGTCCCGCAGAAGCGCCAGGAACTCCCGGTAGCCGGGATGGGACATCGCGACCGCCGCCTTCGTGTAGCCGAGATGCCCGACCGAGACCGGGATCGGCAGCCGGCGTGCGATCTCTCGGAACTCCGCGCTCTCCTCGACATGCACCAGCAGCTCCGCGTGCCAGCCAAGGTCGCGGACCCGCTCCGCCACCGCCTCCAGCGAGGCGAGGGACCGGAAGGGCATGCCGCCCTTGTCCACGAGGTTCACCCGGAAGCCGCGCACCCCGCCCGCGTGCAGGCGCCGCAACTCGGCATCCGTCACCTCCTCGGTGACGGATGCGATGGCGCGGTACCGCGCGGGGTCCGTCGCCACCGCGTCGAGGATGGCGCGGTTGTCGGTGCCGTGCACGCTCGCCTGCACCAGCACGGCGCGGCCGATCCCGAGAGCACGGTGCAGCGCCTCCATCTCGGGCACGGGGGAATCCGGCGGCGTGTAGGCGCGCGTCGGCTGGTAGGGGTAGCGATCCGCCGGGCCGAAGACGTGCAGATGCGTGTCGCAGGCCAGCGGCGGAATCGGCAGCGCGGGGGCGCGCGGCGCCCGGTCCGGCGCGGCGCAGGGCGGGGCCTCGCTCATCCGCCGCCATCCAGCTGCGCACCAGAGATGCGGACCAGATCCCGCCAGCGCGGGATCTCCTCCGTCACGAAGGCGCGCAGCTCCTCCGGAGAGGAGGGCGCGGGCTCCGCGCCGAGCGCCTTCAGCCGGTCCCGCGTCGCGTCGCTGCCCAGGCCGCGCAGCATCGCCTCGTTCAGCCTTCGCACCGTGGCGGCCGGCGTCGCCGCCGGCGCGACAAGCCCGAAATACTGAGTCGCGAGATAGCCGGTCAGCCCCGCCTCCGACATGGTCGGCACGTCGGGCAGGGCGGTGGCCCGCTGCCCGTCCGCCACCGCCAGCGCCACAAGCGCGCCGCGGTTGATGTGCTCGAGCAGCGTCGCCGCCGGCTCGAACATCATGTCCAGCCCCTGGCCGCCGATGAGGTTCGTCACCGCCGGCGCGCTGCCGCGGAAGGGGATGTGAGTGATGTCGGTGCCGGCCATCTGGTTGAACAGCACGCCCGCCAGGTGCATCGCCGTCGCCGTGCCGGCGGAGCCGAAGTTCAGCGCCCCGGGCCGGCGCTTCGCCATCGCGATCAGCTCCGGCACGCTGCGCACGCCCAGCTCCCGCCGCACCGCCAGGACGATCGGCACCGTCGCGACCTTGCCGACGAAGGCGAAGTCCCGCAGCGGGTCGTAGGTGAGCCGGGGATAGAGGCTCGGGTTGATGGCCAGCACGCTGGTGTTCGCCATCAGCAGGGTCTGGCCGTCGGGCTCGGCGCGCACCAGCCGGTCCGCTGCCTCCAGCCCGCTGCCGCCGCCGCGGTTCTCCACCACGACGATGCCGCCCATCTCGCCGCGCATCGCCTCTGCCAGGACGCGTCCCACGCCGTCCGCGGTGCCGCCCGGCGGGGCGCCGACGACGATCACCAGAGGACGCGTCTGCGCCCGCACCGCCGGCGCGGCGAGGACCGAGAGCGAGGCGGCGATGGCGGCGCGACGATGGATCATCCCGGTTCCCCTCTAGCCCGCTTCCTGGCGCAGCGTCTCGATGATCCAATCGGCGGCGTGATCGATGCCGATCTGGCGGTCGTCCACATGGGCGTGCTGCGCACCGCCCTCCTCGGCCGTGAAGATGCGGAGCGACTTGCGGCGGGTGCCCAGCGCCTCGTGCAGCTTCGGGGCATTGGCGACCGGGATCACGCGATCCTCCGCGCCATGCGTGACGAGGAAGGGGCACTCCACCCGCGCGGCGGCGCCGGCCACGTCGAAGCGCTCCGCGATCGCGATGGCCGCTTCGTCGTCGGGCGCGCCGACCACCCAGCGGAACTGGAAGTTGGACTGCGCGATGGTCTGCCCCGCCGCCCGCGCCTTGTCCCGCACGCCGCGCTGGAAGCCGGCCAGGTCCCAGTGCGGCGCCGTCAGCGCCACGGCCGCCACGTAGCGCGGCTCATAAGCCGCCACGCGCACGGCGTAGTAGCCGCCGAAGGAATAGCCCATCACCACCGCGCGCCGCGGGTCCACATCGGGCCGGGCGGCGAGGTAGTCGAAGGCGGCGCTGCCCGCCACCTCGTAATCGTGGCGGGAACTCATCCCGCGCAGGCGCAGCGTCTCGCCCTGGCCCGGGCCGTCGATGGCCAGGGTGTGCATACCGCGTCGGGCGAACTCCAGCCCGGCGAAGAGCACGCTCATCTCCTTCGCGTTGTCCATGCCGTCGAAGACGACGACGACGGGCGCACGTCCCGTCACGCCCGGCGCCTTCATGAACAGCGCCGGCAGGGTGGTGCCCTCATAGGGCACCTCGACGAACTCGATCTCCGGGTGGCGGGCGCGGAGCCCGGCATGGAGCGCGCGATAGGAGCGCTCCCCCATGGCGCGCTTCTCCGGCCCGGGCGGGACGAAGCGTTCCCCGGTGAAGCGGATCATCCCGGCGCGTAGCAGGAGATGTCCCGCCGTCTCGGGGCTCAGCGCATCGGCAGCGCGCGCCTCCAGCGTGTCGGCCTCGGCGCTCCACTCCTCGGCCCAGGCGTTCGCTTCACCCTGGCGGCCGCGCAGCCGCGCGCCGATGCGGTCCAGGTCGCGCAGGGCCACCGCGCCATAGGGCGCCATGCCCTTGCAGACGAGCATGGCGTTCGACCACAGGAAATTCCCGGGGAAATGATCCGTCCAGCTCGGGACGGCGTCGGCAACCATGGCGCTTCCTGCTCTTGCTCTCCGGCGGCTCTCGTCCGGCCGCCTGAAATTGGGTAATCCAATTCGAGGTTGAGGCGCCCCCCGTCGCCCGTCAAGAAGATCCCATGGACGAGCCCCTCCCCCCCGCGCCGGGCGCCCGATTGTCGGAACAGGTCATCCACCGCATCGGCCGGCTGGTGGAGGATGGCGAGATCCGCCTCGACGACCGCTTCCCCAGCGAGCGCGCGCTGGAGGCCCGGTGGCGCGTCAGCCGCTTGGTGATCCGCGAGGCCTTCCGCGCGCTGGAGGTGCAGGGCGTGGTGGAGAGCCGCCCCGGCGGCGGGCGCTACCTCCGCGCGGAGAGCGTGCCGGACCTCACGCGCCTCCGGCGGATGCGGCTGGCGGCGGGGCGGGACGGGCTGCTGGCCCTGTGGGAGGCGCGGGAGGCGATCGAGGCCAAGGCCGCGGGGCTGGCCGCCCTGCGCGCCACGCCGGAGCAGGTGGAGGCCATCGCCCGCCCGCTGCGCATGATCGGCCTGCTGTCGCCGGAGGTCCTGCGCGGCACGGATTTCAACCGCGAGTTCCACCTCGCCATCCTCCGAGCCTCCGGTAATCCGCTGCTGGAGGAGATGGCCGCCGATCTCCTCTCCCGCTCCCAGGCCACGGGCTTTCGGCACCTGCTGGAGGTGGAGGACTGGGCCGCGCTGCAGCCGGAGCACCAGCCGATCCTCGACGCCATCGCCGCCCGGGATGGCGAAGCCGCACGGCGCGCCATGGTCAGGCACTTCGACGGGCTCCGCCGCAGCCTCGGCGCGGCGACGGGGGACGAGGGAGGCTTCTGATCGGCTGTGGTGGCGGCCCTGGGGAGAGGGAGAAGGAATTCTCCCTCTCCCCAGCCCCCCTCACCCGCTTCTCTTTTTGTCAGGCTGCCGCGGAAGGCGGAGACGGGGTCACGCCCATCTCCACCTTCCGCGGCAGCCCGATAGAAAAAGATGAGTGGGGGTCCGGGGGAGAGAATTCCTTCTCTCCCCCGGGGTCTCCCGCGCCACCGCTCAATCCAATCGAGAACCGGCCCGCTCCCCGCGCAGCAACGCCGCACCAACGAGCAGCGCCGGAAGGCCACACAGGATGAAGCCGAGGCCGTGCCGCCCCGTCACGCCGAGGATGAGGGCGTAGACCAGCGGCATCAGCAGCGCGCCGACCTGCCCGAAGGAGAGCACGCCGCCGGTGGCGGCCCCGCGCATGCCCTCCGGCGCCAACCGCGCCGTCTCGGCCAGCAGCACGCCGTGCCAGGACATGACCGTAGCGCTCAGGCCGGCGGCCACGAGCCCGATCAGGAACACCGGCCAATCGGCATCATAGAGGCCCATCACGACCGCGCTCGCGGCCATGCCGAGGGCGAGGCCGCCCATCACCGTGCCGGGCGCGACATGCCCGCTGCCGAGCCAGCCCCAGAGGATGCGGCAGGGCACCGCGACGAACATCGCCACCGAGAAGACGAAGCCCGCCGGGGCCAGCCCGTGGCCGAGATCCGTGAGGTAGAGCACGAAATACGCGGTGAACACGGTCTGCAGTCCGTTGAAGGCGAAGCAGGCCAGCGCGAGGTGGCGCAGGTCACGGCTGCGCAGGACGGTCGTGACCGTCATCCCGAAATCGGACAGGCGGATCGCGCGGTCCGGCACCCGGTCGGCGTCGAATTCGCGCCGCAGCGGCTGGAGGGCGATCGCGAAGATCACGCAGGCCACGGCGGAAGCCAGCAGCGCGCTGCGCCAGCCCCACCACCCCGTCAGCAGCGGCCCGAGCAGCCCGCCCAGCAGCAGCCCCGCCGGCACCGCCGTCTGCTTGATGGAGAAGACGAGCGGCGCCTGTCGCGGCGGCGAGTAGCGGCCGAGGAGGTGCGAGCTGGCCGGGGTGGACACCGCCGCGCCGCCGCCCCCGATGATCGCGGAGAGCGCGAAGAGCAGCAGCGGCCCCACCGTGGCCGAGGCCAGCCCGATGGCGAGCAGGACGAGCGCCGCCTGGCTCATCCGCAGCGCACCGTGGCGCAGGATGAAGCCGCCGCAGCCGAGCTGGAACAGCAGCGCGGCGAGGGAGGCGAGCCCGACATAGACGCCGAGCCAGGCCGGATCGAGCGCGAGGTCCGCGATAATGGCCGGCGCGATGACCGGCGGCAGGGTCTTGCCGAGCGAGGCGAAGGTCTGCTGCAGGAACATCGCGCCGAGCGAGAGGAGCAGCAGGCCGCCGGGCGTGCCGAGGCGGCCCCTCATCGGGCGTGCCGCCGCTTCCGCACCACAGGTCTTCGGGTCACGCCGCTCAGTCGTTCTGCGCCCCGGAGAGGCGGACGATCTCGGCCCAGCGCGGGATCTCCTCTCGCACGAAGGCGGCGAACTCCCCGGGCGTCGCGGACATCGGCTCCGCGCCCAGGGCGAGGAGCCTTTCACGGATCTCGGCGCGCCCCATGGCCCGGTTCAGCGCGGCGTTGATGGACGCAACCAGCGGCACTGGCGTCGCGGCCGGCGCGACGACGCCGTGATACTGCGTGACCAGGAAGCCGGTCAGCCCGGCTTCCGACAGGGTCGGAAGCTCCGGCAGGGCGGCGGCGCGGCGTGCCCCGGCCACCGCGATCCCGCGCAGCGCGCCCGACTGGATCGGGCCGAGCAGCGTCGCCGTCGGCTCGAAGATCATCTGCACGCCCTGGCCCGCCAGCATGTCGTTCATCGCCGGACCGCTGCCGCGATAGGGGACATGTGTGATCTCCGTCCCGGCGAGACGGTTCAGCATCGCGACCGCCAGGTGCATCGCCGTCCCGTTGCCGGCGGAGGCCGCGTTCAGCCGCCCCGGCTGCGCCTTCGCGCGCGCGATCAGCTCCCCCGGGGAGGAGATGCCGAGGTCCGGCCGCACCGCCAGGACGAGCGGCCAGTTCGCCACCGGCCCGACGAAGGCGAAGTCCCGCATCGTGTCGTAGGGCTGGCGGGGGCTGAGCGCGTGGTTGATCGCGAGCACGTTCGTGTTCGCCAGCAGCAGCACGTGGCCATCCGGCGCCGCGCGGGCGACCGTCTCCGCCGCCAACTGGCCGCCCGCCGTGCCGCGGTTGTCCACGACGACAGTGGCGCCGCCCCATTCCTCCGACAGGCCGCGCGCGACGAGGCGACCCAGCGCGTCCGCCGTGCCGCCGGGCGGCGCGCCCACGATCAGCGTGACGTTGCGGGCCGGGAAGCCCTGCGCCCGGACGGCGGGCGCGGCGAGCAGCCCGCCCGTGGCCAGCAGGGCGGCCCTTCGCGTGATGGTCATGGCGTCTCCTCTGCGCTCAACGCAGCAGACCGGCGTCGCGCAGGAAGCGGCGCACGCCGGGGTGGATGCTGTCAGGGCCTGGCGCGGCGGCCACCGTGTTCTCCGCCGTCGTCTCGCTCGCCTGCGGCAGGCGGCGGGCGATGTCGGCCCGGGCGGCATGCAGCGCGGCGGCCAGACGGTGGCCGCTCTCCTCCGGCAGGCCCGGGCGGGCGAGGACGACGCTCCAGTTGCCGACCGTCGGCACTGCCGCGTCCTGGCCGCGATAGCTGCCGGCGGGAAGCGCCATCTCCTTCAGGGAAGCATCGGCCGCCAGGATGCGCGCCCGCTCCGCCGCATCGGGCGCCAGGAAGCGGATGCCAACGGGTGAATCGGCGATCGCGACGAAGCCCGGCCAGCCGACGCCCGCGCCCCAGAAGGCGGCGACCCGCCGTTCCAGCACCATGGGCGGACCGTCCCCCGCGCGGTCCAGGAAGACCGGGTCGAAGTCCCGCTCGATGTCGAGGCCGAGCCCCGCCATCACCTGCCGCGCGAGCACGACGAGGCCAGAGCTGCGCGCACCCCAGGCGATGCGCTGGCCGCGCAGCGCCATGATCCCGCGCTCCGGCGCGTCGGCGCGCAGCGCGAAGAGGCCGGGGCTGGAATACATCGCCGCCGCGAGGGTGATCCCGGCACCGCGCCCGAGCGCCGCCGTCGCCGTCTCCCCCGCGACCAGGGCGATGTCGAGGCGACCATCGGCGAGCAGGCCGACATTCTCCAGGCTGCCGGCGGTGTTGCGCGTCTCGATCACCAGGGCCGGGTCGGCGGCCGCGATGGCGGCCGCGAAGGCCGCGCCGAAGACAGGGAAGCCGCCGCCCGGCGTCGCCGTACCGAGGGTGAGGCGCAGCGGCGCCTGCGCCCGGCCGGCCGCCGGCAGCACGGCGCCTCCCGCTGCGCCGATCAGGACGTCACGACGATCGAGCCCCATGCGCGTCCCCGCCTCCCTCTTCGCCCGCCCGGCCTTTGCCCGCGCCCAGGCGGGATGCCGGATCGGCGCCGTTCCTCCGCGCTGGCCGCGGTTGCCGGAGGATTCCCCGGAACCGAGATCATGCGGGCTGGCGCCCGCGCCGGGCAAGGCGGCCGCCGCGCGACGGCCGCTCAGGGAGCCGCCACCTCGATCTCCAGCCGCATCCGCGGGTGAATGCCGCAGAAGGCGACGAAGCGGCCCGGGCGGTCGAGACGCCAGCGCACGGTCTGGCCGGGGTCCTGCACCCCGCTGTTCAGCCGCAACTCGGGCGCGTCCACGCGGATGTTGTGTATCGTGGTATCGTCGTTCGCGATCTCCAGCACGCCGCCGCGCGTGAGGGAGACCCGCCCCGGCGCGAATTGCCGCCCGCGCTGCGACACGCGGGCCAGGCGCTGCGGCGGCCCAGCCGAGGGCGGCGTGGCGGGAGGCGGCGTGGCAGCGCGCGGCAGGGGCGCATCGGGCGAGGAGGTGAGGGTCGCGAGGAAGGCGAGAAGATCGGCGCGATCCGCGGGGGAAAGGTCCAGCCGCCGCGGCAGCTCGGGCGCCAGGGTCGGGCGTTCCTCCACGCCGGCGGCGTAGTGGTCCACCACGGCGGCGAGCGTCGGGACCGATCCGTCATGCATGTAGGGCGCGTCGCCGCCGCGCAGCGTCTCTCGTAGAGTGGGCGTCTTGAAAGCGCGGTCGGCGCGGGCGATCCCGATCACCGGTCCGCGGCCGAGGTCCGGCGCGGCGCCGGGCCGCGAAGGCAGGCCGATGTCGTAGAAGGCGTAATCGGTGAAGGCCCAGCCGGAATGGCAGGCGGCACAGCCCCCACGCCCGGTGAAAAGATCGAGCCCGCGCCGCTCCGACGCGGTCAGGGCGCCGTCGTCGCCCTCCACCCAGGCGTCGAAGCGGGTGCGCGGGGAGACGAGCGTCCGTTCCCAGGCGGCGATGGCGCGCGTGAGGTTCCGCCGCGACACCGGCGCCGGATCGTCCGGAAAGGCGGCGCCGAAATCCCGCCGCCACGAGGCATCGCGCCCCAGCCGCTCTACCAGGGCGTCCAGCGGCTGGCCCATCTCCTCATGCGCCTCGATCGGCGCCTCGGCCTGGGCCTCCAGCCCTTCGGCACGGCCATCCCAGAAGAGGAAGGGCGCCCAGGCGAGGTTCCAGAGCGTCGGCGTCCGGCGCCGCAGCGGCCGTCCATCCGCGCCGCGCGCCAGCGGCCGTCCATCGGAGAAGCCCCGCGCGGGCTGGTGGCAGGAGGCGCAGGCCGTGGTGCCGCTGGCGGAAAGAGCCGGGTCGAAGAAGAGTCGCCGTCCCAGTTCTTCCTTCGCCGGGCTCGCCGGGTTGTCCTGGGGCGCTTCCGGCAGGCCGTCCGGGCGGCGGAAAGCCACCCGCAGCGCCGAGTCATCCGGCGCAGGCCCTGGCGTCGCAACGGCGAGCGCCGTCGCCCCCGCCGCAAAGGCCAGCGCCGCGCCCAGCCCGAGATCGAGAAGCCGGGTCCCGCTCAGCGCCATCCCTGCGCGGCCAGCTCGAAACGCGAGACGAGGGCCGAGACTTCCCCGGGGGTGAGCACCGGCACATCGGGCGGGCGCGGCGCGGGCCAGGCGCGGCGCAGCGCCGCCATCGCCTCGCCCGCGGCATCCCAGGACGCCGCGCTCCTCGCCCGCAGCGCCGCCTCGTGGCGCGCCAGCAGCGCGACCGTCTCCGCCACGAAGCCGCGGCTGTCCTGGTACTCCACGACATTCGCGAAGCGCCCGTCCTCGAGGGCGGCCGCGTATTCCAGATCGGCGGCGCGCAGGGTGCGGGACGCGACGTCGCCGATGAAGGGCGTGCCCTCCCGCACGCCGGGCGGAATGCCGGCCCAGGCGCGGTCCACCTTCGCCAGCAGGGCGCGGTGCAGCGCCTCCAGCTCCGGCCCGCCGCGGCGCCGGCGGACGCGGGTGGCCAGCGCGTCCAGCTCCGCCGCGAAGCCCGTCAGCCGGCGCCGCCGCAGATCGGGGCGGAGCTTCGCGTAGATCTCCTCGGCGGGGTGAAGGAAATGCACCACCGCCTCGTTCCAGGCACCGAGGCGGGCGAGCTCCATCCCGACCGAGAGATGGCCCCGCACCTGCATCAGCCGTACGGCGAAGACGACATCCGGCGGCGCCTGCGCGAGGACTCCGGCCTCGCCCCCCTCCCCGCCCTCGCCCCCTTCGCCGCCCTCTCCGCCCCCGCGTCCGGCCGTGCCGCGGGCAGCAGGCGCGGCGTGGCCGCCATGCGTCTGAGCCTGGGCACCGCCCGCCATGGCGAAGACGCCGAGGCCGAGCCAGAGCTTCGTGCGGTGCGTCACCAACGGTGGGCGGGGTGTCTCGGGATCGTCGGGCATGGGGCCTCCTGGCGCGGTGCGAACCGGCGGGGTCGCGCCGGCGCCGTGCGGCTGCGCACGGGACGATGGCGGCCGGCACGCCGGACCGCATCCGCCACGGGCAGGGCCGGCGCCGCCCCGATGGGGACGGCCCGGCCTCAGCCGACCATAATGAGAAGGGCTCGCAATTGCGAGGTCCCCCGCCCTCAGCCGCCCGCGGCCCCCTGGGTGTTCACGTAGAGCGCGTAGACCGAGTGGCTCGCCGCCATGAAGAGGCGCGAGCGTCCCCTCCCGCCGAAACAGACATTCGCGCAGCGCTCCGGCAGGTGGATGTGGCCGATCGGCGCGCCGCTGCTGTTGAACACGCGCACGCCGTCCAGCTCCGGATCACCCATGCCCCAGCCGCACCAGAGGTTCCCGTCCACATCCACCCGGAACCCGTCCGGCGTGCCCGGCCCGGCATCGAGGAAGACGCGACCGTTGCGCAGCCCCTCTCCATCCACGTCGAAGGCGCGGATCACCCGCGGCCGGGACCGGGATTCGATGACGTAGAGGATCGACTCATCCGGCGAGAAGGCGAGGCCGTTCGGGCCGAGCACATCATCCGCGACGATCGTCGCCCGCCCCGTCACCCCATCGAGGCGGTAGATGTTCCCGGCGCCCGGGATCTCCTGCTCCGCCTTGTGACCCTGGTAGTGGCCGGCGATGCCGAAGGGCGGATCGGTGAACCAGATCGAGCCGTCCGACTTCACCACGATATCGTTCGGAGAGTTCAACCGCTTCCCCTCGAAGCGGTCCATCAGCACGGTGACGGTCCCGTCATACTCCGTGCGCGTGACGCGGCGGCCATGCTCGGCCGTGACCAGCCGGCCCTGCCGGTCCCGCGTGTTGCCGTTCGCGAAGTTGGCCGGATGGCGAAAGACGCTCGTCGTGCTGGTGATCTCGTCCCAGCGCATGATCCGGTCGTTGGGCAGGTCGCTCCACAGCAGCGTGCGGCTGTCGCCGAACCAGACCGGCCCCTCGGCCCAGCGGCAGCCCGTGGCCAACCGCTCCACGCCGGCCAGCGGCAGGTGATACTTCTCGAAGCTCGGGTCCAGCGCGCGGATGGCCGGATCGGGGTAGCGGGTGCTCGGTTCCCACATAACGGGCATGTCCTCGAGTTCGGCGCTCAGGCCAGACGGGGCGAGAAGGCGGTGGCGCGCAGGATCTTCACCTCCTGCGCGACGAAGGAGCCGGCGTTGATGCGCTTGAATGCGGTCCATCCCGGATCGGCCTCCAGCGCCGCTCGGCGCGCCTCCCGGTCCGCCAGATTGTCATAGGCCCAGAGATGGACGACCTGGTTCAGCGTCCCGATCTCCGTCACGAAGAAGCCCAGCAGCCGACCGAGATGCTTCAGCTGCAAGGGCAGCGCGTGCTCCTCATACCGTTTGAGGTACGCCTCCATCGTGCCGTGCGGCAGGGTGTAGGTACGGTGCTCGATGATCATGCCGCCTACTCCGACCGGATGCCGGCGCGCTGCACGAAGGGCACCCAGCGGTCGTAATCCGCCGCGAACTTCGCGCGGAAGGCGGCCCGGTCCAGCGGCGCGCCGAAGCCGGCCTCCGCCAGCCGCGCCGCGACCTCCGGATTGGCGCGCGTGCGGGCGAGACCGGCCTCCAGCTCCCGCAACACCGCATCCGGCACCCCGGCGGGCGCGAGGACGGCATACCAGTTGCTCATGTCCAGCGCGGGCAGCCCGACCTCCGTCGCCGTCGGCACGTCGGGAAGGTGCGGGGAGCGCTGCGTGTCATAGACCACCAGCGGCACGACCCGGCGATCCAGCACGAAGGGCCGGAGCACCGGGATGTCGGCGTTCAGCATGTCGATGTTGCCCGCCACGAGGTCCGTGATCGCCGGCGCCGCGCCGCGATAGGGCACATGCGTCGCCTGCGATCCGGTGGCGATGTTGAACAGCTCGCCGCCGATATGCATGGTCGAGCCGACTCCGGTGGAACCGTAGCTCAGCCGCTGCCCGCGCCGCGCCATCGCGACGAGGTCCGCCATGCTGCGCACGCCGAGCGAAGGACGCGCCACCAGCATCGTCTGCACCGGGCCGAGATAGTAGAGCGGCTCCAGGTCGCGCCGAGGATCATAGGGCAGGTTCGGCACCGTGCCCGCGGTGATGACGAGGCTGGAGGTGGTGATCAGCAGCGTGTTCCCATCGGCCGGCGCGCGCGCCACCGCCTGGGCGGCGATGGTGCCGCCGGCGCCGGCCCGCGTCTCGATCACCACCGTCCGCCCGAGCTCGGTGCCGAGGGTCGGCGCGATCACTCGCGCGATCTGATCCACCGGCCCGCCGGGCGCAAAGCCCGACAGCAGCCGCAGCACCTCCGCCGCGCCGGCGGGCGGCGCCCCCAGGCTCAGCCCCAGCAGGCCGGCCAGAATCGCTCGGCGCATCACCGTTCCTTCCCCTCTGATTCTTGTTCCGCCGCTGGACGGCGGTCGCGTCACTTGTATTTCGTGCGGGCGAGCGTCCCGAGGTCCACGCCGGACGCGATGTCGCCCTTCTGCTTCGTGTCCCCGGCGTCGATCCGCTCGGCCTCGCGCAGCACCTCCTCCACGCGCGCGAGGGGGATGAAGACGATGCCGGCCTCGTCCGCCGCCACCACGTCTCCGGCCTCCACCAGCACGCCGCCGATGCGGACGGGGCCGTTTACCTCCACGGTGCGGAGGCGCCACTTGCCGGTGATCGGCGTGACGCCGCGGGACCAGATGGGAAAGCCGTTCTCCCGCGATGCGTCGGGGTCGCGGTGGGACCCATCGATCACCGCGCCCGCCAGGCCGGAGCGATGCGCGAGCGTCGCGGACTGGCCACCCATGTTGGAGACGCCCGCCAGCCCCTCGATCACCACGACATTCCCGGGTTCCGCGAGGTTGTAGGCCTCGTGCTCGCCCATGCCGCTCTTGCCGATCCGCGCGGCCTCGGTCGGGGTTTCCGGCCGCTCCGCGTTGCGCACGGTCACCGCCTGCCCCACGATCCGCTTACCCGGCAGGGTCGGCCGCAGCACGGACGCCGGCACCGCGCCGAAGAGGCCGAGATCGTCCATCGCGTCGGACAGCGCGCCCGTCAGGTCCTCCAGCGCGCGCAGGCGGTCCAGCAGGGCCGGGTCCAGCGGCGGCAACTCCATCCGGCGCACCGCCTCGCGCGGGACGCGGCCGGTCAGCGTCTTCTCAGGCTTCATACCTTGCTCCCATCAACCAGAGGCCAGCCTTCAATCGGGGCTGATGTTGTTCCGCCGGATGACCTCGCCCCACTTGGCGTTCTCGGAGGCGATGAAGGCGCCGAACTCCTCCGGGCTGTTGCCACCGGGGATGGCGCCCTGCTCGTTCAGTCGCTTCTTCACGTCCGCATCTTGCAGGGCCGCGATGGCCGCGCGCCGGATGGCGTCCAGCGGACCGGCCGCCATCCGCGCCGGGGCGATGAAGCCGTGCCAGTTGCTCGCATCCACGCCGGGCAGGCCGGATTCGCGGAAGGTCGGCACGTCGGGGATCCAGGACAGCCGCTCCGGCGTGCCCACGGCCAGCGCCCGCAAGGACCGGGCCTGGATGTTCGAGAGCAGCACGGGCAGGTCCGCGAAGCCGAGCTGCACCTCGTTGCGCAGCACCGCGGTCGCGAGCTGCCCTCCGGAGTTGTAGGCGATATGGACGAGGTCCAGCCCGGCCGCGGCCCGCAGCTGCTCCGCCGCGAGGTGCGGCATGGACCCATTGCCGGTGGAGCCGAAATTCAGCGAACCCGGCCGCGCCTTCGCGCCCGCGATCAACTCCTGAATCGTGCGGAAGGAGGAGGCGCCGGGCACCACCAGCGGCTCCGGCACCAGCGCGGCGAGCGTCACCGCCGCCAGGTCGCGCACGGGGTCGTAGGGCGTTCCGCGTCCCAGGCCGGGCGAGATCGCCAGCCCCCCCGCGCTGCCGATGCCGAAGGTGTATCCGTCCGGCGCCGCCTTCGCGATGAGGTCCACGCCCGTCACGCCGCCGGCGCCCACGCGGTTGTCGATCACCACGGGCTGGCCCAGCGTCTGCGCCATGTGAGGCGCGACGATGCGGGCGATGATGTCGCTCGGCCCGCCCGCCGCGAAGGGCACGATCAGCCGGATCGGGCGCGAGGGATAGGCGGGCTGGGCCCGCGCCGGCAGCGCGGCCGCGGCGCCGCTGGCCAGGACAAGCCGTCTCGTGATGCTCATGGAAGTCCCTCCTCCTTCGTTCTTCGTTCAGGCGGCCGGAAAGCCGGGCAGGCGGTAGAAGCGCGCGGCGCTGCGCCAGAAGAGATCCGCCTTCTCCGCCTCGCTCGCGCCCGCCGCGATGCGCTTCATCGCGTTCCAGCCGACGGCGTAGCTGTAGCTGCCCTTGTCCACCGGGAAGTTGCTCTCGAACATGCAGCGGGACGGACCGAAGGCGGCGATGCAGCCCTCCATCCAGGGCCTCCACGCCTCGGCCAGCTCCTCGGAGGACGGCGCGCGCTCCCGCGCCTCGAAGCCGAAGCCCGGCAGCCGCATGCCCAGGCCGCCGACCTTCACCATCACGTTCGGGCAGGCGGCGAGGTCGCGCATCGCGGCCGACCACTGGGCGAACACCTCGCCCCGCTTCCCCGCGAAGCGCCCGATGCCGAGCACGCCGCCGCAGTGGTTCAGCACGATCGGCGTCTCCGGGAAGGCCCGCGCGAGTGCCGTTAACCGGGGGATCTGGTGGAAGTAGAGCCAGGCGTCGTAGCTGAGCCCGAGCTTTCCGAGATGCGCGAAGCCCGCGCGGAAGCCGGGGCTGTCCAGCATGTCCTCGGCCGGCAGATAGGCCGGATTCAGCAATTCTGGCTCCGGGTCCCAGGTGGCGATGTGCCGGATGCCGCGAAACCTCCCCTCTGGCCCGCCACCCGCGGTGACATGGGCGTCCAGCACGGGGCGGATGGCGTCACCCAGGCGCAGGTCGGCGAAGCCGACGATGCCCGCGCAGACGCGGACGTCACCGTAGCCGCCGCTTGCGCACATGGCGGCGATGCCGTTGGCGAACTCCGTCTCGCCCACCGGCTTCATCGCCTCCGGCCCCTCGGCGCGATGCATCGCGCGCGCCTGGACGAGGACGGTCGCCCGCACGTCATGGCCGGTGCGGATGTCCGCCAGGATCTCGTCGAGCAGGTAGCGCCAGCCCGGCCGGTCCCAGAGGTGATGATGCGGGTCGATGATGAGCTGACCCGGGTCCAGCGCCTCTTCCCTCTGCGTTGCCAGCCAGTCGGGACGGACCGCGAGATAGGGCTGATGGCTGCTCATGCGTTGATCCTCCCGCCACCATGCACCCCTCTTCGCTGCGGACAACCGAAGGCGTGGGGCATGGGACCGTTTCCGTTCTGTCAGGCCAGCGCGGCGACCGGCGCGGGATCGCCGCCGAGCGCGCGCGTCAGCGCGGCCGCCTCCGCCATGACGAGCGGCACGCAGAGCGCCTCCGCCGCCGCGTCGAAGCGATAGAGCGGCATGGTGATGCCGATGGCCCCGGCCACCGTGCCGCGCGCATCCAGCACGGGCGCCGCGATGGCCGCGACCTCCGCCAGGCGCTCGCCGCGGCTGATGATGGGAAGATGCGGCGGTGGCGCGGTCGCTAGTGCCACCAGGGCGCGGCCATAGGCGCCGATGCCGAGGGGCGCGATCTCGCCGACGCGCGCGATCGTGCGTACGGGCTGCGGGCTGTCCAGGCGGAAGAGGCAGCGGCGCTGCTCGCCCTCCCGCACGAAGAAGGCGGCGCTCTCGCGGCTCTCCTCCCGCAGCCGGCCGAGCGCGGGCATCACGTGCTCCTCCAGCCGCAGGCCGCGCCGGAACCGTTCCCCCAGGACCAGGAGCTGCGGGCCGAGCGCGTAACCGCCACTGCCCAGACGCTGCACGAAGCCGTGGCTCTCCAGCGTGCCGAGAAGGCGCAGCGCGGTGGTCAGGTGCAGGCCGGCGCGGCGCGCGATCTCGACCAGGGGCAGCGCGCTCTCGCCATCCGCGAAGGTGCCGAGGATGAGCAGCGCGCGCTCGACCGCACGGACGTTGCCGTCCGCCTCCGGGCTCTCCGGCGCCGGGCTGGCCTTGGAGGGCCCCGGTCTGACCGCACGAACGCTCCTCATGGCTCACGCCATAGCAGCCGCTTCCACAGAATGGAAGTTGCTTGCGCTGTGCGGAGGCCGGGTGCTACCGAACCCGCCAGTACCCGGAGGAACGCCATGAACGGGATCGCGCGCGCGCCTGCGTGGGCGCCGCTTCGGCGGCGCCATGCGCTCGGGCTGCTGGCCGCCCTCGGCATAGCGCGGCCAGCGCTGGCGCAATCCTCCTGGCCGGCACGCCCGGTCACGCTCCTCGTCCCCTTCGCGCCGGGCGGCGCCTCCGACATCGCGGCGCGCGCCTTCAGCACGCGGCTGTCGGAACGGCGCGGCCAGCCCGTGGTGGTGGAGAACCGGCCCGGCGCCAACGGCCAGGTCGCGGCGCGGCTGCTCGCCCGCGCGACGCCGGACGGGCACACGATGATGGTCGGCTCGATCGGCGCCTTCGCGCTGAACGCGGTGCTCTACCGCAACCCGGGCTACGATCCGCTGGTTGACTTCGCGCCGGTGACGCTCGCGGTGACCACGCCCAACGTGCTCGTGGTGAATCCGGCCGTGGCGCCGGTCTCCAACCTCGCGGAACTCGTCGCCTGGATGAAGGCACGGCCCGGGCGCGTCTTCCACGCCACCAGCGGCATCGGCTCCTCGCCCCACCTGACGATGGAGCTCTTCACCCAGATGACCGGGACAGAGGCGACCCACGTCCCCTCCCGCGGCGGCGCGACGGCGGTGATGGACCAGTTGGCCGGCACCGTCCCCATCTCCTTCCAGGGTCTGGGCTCCATCATCGGCCCGGTGCGGGACGGGCGGCTGCGCGCGCTCATGGTCACGGCGGCGCGGCGCAGCCCCTTGCTGCCGGAGGTGCCGACCGCCGCCGAGGCCGGTCTCCCCGACTTCGACGTGAGTTCCTGGCAGGCCGTGATGGCACCGGCCGCGACGCCCGCGCCGCTGCTGCGGGAGATCGCCGCCGAGATCACCGCCATCCTGCGCGAGCCCGCCGTGGCGGAAGCCCTGGAATCGGGTGGCTACACCGTGGCCGGCGGCACGCCGGAGGAATACGGCGCCTTCCAGCGGGCCGAGATCGCGCGCTGGCGGCGCGTGGCGCAGGCCGCGAACATCGTGCTCGACTGACGGGGAGAAGACCATGGCGAAGCGCTTCGAGGGTAAGGTGGCGATCGTCACCGGCGCCGGCTCCGTCGGCCCGGGCTGGGGCAATGGCCGCGCCATCGCGGTCGGCCTGGCGAAGGAGGGCGCGACGGTCATCGGCCTGGACCGCAACCCCGATTCGATGAAGGAAACGGCCGAGCGCATCGCCGAGGACGGCGGTCGCTTCGAGCCCGGCACGCTCGACGTGCTCGACGGTGCCGCGATGGCCCGCACCGTCGCCGAGGTGGCCGAGCGTCACGGCCGCATCGACGTGCTGGTGAATAACGTCGGCGGCTCCGCCGCCGGCGGCCCGGTCGAGATGTCGGAGGAGGTCTGGGACCTCCAGATCGACACGAACCTCAAGAGCGTCTTCCTGATGCTCAAGCACGTCCTGCCGGTGATGGAACGCCAGGGCGGCGGCGCCGTGGTGAACCTCGCCTCCACCTCGGGCATTCGCTGGACCGGGGCGGCGCAGGTAGCCTACGCCGCCTCCAAGGCGGGCGTGATCCAGCTCTCCCGCGTGGTCGCCATCCAGTACGCCGCCAAGGGCATCCGCGTGAACACGGTGGTGCCGGGCCAGATGCACACGCCGATGGTGGAGGTTCGCCTCGCCGGCCAGCGCGCCGGCGGCGACGTGGACGCGCTGATCAAGCAGCGCCTCGCCCGCATTCCCATGGGCTTCGCCGGCGACGGGCGCGACACCGCGAACGCCGTGCTCTTCCTCGCCTCCGACGAGGCGCGCTTCATCACCGGCACGGAACTGGTCGTGGATGGCGGCATGTCCGTCCGCTGCGGCTGACCCCGCCCCTGTTCGAGCGGCGGCACGGCCGCTAGCCTCCCCGGAAAATCCTGGAGGGAACGAGATGATGCAGTTGGGTCGGCGTCACGTCCTGGCAGCGGGGCTCGTGGCCGCGGGCAGCGCGCAGGCGCAGGCCCCCTGGCCCGGGGATCGCCCGATCAGCTTCGTCGTCCCCTTCCCGCCCGGCGGCGGCACGGACGTCATGGCCCGCGCCATGGTGCCCTACCTGGAAAAGCACCTGCCCGGCGCGCGCTTCGTCATCCTCAACCGCCCCGGCGCGGGCGCGGAGGTCGGCTACACCGCCGTCGCCACCGCGCCGCCCGACGGCCTGACCATGGGCGTGGTCATCATCCCCTCCCTCCAGACCATCACCATCGAGCGGCAGCCGCGCTACCGGCTGGAGGACTTCGCCTATCTCGGCTCCGTCGTGGACGATCCCGGCGGCTTCTTCGTCGCGCCCGACAGCCCGCTTCGCACGCTCTCGGACCTGGCTGCCATGGCGCGGTCGCAGTCCGGCATCGTCTCGGTCGGCACGGCCGGGATCGGGTCGGACGACCACCTGCTGATGATCGCCTTCGAGCGCGCGGCGCGAGCGCGGATGACGCATGTGCCCTTCACCGGTCAGGCGCCGACCGTCACTGCCCTGCTCGGGCGCCACATCACCGTGGCCGCCATGAACATCGGGGAGAGCCTGGAACTCGTCCGCCAGGGACAGGCCCGCCCGCTGGCCCAGGCCGCCGCCGACCGCGGCACGCTCGCCCCGGAGATCCCCACCTTCCGGGAACAGGGCTTCGACATCATCGGCGGCGTGGTGCGCGGCATCGTCGTGCCCGCCGCGACGCCCGCGCCGATCCGCGCCCGGCTGGAAGCGGCGCTGGCGGCGATGATGGCCGATCCCGGCTGGCAGGCGGACGCACTGCGCCTCGGCCAGCCCCTGCGCGCCATGTCCGGCGACGAACTTCGCCGTTACGTCATGGCGGAAGCGGACTCCCTCCGCCGCCTCTGGGCCGAGCGCCCCTGGAAGGATGACTGACCCGGATGCCGCGACGCGTCGTTGACCTCTCCACCCCGGTCCGCACCGGCCATTTCCGCTGGGACGTGGAGCGGCGCCTGGCCAAGTCCCATGACACCGGCGCAGGGCAGGCCACCTGGGCCGGCTGGAACGTCCACGCCTTCACCCACATGGACAGCCCCCGCCACGTGGACCCGGAGGGCTTCACCACGGACGCGATCACGCCGGACATGACGATCGGCGAGGCCGCCGTGCTGGACCTGTCCGATGTCCCCGCCAACGCGCCGATCGAGGCCGAGCGCATCGCCGCCGCCGCCCACGGCCTGCGCCGCGGCGACATCGCCATCCTGAAGACCCGGTGGGACGAGCGGGCGAGCATCGACACGCCCGACTTCTGGCTGCAATCCCCCTGGATGACCGATGGGGCCGCGGAGTTCCTCTACGGCCGCGGCGTGAAGGCCGTGGCCTTCGACTTCCCGCAGGACCACTGCATCCGCTTCTTCCTGACCGGGGAGAAGCGTCCGCCCCTGCCGGAGCACGTCACCCACTACCGGCTGCTCGCGCGCGGCGTGATCATGTTCGAGTACCTCGCGAACACGGGCGCGCTCCAGGCCTCGCGCTGCCTCTTCGTCGGCCTGCCGATCCGCCTGCCCGACAGCGACGGCGCCCCGGCTCGCGTGGTGGCCATCGAGGAGGCGGCCGCATGAGCCTGTCCGGCCATGTCGCGCTGGTGACGGGCGGCGGCTCCGGCATCGGCGCCTCCACCGCCCGCCTGCTGGCGGAACGCGGGGCGGCCGTGCTGGTCGCGGACCTGAACGAGGCCGGCGCCACCTCGGTCGCGGACACCATCGCCGCGGCCGGCGGCCGTGCCGCGCCCTTCCGCATGAACGTGGCGGAGGAGGCCGAGGCCGCCGCCGCCGTCGCCGCGGCCGAACGCAGCTTCGGCCCCCTGACCCTCGCGGTCTGCAACGCCGGCATCACCGACCGCTCCCCCGCGCTCGACATGACCCGCGCCGCCTTCGAGCGGATCGTCACCACCAACCTGACCGGCTGCTTCGTCTCCGCCCAGGCGGCCGCGCGGGCGATGGTGGCGCACGGCAAGGGCGGGCGGATCGTCACCATCTCCTCCGTCTCCGGCCAGTTCGGCGGGACGGGGCGCGTGGCGTATGGCGCCAGCAAGGGCGGGATCATCAACATGACCCGCGTGCTGGCGATGGAGTGGGCGGAGCACGACATCCTGGTGAACTGCGTCGCCCCTGGCCCGACGCAGATCGCGCGCACCGCCCACGGCCCGCGGCAGCGCGCGGCCTTCCTGAACCGCATGGCGATGAAGCGCTACGCCACGCCGGAGGACATCGCTCGCGGTGTCGCCTTCCTCTGCTCGGAGGATGCGGGCTTCGTCACGGGGCACGTGCTGAACGTGGATGGCGGCTTCGCGGCGGCCGGGGTGCTGTACGACCCGTCCGAAGGGGACTGACGGCCGGGGCATTCCGCCCTTCGGCGCCCTGCCCAGCGGGCGGAAGCGGCGTTTCCTTCCGGGCTGATCAGATCGTCGCGTTTGGCGTCGGTGGACCATCGGCCCCGGCCAGCCCTTGCCGCGCCGGCGCGCAGAGGACTAGCCGGGCCAGATCGTGATCTCGATGACGTCCGGAGCGACGGGGACGCTGTCATCCCGGCTGCCCTGGAACTCCATCCAGTGCACGCGAATGATGACGATGTCGGTGTCGACGATGAAATGCGGCCCGGCGGGCAGCGGGTCCGGCATCGACGGGCTCGAGAGGGTGAAACGCCGCGAAGGCAACCGGGCCCGGATCGTCTCGATCTGCGTCCATGGTTCGCCTCCCATCGGCTCTGCCGGCGGATGATCCGGCTCCGCGTCGTGGATGGAGATGCGGATATGCTGCTGAAGGCAGCCCTCGGTGTAGACCACGAGCCCGGATGCAGGAGCGACGACGCGTCGCCGCTCCATCTCGGCCGTGATCTCGACCGGTGCGCGGAAGGCCTCATCCTCGCAGTCGATGAGGTAGAATTGTCCGTAGTCGGACTGCCATGCGAAGGTCGCCCAGCCACGCAGCGCCAATTCCTGTCCCTCCCTGCTGGGCGACACGGATGGCGCCCGGCGTTCGCCTTGCTGGGCTGCGCGATGCCGCGTCTGGCATTCCCTCCCCAGCCCCATCGCTACCGCGGAGGAAATACCCGCTTCGCGGAGCGCCCATCAGCACATCCTCGAACCAGCATAGGCGCACGGTTCTCCGCGCGGTTGAAGGGCGACAGCAACCTGGCTGGTCCCGGTAGCGGGCGCCGCCCGGACGCGAAGCTCGCCGCGGGAAGCGTGCTTCTCCTGCCGATATCACGCGACAGCCGGCCGCCCGGCGGTTCAGGTCCCGATATAGGCCGCCAGCTCATCCGGCGTGCCCTTCGGGAACGCCTCTTTCAGATGGCCGAGGAAGGCGGAGACACGCGCGCTCAAGAGCCGCCGCGACGGATAGAGCGTCCAGAGCGCGATCTCCGGGGCATCCGCATCGCCCCAGTGCACCAGCCGTCCGGCCGCCAGGTCATGGCTCACGAGCGACACCGGAAGCCGTGCAGCGCCGACGCCCGCCCTGACGGCATCGCGAACCATGACGAGCGATGACAGCCCGAGGACGGGATCGACGGCGATCCGTGATCGGCCGCCCGGGCCCCTCACGTCCCAGGCCGCGACCCGATCGCCCACCCCGCGCACGACCGCCGGAACGGCCGAACCGTCGGCCGGACGGGCGAGCGCCGGGCTCGCCACGACGACCAAGCGGTCCCGCAGGAAGATCCGTCCGACTAGGCTCTCGTCGGGATCCGGGTTCACCCGGATGACGAGGTCGTAGCCCTCCTCGACCATGTCCACGGCGCGGTCCTCCGTCGTGACCTCGAGCCGGACCGCGGGAAACGTCAGCGCGAACTCCGCCGCCAGCCTTCCCATCGCGGTCTGCGAGAAAAGCAGCGGCGCGCTGATCCGCAGCCGCCCCCGCGGCCTGTCCATGCCGGACGCGATCGCCGCAGCCGCCTCGTCGAGCTCGGTGAGAAGAGCCCCGGTGCGCTCATAGAGGGCTCGGCCCTCCTGCGTCAGCTTCAGGCTGCGCGCCCCGCGCTCGAACAGGCGCAGCTCGAGGCTGCTCTCCAGCTCCGAGACCCGCCGGGACAGGGTGGCCTTCGGGCGTCCGGACGCGCGCGCGGCCCGTCCGAACCCCTCATGCCGGGCGACGAGGTTGAAGTCCGCGAGGGCGAGCAGGTCCATATGTTCCACCGGTGAGACAGGACGTCCAGGAATACCGCCTATCGCGCCAACGGTGGACCAGTCATTTCAGGGACGCCCCTTCGGCACCCCTTCTGGAGCGATCCCCATGATCTATTCGACCGCCACGATCCCCGTGAACCCGGACGGCGAGACCGAGTTGACCCGCGCGCAGGCCTGGGCCGGCCTCGTGCTCAAGGCCCGCGACGCCCGCCTGTTCCTGCCCCCGGGCCTCTGCACGCGCTGCGACGTTGTCGAAGAGAGTGCGACGCACCTCGTTCGCGAGGCGACGATCGCGGGCGAGGAGCTGCGCGAGATCATCGTCCTCGAGCCAGGCCGCAAGGTCACCTTCTTCCAGGCGACCGGCCCGCGCGAGGGAGCCATCATCAACGAGTTGTTCGAGGACGAGGCCGGCGCACTCCAGCTCCGCTTCTACTGCTACCTCGGCCTGCGCGGCCGGGAGCCGAACGGCCCGGAGGAGCGGGCCGAGCAGGACCAGTTCGACAGCGACAAGGGCTACAAGGCCGCCCTGCTGTCCACGCTGAAGCGCACGCGCGCGCTGCTGGCCGAGGGCCGGATCTGATCCAGGCGGTCCCAGGAGACATCGATGAACACCGCAGCGGACCATGACTTCCCGGCTGCCCGGTCGAGCCTTCTCGTCCTCGGCGCCACCGGCGGCACCGGTCGCCTGATCGTCCGCCAAGCCCTTGCACGCGGACACGACGTCACCGCGCTTGTGCGCTCACCGGAGAAGGGACGCGATCTGGACGGCGTCAGGACCGTCATCGGGGACGCCCGCGACGAAGCGGTGCTGCGGACAGCCCTCGAAGGCCGCGACGCGGTCGTCAGCGCCCTCGGCACGCCGGCCAGCCCCTTCCGCGAGGTGACGCTCCTCTCAGCCGCGACGCGCGCCCTCGTGAGCGCGATGAAGGCCCAGAACGTCGCGCGGCTGGTCTGCATCACCGGCATCGGCGCCGGCGACAGTGCCGGGCATGGCGGATTCCTCTTCGACCGCCTCATCCTCCCGCTCCTGCTGCGCAGGGTCTATGCGGACAAGAACCGCCAGGAAGCGATCGTGCGGGAGAGCGGGCTCGACTGGACCCTTGTCCGGCCCGCCGTCCTGAACGACAAGCCCGGCCGCGGGGAGGTGCGCGCGCTGACCGATCTCTCCGACCATCACGGCGGGACCGTGTCGCGAGAGGACGTCGCGCGCTTCGTGCTGGATCAGCTCGGCACGAGTGCCTGGCTGAACAGGTCTCCGTTGATCACCTGGTGAATGCGCAGCGTGTCTCGGCCGGTCGGGTGCTCGACGCCGGCATCCGCAGCGGCCAGCCCTAGGTGCGGCTGCTCGACATGGAGTTGCTGCGGAACGCCGACCGACGAGTCAGGAGACGGCCCATTCGCGACCGCGGGCGGACGCGGAGGACGCGGCACCGACACCGCGTCCCTCGCCTCGCAAGCCGACACCTGTCAGGAGCCGCACGCTCCGGGAGCGAACGCGGACATCCCCTCTCCTCAGCCTTTGGCCGGAAGCCGCGGCGCCGCCGCTATCGCCCCTGGAAGACGGGCTTGCGCTTCTCCATGAAGGCGCGGCGTCCCTCGGCGTAGTCGGCGCTGTCGAAGCAGGCGCGCTCCAGCGCGGCGATCGCCTCGCGGTTCCGCAGCGCGGGGTCGCCCGCGATCTGGTCGATGGACGCCTTGGACGCGCGGATCGAGAGCGGCGCATTCGCCCCCATCTCGGCTGCCAGCGCCCGCACCGTGCTCTCCAACTCCTCCGGCTCCACCACCGTGTTGATCAGCCGCATCGCCAGCGCCTGCGCGGCCGTGTAGCGGCGCGCGGTGAACATGATCTCCTTCGCCACCGCCGGCCCCGTCAGCGCCACCAGCCGCTGCAGGGCATCGTACTGGTAGGCGATGCTCAGCTTCGCCGCCGGGATCGCGAACTGGCTGTCCGAGGAAGCGACGCGGATATCCGCCCGCAGCGCGATCGCCATCCCGCCGCCGATGCAGAAGCCCTGGATCATCGCGATCAGCGGCTTCTGCAGCGCCCCCATCGCCTCCCGCCCCACGCCGCTGCGGCGGCCATACTCCTCCTGCGCCGCAGCGTCGGAGCGCACCTTCTCGAACTGGCTGATGTCGGCGCCGGCCGCGAAAGCCTTGCCGCCCGCCCCGTGCATCACGACCACGCGCACGTCAGGATCGGCGGAGAAGTCCGACAGCGCGGCGCCGATCATGTCCCACATCTCGATGGAGATGGCGTTGCGCTTCTCCGGCTGATTGAAGGTCAGCCAGCCGATCCCGTCCTCCTTGCGCGCGAGGATCTTCTGGGCCGCCGGGGTCATGCCGTCCATGTCTGCGTCCTTCTCAGACCACGCGCTTCGCGCGCAACATCAACCACGCGCTTCGCGCGCGACGTCAAACCACGCGCTTCGCGCGCGACGTCAAACCACGCGCTTCGCGCGCAGGGCGGCCACCGCCGCCTCGTCGTAGCCCATCTCGGCCAGGATCTCGTCCGTGTGCTGGCCGGGGTCCGGCGTCGGCATTCGGATGGCATCCGGCACGCCGGCCATGTTGATCGCCGTGCCCACCAACTGCTGCTCTCCCAGCCGGGGATGGGTCACCGGCTGCGCCAGCCCGAGGTGCTGGACCTGCGGGTCGGCGAAGACCTGGTCGATGGTGTTAATCCGGCCGCAGGGAATGCCGGCGCCGTCCAGCACCTCCACCCAGTGCAGGCTCGGCTTCTCCTTCGTGACCTCGGCGATGGCGGCGTTGATCGCCGCCCGCTCCTTCGAGCGGCCGTCGCGCGTGCTCCACTCCGTCCGGTCCTTCCACTCCGGCCGGCCCAGCGCCTCGCAGAAACGCTCCCATTGCCGGGGCGAGGAGGCCGCCAGCGTGATCGGCCGGTCGGCGGTGGGGAAGACGCCGGTCGGGATGGAGGTCGGATGGTCGTTGCCCGCCTGCCCCGCCACCTCCTGCGCCAGCAGCCAGCGGGACGCCTGGAAGTCGAGCATGAAGACCTGCACCTCCAGCAGGCTGGTGTGCACCCAGCGGCCCACGCCCGTGCGCTGCCGGTCATACAGCGCCATCATCACGCCGAGCGCGAGGAGGTTGCCCGCCGTCAGGTCCGCGATGGGGATGCCAACGCGCATCGGCCCGCCACCGGGCGCGCCGGTGATGGACATCAGCCCGCCCATGCCCTGCGCGATCTGGTCCACGCCGGCGCGGTGGCCATAGGGCCCGTCCTGCCCGAAGCCGGAAATGGAGCCGTAGACGATGCGCGGGTTGATCTTCCGCAGAGTCTCGTAATCCACGCCCAGCCGGTACTTCACCTGGGCACGCATGTTCTCGATGACGACGTCGGCCTTCTCCGCGAGGCGGTAGAAGATCGCGCGCCCCTCCTCGGACTTCAGGTCGAGCACCATCGCGCGCTTGTTTCGGTGCAGGTTCTGGTGGTCGAAGCCGTCATGCCGGCCGGTGATCTCGCCGGACTCGGAGGCGGGCGCCTCGATGCGGATCACCTCTGCGCCCCAATCCGCGAGGTGCCGCACGCAGGTCGGTCCCGCCCGCGCGAGCGTCAGGTCGAGGACGCGAAGGCCCCCGAGCGGCAGGCTGGCGGCCGTCACCGGCGCCGCGGCGGGCGGGGCATCGGTCATCGCGGCAGCGCGCAAGCCCGAACGGAAGCAGGATGGATCATGCGACGTTCTCCCTGCGGCAAAGCTTAGGGACACGCCGGAAGTCCCGCAATCCGGGAATCTCCACGCCCGGCGGGGCTGGTCGCCCGCTTCCCGGGGCCGACCCGGCGCGCCTCTGAAACCGGATGCGCCAACGGCCAGTCGCCGCGCCCCGCCCGCCGCCGCTCCCTGTGGCTCTCAGTCCGGCGTCGCGCCGCTGGCGCGGACGAGGGGAACCCAGAGATCCAGCTCCCGCCGCAGGAAGGACGCGAACTCGGCCGGGCTGCCCTCCTGGATCGGCGGAAGCTCCAGCTCCCGCAGGCGCTGCACCGTCGCGGGTTCCAGAAGCGCCGTGCGCAGCGCCGCGTTCATCCGCGTCACGATGACGTCCGGCGTGCCGGGCGGCGCGAAGAGCCCGAACCACGAATAGGCCTTGTAGTCCGGCAGCCCGGCCTGGGCGGCGGTCGGCACGTCCGGCATCAGCGTGGATCCCGTGTCGGTCGCGATCGCAAGGCAGCGCAGCCGCCGGTCATTGTGATAGGGCGCGATGAGCGCCGGCGTGTCGAAGCCGACCGCCACCTGCCCGGCCACGAGGTCCGAGAGCATGGGCGCGCTGCCGCGATAGGGCACATGCGTCGCCTCGGCGCCGATCGCGTTCAGGAAGGACACCGCCGCGATGTGCGCGGAACCGCCCGCCCCGCCCGTGCCATAGGCGTAGCGGCCGGGATTCGCCTTCAGCAGGCGGATGAAGCCCGCCAGGTCCGTCACGCCGAGCGAGGGGTGAACGGTGATGCAGATCGGCACCAGCACCGTCGGCGCCACGGCCACGAAATCCCGCACGGGGTCGTAGGGCAGCCGTTCCCGGTACAGCCCGACCGCCAGGACGTGAGTGGAGATCGTGCCCATCAGGAAGGTCGTGCCATCGGGCGCCGCCTTCGCCACCGTGTCGGAGCCGATCGTCCCGCCGGCACCCGCGCGGTTCTCCACGACGACCGGCTGCCCGAGCAGTTCCGTCATCTTCGGCAGCAGCATGCGGGTGGACACGTCCGTGCTGCCGCCCGCGGCGAAGGGCACCACGATCCGGACCGGCCGCGTCGGCCAGGGCGCCTGCGCGGCCGCCGGTCCGGCAGCCGCCACGGCGGACAGCGCGAGCACCGCGCGCCGCGGGATGGCTACGCCCCGCCCACCGCCGCCACCCGGCGCGGCCCGCCCCGCACCCTTCCGGCCTGATCCATCCGCCGCGTGCATTCCGATCTCCGTATACCGCCAGGCCGTCGGTCGGCAGGCTGATCGGCCGAGGCGGCAGGCACAAGCCGTGCCGCGATCCTTCCCGCGGGCCGCGCCGGCCCTGCCTCCCGCAGCGGCGGAACACGGCGAGGGGCCCCGCACACCGATCCGGGGAATGCCGCGGGCGGCATCCCCCGGAGAACCACTACGGCTGGGTCGTGGTCGCCGGAGCCCCGCTTCCCGACGCCGGCGCGCCCTGCGCCGGAGCATCCTGCGCGGGGGCATCCTGCGCGGGGGTGCTCGGCGCCGGGGCATTCTGCACCGGCGCGTTCTGCGGCGCGCGCTGACGCGCCGCCTCGGCCTCGAGCGCCGTCAGCTCCTGGCGCCGCGCCGCGACCTGCTGCTCCAGACCAGACGCCTCGCTGCGCAGGCGCTCCAGCCCCGTGTTGGCGGCGGCGACGTCCGCCTCCAGCGACGCGGCGCGGCCCTCCAGCGTGCGGACACGGGCGGTCGCCTCCTCCACGCCGCGCGCGGCCTCGGCGGCCCGGGTGGCCGCGGCCTCGGTCTCGGACCGGCGGCTCGCCAGGGTGCTCTCGGCCTGCGCCACCTCCTGCTGCAGGGCGGCCAGGCGCTGCTCCGCCTGCGCCAGGCCCTGCTGGCGGCCGGCCAGCGCGGCCTCCGCCTCGCTCACCTGGCTCCGCAGCGACGCCGCCCGCTGCTCCACCTCGGCCATCCGGCGCGCCGCCTCGGCCGCGCCCTGCTCCGAGGCCGCCAGCGCGGACCGCACCTCGTTCAGCCGCGTCTCGGCGGCCGCCCGCGCGGTCTCCGCCGCCTCCGTCGCCGTGCGCAGCTCGTTCAGCCGGGCCTCGGCCGCCGTCGCCGCCTGGGTCAGCTCCGTCGAGCGGCCCTCCCGCGTGCGGACCTGCTCGGCCGCGGTCTCGCTCGCGCGGGTCACCTCGGCCAGCCGCGCCTCGGCGCCGGTCAGCGCCTCACGCCGCGCGGCCAGCTCGGACTCGGCCGTGGCGAGGGCGTCGCGCAGCGCCTGCGCGCGGCTCTCCGCGCCGGCCACCGCGGCCTGACGGGTGGTCAGCGTCTCCTGCGCCTGGCCGGCCTCGGTCACCAGCGCCTGGACGCGGCCCTGCGCCGCCTCGGCCTGGGCACGGAGGTCCGTCGCGCGCCCCTCCGCCTCGCGCAGCGCGTTGTTCGCCGCCTCCTGCTGCGTGCCGAGGCGCGCCAGCTCCGCGCGGCGCTCGTTCAGCGCCGCCTCCGCCGCCGTCGTCTGCTCACGGAGCTGCGCGAGGCCGGCGTTCGCCGCCTCCGTCGCCTGACGCAGCTCCGCCTGCCGCGTCTCGATCGCCTGCCGCAGCTCGTTGCCGCGGGCCTCCGCCGCGTTGGCGGCGTTCGTCAGCTCGGCCACGCGCGCCTCGGCCGCGCTCGCCTGCTGCCCCAGCTCGGCGACCCGCGCCTCCGCCTGGGTGACGGCGGCCGCGAGTTCGCGGTTCCGCGTCTCCGTCGCGGTGCTGGCGGTGCGGGCCGCCTCCGTGCGCTGCGTCAATGCCTGCAGATCGCCGGCGGCCTGCCGCTCCCTCTGGAGGGTCCCCTCCAGCTCGGTCACGCGGGCGGTGCGGGTGCGGAGGTTCGTCTCCGCCGTCTCCAGCCGTCCGCCGCGGGAGATCGCCATGGACCAGCCGACGATGAGGAGGACGACGACGGCGCCGGCCGCCGCCAGGATAGGCCAGGAAATCCCGAACAGGCCCGAAGGCGGAACGGGCCGCGGAGCGGCCGGGGGCGGAGTGGTGACGCTCATGCGCGGTGCCTCGCTGCTCCGGCGCTGTCCAGCGCCGCGTGGTTTGTTTGCCATGGTCCCATGCCCCTCAGGATCTTGCTCGCGCACGACGGCGCCGAAGAGACGACCTGCAAGCCCCTCGGCCGGCACCGCGGGTTAGCACAGGCGACTCGCCCGCGGGAGCGCCGAGGGCGGGGCGGAAACACGCCGAAACGCGGACGGGACCGCACATGTCAGCGAGTCCCACACGCGTCGCGCGAAAGGTCCGTCCTAAAATCGCAGCCCGGAGAAGCGGATCAGCCCGTCGGGCGCCGGCTCGAAGCCGGACAGGCCGGCCCGCATGCCCCAGAACCAGCGGTAGTGGTACAGGATCAGCATCGGCCGGTCCGCCAGCCAGCCCGCAGCCGCCGCATGGTATTGCGCGCGCCGCACGGCGGGGTCGGTGGACTGCCGCCCCGCCAGGAAGGCCGCGTCGACAGCCGGATTGCGGTACCCCATACGGTTCAGGAACCCGTCCGAGGCGACCCAGAGCGCGATGTTGCCGTCCGGGTCGGCGCGCCCGGACCAGATGCCGAAGGCCGCGTCATACTGCCCGGCGTTCGAGCGCGCGACGATCGCGGCCGCCTCCATCGTCACGATGCGGACGCGGAAGCCCGCCTCCGCGGCCATGGACTGGATGATCTCGGCGACCTGGCTCTCCACCGGGCTGTTCGGTGTCAGAAGCGTGAATTCCGGACTGGGCGCCCCGGCGGCGCGGAGCAGCCGCTTCGCCGCCTCCACGTCGCGCGGTGGGGACGGCAGGTCCGCGAAGTGATACGCCGTGCCGGGCGGCTCCGGCTGGTTGTTCGGCACGAACATGCCCTGCATCGCCACCTGGTTGACGACGTTGCGGTCGATGCTCCGCTCCAACGCCTCCCGCACCCGCGGATCGCGCAGCCCGCCGCTGGCGACGTTGATGTAGATCGTCTGGTAGGCGATCGCCGTGGAATCGGTGATCGCGATCCGCCGTTCGCGCCGCGCCTCCTCCACGTCCGAGGGCGCCACACGCTCGATCAGGTCGAGCTGCCCCGCGCGCAGGTTCAGCAGGCGCACGTTGCTGTCCGGGATCGGGAGCATGACCACCCGCTGCACGTGGATGTTCGCGGCGTTCCAGTGCTCCGGCACGCGCTCCATCTCGATCCGCTCCTGCGGGACGCGGCGCGTCAGGCGGAAGGGGCCGGAGCAGACCGGCTCCTCGCTGATCCGGGCGCCCAGCCGCGCCAGGGCCGTGGGCGACATGATCATGCCGGACCGGTCCGACAGCACCGAGAGCAGCGGCGCATAAGGCTCGCTCAGCCGGATCAGGACGGTGCGCGCATCCGGCGCCTCCACCGCCGAGACCGGCCGCAGCTCCGCCTTGCGGACGGATTCCGGCGCGGTGCGGTAGCGCTCGAGGTTGACCCGCACGGCCTCCGCGTCCAGCCGCGTGCCGTCGTGGAAGCGCCCATCCTCCCGCAGGGTCAGCCGCAGGGTGCGGCCCCCATCCTCCCAGGCCCACGCCGTCGCCAGCTCCGGGCGGAAGCTCAGGTCGGGCGCCACGTCCACCAGCCGGTCGCACAGCGCGGTGAAGACCACGCGGTCCACGAAGGCGCCGGAGCGCGCGGGATCGAGCATGTTCGGATCGGCGCCGATGCCGATCCGCAGCGTCTGCGCCCCGGCCGGCAGGGCAAGGCTCGCGGCCACCAGGGCGGCGGCAAGGGCGCGCATCATGCCGGCACCGCCTCGGAGCGCCCGAAGGCCGTGATCCCCATCTCCGCCATCACCTCCGCCACGGCCGCCATCGCCTCCCCGATGTCGTCCTCCCGCACGGCGCCCATGCAGCCGATGCGAAAGGTGTTCGCCAGCGCCAGCCGGCCGGGGAAGATGATGAAGCCGCGCCGCTTCATCCCCTCGAACAGCGCCTGGAAGGAGAAGCCCGGATGTTCGGGAAAGCGAAAGGTCGCCACGATGGGCGAGGCGTGCTCGTCCGGCACCACCGCGACGAAGCCCATCTGCCGCATCCCCTCCACCAGCCGCCGCCAGTTGCGCTGATACCGCGCCAGCCGCGCCGGCACGCCGCCCTCCGCCTCGTGCTCCCGGCAGGCCTGCGCGAAAGCCGCGAGGACATGCGTGGGCGGGGTGAAGCGGAACAGGCCCGTGCGCTCCATATGGTCATGCTGGTCCCACAGGTCGAGCGAGAGGGACCGGTTGCGCCCCTTCGCCGCTTCCAGCACCGCCCGCTGCACGATGACCCAGCCGATGCCCGGCACGCCCTCCATGCACTTGTTGGAGGAGACGGTGATGGCGTGCAGGCCGAGGCGCCCGGCCTCGATCGGCACCGCGCCATAGGAGGCGACCGCATCCACGATCAGCCCCACGCCCCGCGCCCGGCAGAGCGCCGCCACGTCCTCCAGTGGGTTCAGCACCCCCGTGCTCGTCTCGCAGTGGACGAGCATGATGTGCGTGATGGCGGGATCGTCCCGCAGCGCCGCCTCGAACAGCGCCTCATCCGGCGGCGTGAACGGCGCGGTGCGCACCACCCGGTGCGGCACGCCGAGATGCGCGCAGATCTCCACCAGCCGGTCGCCATACACCCCGTTGCTGTGGATCAGCAGCACCCCGCCCGGCGGCACGAGCGAGGCGACCACGGCCTCGTTCGCATAGGTCGCGCTGCCCTGCACCGGGATCACCGCGTAACCCGCCGGATCACCGGTCAGGGCCGCGAGATACGCCCGCGCGAAGGCGAGATCGGCCTGGAACTCGACATCGCCGGACGGCCGGTCCGTCATCATCGCCGCGCGCGTGGTGCGGGACACGCTGACAGGCCCGGGCGTCAGCAGCAACGGATCGGCGGCATCACGCGGCACAAGGCACCTCCTGCGGGAAGGGCCGGAAGCTTCGCACCGGCCCGGCGCCGCGGTCCACACCGATCCCTGCCCTTCCCGTCACGGTGCGAGCGGGTTTGCCCGCGATCGGTGCGGATGCCGGTGCAGGACGCCTGCCCGGCAGGCGACCGGCGCACGAGACCAGCCGTCGTTCCGGAGTGTTCCGTGACGGCCCCGGGAGGCGCCGCCTCCCGGACCCTCCGCCGGGGGGCGAACGCGCCCCCCGGACCCCGCGGTCCGATCAGAAAGGGATCGAGGCGGTCTCAGCCGGCGGCCAGCATCGCGCGGACCCGCGCCTCCGCCGCGGCCGTCGCGGCCTGCCGCTCCGCCAAGGGCCGCACCTCCGCCGGGCGCAGCACCTGGGTGACGTAATGATCCACCTCCGGTTCGTAGAGCATCCAGAGCCGCCGCAGCGCGCGCAGCGGCCGCTCCTCGTAGTCCACGCGCAGGTCCACCAGCGGCCAGCGCTCCTTGTCCACGATCAGCAGGGCGGCGGACATGATGGGCTGCGTCTCTCCGCCCGCCGCCAGCCCGGCCTCCACCGCGGCCAGCAGCCGCTCTGCGAACACGCCCTTCGCCCCGACATACCCGGCCACGCAGGCCGCCGGCACGTCGGGATTGGCGATGACATTGCCGATGGACACGCAGCCCGGCCCCTCCGCCCCCGCATTGTGCCCCTTGATGTCGGCACCGCAGTGGAAGGCCGTGCCGCCGTCGCGGTCCACCGCCGCGCATTGCCGGTACTGCGGGAACTCGCTCTGCGCGACCAGCGCCGCCACCGTCTCCTTCGCGCTCATCCCCTTCTCCAGCATGTCCAGCCCGAGCGGGCCGAAGCGGATGTCGCTGCGATACTGCGTCGTGACCGCGCCGACGCCCGCCCGTGCCCAGGGGCAGCGGTTCCCCACCGCGATGGAGGAGGTGGTGATGGCGATCCCGAACATGCCCGTCTCCGGGCAGCGGGCAGCGAGCGAAAAGGTCATCCGTCTTTCCTTGCGGTCTTCGAGGCCCAGCGCGCCGCGCGGTCCTTCGCGTCGTACCAGAGCGTGAGCGGCGGCATGAACCAGGCGCGCCCGCGATAGAAGGGCGTGTAGGGCGGCGCCCCGGCGAGATCCCGCCCCGCGAACCCCGTCGCGGCCTCGGGCAGACCGAGCGCCATCGCCGCCGCCTTGCGCCCGAGATAGCTGTTCATCACCACCCCCGACCCGTTGCAGCCGAGCACGTGATGAACCCCGTCCCGCTGCCCGACATGCGGCAGCCGGTCGAAGGTGAAGGCCACCATGCCGCCCCAGGCATGACTCACGCGAGTCCCGGCCAGCTGCGGGAACACCCCCCGCAGGACCCGGTGCAGCCCCGCCGCCACCTTCCCCGGATCGGCATGATCCCGCGCCGAAGCCCGCCCGCCGACCAGGATACGATCCTCCCCCGGCGCGCGGCGATACGCGTAGGCCAGCCCGCGCGTGTCGTTCACCAGTCGCTCCTGCGGAATCAGCCGCTGCGCGAGGCCGGGCGGCAGCACCTCCGTCGCGATCATGTAGCTGCCAACCGGGATCACCCGCCGCCGGTGCCAGTCCAGCTCCGGCCCCGTATGGGCATTCGTCGCGACGATCACCCGCCCCGCCAGCACGCTGCCGCGCCCGGTCTCCACGCGCACGCCCGCGCCGTCCCGCGCGAAGCCGGTCATCGGCGTGTGGCCGATCACGACCGCACCCGCCGCGCGCACGGCTCCTAGCAGGCCGCGATGATACAGCGCGGGATGCAGCCCGCCGTCATCCGGCAGCCGCAGGGCGCCGTGATGCAGATCGGAGTCCAACTCCTCCCGCAACCCGGCGCGGTCCAGCACCTCCGCCCGGATGCCGATCCGCTCGTTCAGGAACGCCGCCAGCCCCGCGAGCTTCGGCAGGTCCTCTGGCGTCCAGGCACAGACCAGCCGGCCGCTCTGCCGCAACGCGCAGTCGATCCCCTCCTCCACCACGAAGCGCAGGAACCAGGCATAGGCGTCCCGCGCCTCCGCCATGAGGGAAAGCGCCACCTCTTCCCCGAAGCGCGCGGCCAACGGCGCGAAGCCCTGCCGCAACCGCCCGCCGATCATCCCGACCGAGCGCGTGCTGGCACCCCAGCCGATCTCCCGCGCCTCCAGCACCAGCACCGACCGGCCCGCGCGCGCCGCCACCAGCGCGGCGGAGAGCCCGGCATAGCCGGCCCCGACCACCACCACATCCACCCGGCCCGGCAGCGGCGGCACGTCCGCGGCTTCGGGCCGCGCGGCGCGCCACCAATAGGGCTCCGGCGAGAAATCCGGGGCGAGCAGCTCGCTCACCGGCCGATCCGCAGGTCCAGCCCCTTGTAGATTCCGCAATTGTAGATGCCGTGCACCTTCGCCCCGGACACGCGCCGGTTGGCGAAGAGGAACAGCTTCTCATGCGCGATCGGGATCACCAGCGCCTTCTCCGCCACGATCCGCTGCACCTTGGCATAGGCATCGGCCCGCTCCGCCTCGGACAACGCCACCTGCCCGGCATCCAGCAGCGCGTCCGTCTCCGCATCGCGCCAGTTCACGCGGTTCGGCGCCGGGATGTTCCTCGAATGGAAGGACATCAACGCCTCCCCCGCCGTGCCATAGGGCTGGAACAGCGCGTAGGCGTCATAGTCCGGGGAGGCGTTGATGCGCGACATCGCCGCCGCCGGCTCCGGCAGCAGCAGGCGCAGCTCGATCCCGACCGCGCGCATATAGCCCTGGATCGCCTCCAGCCGCGTGCGCCAGCCCGGCGTACCGGCGGCGATCAGCTCCGGCGACAGCCGCTTGCCATCCTTCACCCGGATGCCGTCCGCGCCGCGCGTCCAGCCCGCCTCGTCCAGCAGCCGGTTCGCGGCGTCCCGGTCCGTGCGGACCTTGCCCTGGTCCGAGTAATCCAGCGTGCCCGGATTGATGTAGGATTCCGCGATCCCCGCCTGCCCGAACCACAGGCGCTGCACCAGCTCCTGCCGGTTCACCGCCATCGCCATGGCCTGCCGCACCCGAAAGTCCGAGGTCATCTCCCGGTTCGTCCGCAGCCCCAGGAAGGCGCTGTAGTTGGAGACGCGCGGCTCCGCGAGCGTCAGGCGCGGATCGCGCTTCAGCCCCTCCACCGCCCATTCGGGCGCGACATAGGTGATGTCGCTCGCGCCCGTCTGCATGGCGGCGATGATCGCGGATTCCTCCGGGATCACCTGCCACACGACCTGCCGCACCTGGGCCGGACCGCGGTTCTCATAGACCGCGGGACCCCAGCGATAGGCGTCGTTCCGCGTCAGCGTGAAGCGATCCCGCGGCCGCCACTCCCCCCAGCGGAAGGGACCGGTGCCGTTCAGCGCGCGGGAGCCGAACTCGTTCCCCAGCGCCGCCACCTCGTCCTTGTCGATAATGGCGCCGAAGCTCTGGGCCAGCTGCAGCAGCAGCTCGTTATAGGGGCGGTTCAGCACGTACTCGACCGTGTGCCGCCCCGTGGCCGTGATGGACTTCACCGACCCCGCCCGCCAGGCCGCCGGCGACCGCGTCTCCGGCGCCACCAGCCGGCTGAGGGAGAAGGCCACATCCTCCGCCGTCAGCGGCTTCCCGTTGTGGAAGGTGACATCCTCCCGCAACTGGAAGGTGTAGGTCGTGCCGTCCGGCGAGATCGTCCAGGACTTCGCCAGCAGCGGGTGAACCGTCTTCTGGTCGTCCTCCAGCGCGACGAGCGTGTCCGTCACCATGAACAGGATCTCGGCCGCGCCGCGCCCCGTCACCTTGTGCGGGTCGAAGCCGACGGAGTCATTCCGCACAAGGATGTTCACGCTGTCCCGGTTCGCCTGCGCCGCGGCCTCGCCCGCCCGCCCCAGCAGCAGCGCCGCCGCGGCCAGCCCCGCCTTCGCCCCGGTCCTGCGCGTGATCATCGTGTCTCGTCCTCTCACCGGGTCAGGTAATCGAAGGCCGAGAGGGCGTGCACGCGCAGCACGTGCATCATCTCCTCGACCGTGACGTGCTCATCCCGCCGGCCCATCGTCTTCGGAGAGGGGCCGTAGAGATAGGCGGGCACGCCGCGCCAGCGCCAGTAGCGCGCATCCGACCCGCCCAGCGACACGATCGCCGGCGGCCGCACGCCGCGCAGCGCCTGCACGTTGTCTTGCAGGATCAGTGCCATCCCCCCGTCCGGGTCGCACCAGCTGGCGTCGTAGCTGTGGTCGGGACGGTCGATGAAGGACGCTTCCGGATGGCGCGCTAGGATCGAGCGGAAGGTCTCCATTACCCGCGCGCGGTCGAGCCCGGGCGGCACCCGGATCTCCACCTCCATCACGCACTCATCCGGCAGGATGTTGATCTTCAGCCCGCCGCGGATGACGCCGATGTTGACCGTCGACTTGTCCACGATGTCAGGCGCACCGGCGCCGAGGCTCTCCTCCATCGCGCGCCTGGCCTCCGGGGAGGCCAGCAGCTCGGCCACCCGCTCCGGCAGGTCGGGGCGGAGTTCCGTGATCTCCTCCAGCTCCCCCATCAGCCGCCCCGCGATCTTCACCGCGCTGGCCGAGAGATGCGGATAGGCCCCGTGCGCGCCGGGAGTCCGGATGGTGATGACGAGGCGCAGCGTGCCCTTCTCCGCGAAGCGCACCGTGGCGGCGCCGCTCGGCTCCCCGTTGAGGCAGCAATCGCCCAGCACCTCCTCCGGGATCGTCTCCATCAGGTGCCGCGTGCCCCAGCGCCCCCCCGTCTCCTCGTCGGACACGACCGTGAGCGTGAGCCGCCCCTTCAGATGCTCCCGCAGCCGCGAAAGGTACAGGAAGGTGAAGAGCGACGCCGTCGTGCCGCACTTCATGTCGGAGGCGCCGCGGCCGTAGATGCGGCCCTCCTCTACGTCGCCGCTCCACTGGCTCCGCTCGCCCGGCAGGTCCTCGATGGCAGGAAAGACGTCCATATGGCCGTTCAGCACGAGGTGCCGGCCAGGCCGTGTCCCCTCGACGCTCGCGACGATGTTCGGCAGGTCCTCCCGCGCCGCGACGATCCGGTGGGACAACCCCTCCTGCGCCAGCAGCGCCGTCGCGAAGGCGCAGGCCTCGCGCGTGTCGCCGGGCGGATTGGGGGACTTCGCGCGCAGGAACCCGCTCAGGAACCCGACGATCCGATCCTGGTCCGCGTCGATCCAATCGCGGAGTTGCCGGCGCACCGCCTCCATCGAAACCCCGCCCCATCAGCCGCTGATTCTAACCCAGCGGTAACCGGCGCGTGAGGAGGGGTCAATCCGCCGGGGTCAGCTTCCGATCACCCGCGCATGCCCGGTGAACACCTCGAACCGCCCGCCGCGCGCGATGGCGACGAGCGTCACGCCGCAGGATTCCGCCGTGCGCACCGCCAGCGCCGTCGGCGCTGAGATCGCGGCGATCACCGGCGCCCCGAGCCGCGCCGCCTTCTGCACCATCTCCACCGACACGCGGCTGGTCAGCGCCACGACGCCCGACCCGCCCTCCACGCCGGCCCGCGCCAGGGCCCCGGCCAGCTTGTCGAGCGCGTTGTGCCGGCCGACATCCTCCCGGATCGCGACCAGCCCGTCCCCGGGCCGCCAGAAGGCCGTCGCATGCACCGCCCGCGCGTCGCGGTTCAGCGACTGGGCCGCATCCAGCGCCTCCATCGCCGCGGTCACCGCACCCGGCCAGATCCGCAGCGGCGACCGCACGGGCTCCACCGCCCGCATCGCCTCCTTCAGCGAATCGAGGCCGCAGAGTCCGCACCCCACCGGCCCGGCCATGGCGCGCCGGCGACGGAGATGCCGCTCGCCCACCGCCTCGGCCAGCCGCATCCGCACCTCCAGGCCGAGCTCGCCGCGGGACAGGATCTCCATCTCCTCGATCGCCTCGGCCGAGGCCACGACGCCCTCGGACAGGGAGAAGCCGAGCGCGAAATCCTCCAGGTCCGTCGGGCTCGCCATCATCACCGCGTGGGTCGCGCCGTCATAGGCCAGCGCGACGGCGGTCTCCTCCGCCAGGACCCGCTCCCCCGGGGCCAGCGCCGCGCCGGACACCGCCACGCGGGGCTGGCGCACCAGGGGCTGGGGCCAGTCCATCACGGGCGAAGCCATTACGGGCGTATCCGTCACGGGGCCGGCGCCATCGCGTGGACGTGCACGGGCACGGACTTCGCGGCCGGCACCTTGCTCCGCTCCGCATGGTGCCACAGCGGGATCAGCGGATTGCACTCGGGGTAGTAGGCCGCGCAGCACCCCTTCGGGATGTCGTGGTGGACAACGCGGAACCCCTCCACGCGCCGGGAAAGGTTGTCCTCCACCGCCGTGGACAGCGCGACCGTCGCGCCGTCCCGCAGCCCGAGCCGGGCCGCGTCCTCCCGGTTCATGAACAGCACCATGCGCGTGCCGCTGACGCCGCGGAACCGGTCCTCGTAGCCGTAGATCGTGGTGTTGAACTGATCGTTGGACCGGATGGTGATGAGCTGCAGCGCGTCCGGCTTCTCCAGATCCGTCCCGGTGTCCTTGTCCGCGTTGAGGGAGGAGGGAATGACGAAGTTCGCCTTCCCCGTCTCCGTCTTCCAGTCCCGCTGCCGGGCCGGCAGCGGCCGGTGGAAGCCCCCGTCGAAGACCCGCTTGTTGAAGTCCCGGAAGATGTCGGGATAGGTCGCCTCGATCGCATCGCGGATGCGGTTGTAGTCGGCCACCCATTCGTCCCAGGGCACGCGCGGGTTCGGCGGCAGCGTGGCCTTGGCAAGGCCCGCGACGATGGCCGGCTCCGACAGCAGGTCCGGCCCGGCGGGCGGGACGAGGCCGTGGCTGCCATGGATCTTCGTCGTCGTGTCCTCGCAGGTCACGGCCTGCGGGCCGCTCGCCTGCGTGTCCACCTCGATCCGCCCGAGGCACGGCAGCAGGAACGCCACCTCCCCGTTGATCAGGTGGTTGCGGTTGAGCTTCGTCGCGACCTGCACGGTCAGGCGGATCCCCGGCCAGGCGGCCTCCATCGCCACCGTCTCCGGCACCGCGCGGATGAAGTTCCCGCCCAGCCCGAGGAAGGCCTTGACGCGGCCCGCGATGATCGCCTCGCAGGCCTCCACCGTGTTCATGCCGGTCTCTCGCGGCGGCTCGAAGCCATACTGCTCGCCCAGATGGTCCATCGGGACGAGTTCCGGCTTCTCGGTGATGCCGACCGTGCGCTGGCCCTGCACGTTGGAGTGGCCGCGTACAGGCAGCACGCCGGCTCCCGGCTTGCCGATGTTGCCGCGCAGCAGCAGCAGGTTGATCAGCATCCGCACGTTCTCGACGCCCGAACGGTGCTGGGTCAGCCCCATGCCGTAGATGCCGATCGCCGCCTCGGAGCGGGAATAGACCTCCGCCACCGCCTCCATGGCCTTGCGGGTCAGGCCGGAGCGCCGCTCCAGCTCCTCCCAGTCCGCGTCGCGCGCCGTGGCGGCGAAGGAGTCGAAGCCGTGCGTGTGCAGCGCGATGAAGGCGTGGTCCAGCCAGGGCCGCCCGCCCGAGGCCATCGCCGCGTCATCCCCGGCGATCATCGCCTTGCAGATGCCCAGGATGGCGGCGATGTCGCCGCCCGCCCGAACCTGGTGGTACTGGGTGGAGATGCGCGTCTCCGACCCTGTCAGCATCTCCACCGGCGACTGGGGATTGGTGAAGCGCTCCAGCCCGCGCTCCTTCAGCGGGTTGAAGGTGATGATCGGCACGTCCCGCTTCGCCGCCTCCTGCAGCGGGTGCAGCATGCGCGGGGAGTTGGAACCGACATTCTGCCCGAAGGAGAAGATGAGGTCCGTCTTCTCGAAATCCTCCAGCAGCACCGTGCCGACCGGCGCGCCGATCGCCTCGGGCAGGCCGACGGAGGTGCTCTCGTGACACATGTTGGAGCTGTCGGGCAGGTTGTTGTGCCCGTAGAGCCGCGCGAAGAGTCCCCACATGTAGGAGGTCTCGAGCGACGCCCGGCCGGACGCGTAGAACACCGTGGACTTCGGGTCCATCGCGCGCAGCTCCGCGCCGATCTCCCGGAAGGCGTCCTCCCAGGACACCGGCACCCAGCGGTCCTTCGCATGGTCCAGCCGCATCGGGTGCAGCAGCCGTCCCTGGGCCTCCAGGTCATGGTCGGACCAGCCGCGCAGCTCCGTCAGCGTGTGCCGCTGGAAGAAGCTCAGCGGCACGCGCTTCCGGGTGATCTCCCAGGCCGTCGCCTTCGCGCCGTTCTCGCAATACTCGAAGGGCAGCGGATCGTCCGGCTTCGCCCAGGCGCAGGAGACGCAGGAATAGCCATCCGGCTTGTTCTGCTTCAGCAGCGTCGCATTGCCCGTCATGATGCGCTCCTGCTTGAGCAGGATGCCCTCGACGGATTTCAGCGATCCCCACCCGCCGGCCGGACCGGAATAGGGCTTGATCTCGGTCCGGCTCATTCTGCGGCCACCGGAAGGTCTGCGGCCGCCCGCGGTTCGTGCATGGGACACCCACTGTGCTGCGCGCGGAAGCGCGACGACATCTCATAGGCCGGCTTCCGCGCCCGGTTGATCGAGCCGAGCGGCCGGTGTGCCGCCAGCCCGTGCCAGGGACTGAAGGACATGCCGAGGTCGATCGCCCGCGACCGCTCCTCGTCCCACGCGGGCTGCCGGTCCACGGTGATGCGCGCCACCGGGATGAACGGGCTCTCCTCCTGCGGCCATTCCTCGGACGCATCCTCGATCGGCATCGTCTCGAGGTTCATGCAGAGCTGGACGCGCAGCTCCCATTCCCCGCGCTGGCTGGCGAAAAAAGCGATCACCTCCTCCCGCAGCGCCTCAGGCCGGCCGGACACGTCCACCTTGCGGTCCTTCAGCGCCAGCAGCTCCGGCGACACGGGCGCGACGGAGAACTTCGCCATGTATGGCCCGTAGAGAAAGGGCGTGACGCTGAAGAAGGTCTCGCCGAGGATATGCGTGTTCGGATGCCCGCCCATGGTGACGAGCTTCGGGCTCTTGCCGCCCACCGCCTCGATCACCGTCTCGGCGCCGCGCAGCACGGCGGAGAGCACCTTCTTGTAGACCTGCGGCGTGTCCGTCGTTTTCGCGAGCAGCTTCAGATTCCCGGCAAACTTCTTCGCCGTCGGCACCACGAAAGCCGGCGCGTTCACCATCACGAAGTCCTGGGACGTGCCCTCGGCGCCGGGCAGCCGCTCGCCCTCCACGCCCACCATCTTCATCGCCAGCCCGCGCGGGACGGAGATGCTGTCATCCAGCAGGTCGCCGGGATTGGTGGACAGGCGCAGGACCACCGGGAAGGTGCCGGGCCGCGCGAAGGCGCCCTGCGCCAGCACGTCCGGCAGCCCGTCCAGCACGCGCAACTCGCCGCGCAGCAGCCCGTGGCTCTTCGCGTGGACGGCGCGGACGGGGTAGCCGTAATCCGCGTTCGTCGTCTCGACGATGCCGCGCAGCGTCTCGACCAGGTCCTGCGTCGTCGCGGCCTCCTCGAGCTCCGGCACCTCGAAGGAGGCCTGATAGTGCAGCGGGACCTTGGGCGGCGCGACGGGCATAAGAACTTCCGGACCATGGAGACGACCCGTAACGGGCCGTCTGAACAACGCGGCCGTCGTCGCGCTGTTTCCTAGGGCTGGAGCGCCGGGACCGAACCGGGAGCCCCGCACCGCGTTGGCGAACCCGATGGGACCCAACACATGACCCGCCCGCGCGAGGCAGCCCGTTTCGTCCTGGCCGCGGCAGGGTTCCTCCTCGCCGGCTGCGACCAGGAGGTACCGGCCCCGCTGCGCGTGGCGAGCGGCGATCCTGGGCGGGGGCACCGGCTCGTCTCGGCCAGCGGCTGCGGCGCCTGCCACGTGATCCCCGGCGTGCGCGGCGCCTCCTCCTGGGTCGGGCCGCCGCTGACGGAATGGGCCCGGCGCGGCTACGTCGCGGGGCACCTGCCGAACACGCCGGACAACCTCGTCGCCTGGCTCCGCGACCCGCAGGCGATCTCCCCGGGCTCCGCCATGCCGAGCACGGGGCTGACGGAGGCGGAGGCACGCGACGCCGCCGCCTACCTCCTCACCCTCGGCGCGCGGCGCCTGCCCGCCGTTCCCGCGGGCATGCCGCTCGGGCCGGACAGCGAAGGCCCGCGCCCGGAGCCGCGGCTGCGCCCCCGCGCCTGATCAGCCGCAGGCCGTCAGCACCAGCGCCGGCACGGCCTGGAAGATCACCGCCAGCCCCGCCATGGCCGCCGCCGCGCCGGCGAACCAGCGGGTGAAGCGCGGCTCCACCTCGCCCCCCTCCACGCCCGCCGGCGCGGCACGGAGGGCAATCGCCCCGAGCAGGAGCAGCGCCACCGCCGTCGCCGCCACCACGACCGCGGGCACCAGCGGCAGGCCGAGCCAGTGATGCGCCGCCAGCCCCCGCTCGCAGGCCACGGCGTGCCCGGCATAGAGCACGGTGAAATGCGCGGCCCAGACGAGCAGCCCCGCGGCCGGCCACGCCACGGCGCGGGCCACGGACGCCGTCACAGCAGCCGCGGCAGGCCGTGCAGCACCGCCAGCCCCGCCGCCCCCTGCCCTGCCGTGTAGAGCCAGAACAGGGTCGTGTTGTCGAAGCTCAGCCGACGCGTCGCGTCCAGCATCCCCGCCCAGGCTCGCGCCTGGACGTAGAGCGCCATCATCGCCGCGATCAGGACGTGGAACCCCTGCCAGGCGATCATTGTGTAGCTTACCGCGCCGAAGGCGTGGCCCGTCGGCGCCAGCCCGGACCGCCAGACCGCCGAGAGGTCCGCCGCGAACCCCGCCCCCAGCAGCAGGAGCGCGGCCGGCACCGCCCATCGCGGCAGCGCCCCGCCCCGCCGCAGCGCCGCGCCGGCCAGCAGCATCACCCCGCCCGCCGCGCCGTAGAGGGCCAGCGCCACGATCCCCCACTCCGGCAGGGGCAGCGACATCCCCGCCGGCGGCCACATCGCGTCCCCGTTCACCAGCCACAGGAACAGGTAGGTGCCGATCAGGCAGGCGTAGCAGCTGCCCATCACCATCATCAGCACCGACACCGCCCACCAGGACAGCGATGCCGGCCCCGTGACATAGACCGGCAGCACCAGCCCGCCCCCGACATCCCCCTGCCCCGGCGCAAGCGGCCCGAGATCGGTCCCCGTCCACAGCCAGCGCAGCACCCCGGCCAGGGCCAGCAACGCAAAGGCTCCCGCCGGGATCAGCCACTCCACCGTCAGCGCCAGGAAGAACCCCGCCGTTCCCAGCGCCGCGACGAGATGCGCCCAGCCCGCGCCCGGCACCACCGCGACATATTGCGGCTCCGCCTCGGCCGGGCTGACCACCAGCCCCTCCCGCCGCCCGGTCAGCGTGCCCGGCAAGTAGTGGCGCCCGGCCTCGATCTCCTCCGACAGCCGCGGGTTCTGCCACAGGGGATAGCGGCTCTCGACGCGCGGGATGCTGCGGATGCCGTGGTTGTAGTTCGGCACCCATTCCAGCGTGCCCGCGCCCCAGGCGTTGTCGCCCCCCTGCTGCGGCCGGAAGTTGCGGACCAGGTCCACGATCAGCACCACCCCGCCGGCCAGCACCACGATCGCCCCCACCGTGGACAGCGCGTTCCACACCTCCAGCCCCATCCCCGCGGGATAGGTGTAGATGCGCCGCGGCATCCCGAGGAACCCGGAGATGTGCATCGGGAAGAAGGTGAGGTTCACCCCCCCGAAGAGCAGCCAGAAGGCCCAGCGCCCCATCCGTTCCGACAGCGGCGTGCCGACCGCCGGCGCCCAGTAGTACAGGGCCGCGAGCACCGGGAAGACCATCCCTCCGATCAGCACGTAGTGCAGGTGCGCCACGATGAAATAGGTGTCGTGCGCCTGCCAGTCGAAGGGCGTGACGGACACCATCACCCCCGTCAGACCGCCGAGCGTGAAGATGAACAGGAAGCCGAACACGAAGAGCGTCGGCGTCGCGATCCGCACCCTCCGACCGGAGGCGAAGGTCGCGATCCACGCGAACACCTGAAGCCCGGACGGCACGGACACCGCGAACCCCGCCGAGGCGAAGAAGGCGAGGCTGAGCGCCGGAATCCCCGTCGCGTACATATGGTGCACCCACAGCCCGAAGGAGAGGAACCCCGTCCCCACCACCGCCAGCACCACCAGCGAATGCGCCACCAGCGGCGCCCGCGCCATCGCCGGCACGATCATGGACACCATGCCCGCCGCCGGCAGGAAGATGATGTAGACCTCCGGGTGCCCGAAGAACCAGAACAGGTGCTGCCACAGCAGCGGATCGCCCCCCTTCTCCGGCAGGAAGAAGGGCCATCCGAAGGCGCGCTCCAGCTCCAGCAGGGTGGAGGCGACGATGACAGCCGGAAACGCGATCACCACCATGCCAGCGAACACCAGCATCGCCCAGGCGAAGACCGGCAGCCGTCCCAGCGTCATCCCCGGCGCGCGGCAGCGCAGGATGCCGACGATCAGCTCGATCGCACCCGCGATGGCGGAGATCTCGATGAAGCCGATCCCCAGCAGGTACATGTCCGTGTTCACGCCGGGCGAATGCGCCTTCCCCGTCAGCGGCGGATACATGAACCACCCGCCATCCGGCGCCGCGCCGAAGAAGATCGACCCGAAGAAGAACAGCCCGCCGATCAGGTAGATCCAGAACGCATAGGCCCCGAGCCGCGGCGTCGGCAGCTCCCGCGTGCCGAGCATGGCGGGCAGCAGGATGATCCCCACCGCCTCCACCGCCGGCACGGCGAAGAGGAACATCATCACCGTGCCATGCGTGGTGAACACCTGGTTGTAGGTCGCCGCATCCATCAGCTGCAGGCCGGGCACCGCCAGCTGCAGCCGGATCAGCACCCCCAGCAGCCCCGCCAGCGTCAGGAACAGCAGCGCGGTCGCGAGGAACATCGGCCCGATGAAGGAGTTGTTCACCTCCGAGATGAGCCGCCAGCCGCGCGGGAACGCCCAGGCCGCCTCCAGCCGCGGCAGCTCGTCCGCGGGGCGCGGCAGCGGGTTCGGCAACTCCCTGGTCATGCGGCGACGCTCCGGGAGGCTTTGCCTCCCGGACCCTCCACCGGGGGGCGAACGCGCCCCCCGGACCCCGCGATCTGTTGAAACCCGCGGGTCCAGGGAGCGCGTTCGCTCCCTGGTGGATGGGGTCCGAGGAAGGCGACGCCTTCCCCGGGGCCGCAAGCGCCGAACTCAACAAGCATCAGCGCAGCGACTCCAGCCAATCGGTCACGGCCAGAAGATCGGCCCCCTCCAGCGCGCGCGCGTAGGCCGGCATCGCATTCCCGGGCTTGATGTCCTGCGGCGCCGCGATCCAGCCCGCCAGGTTGGAGTGCCGGTTCGCCAGCGCCCCGGCCGCCAGCGTCAGCCGCGATCCCACGCGGGAAAGGTCCGGCGCGATCCGCGCCTTCCACTCCGTGCCCCGCACGGCGTGGCACGCGCCGCAGCCCGCCTCCCCGAAGACCTGCATCCCGCGCCGCTGCGCCGCCGTCTCCGGCGCCGGCACGGGCGCCCGCTGCCGCGCCACCCACGCCTCGAACTCGGCCGGCTCCTGCACCACCACGTCGAAGGCCATGAGCGTGTGCTGCAACCCGCAGAACTCCGTGCACTGCCCGCGCAGCACCCCCGTCCGGTCGGCGCGCAGCCGCTGCCGGTTCACCCGGCCCGGGATCATGTCCATCTTCCCGTGCAGGTTCGGGATCCAGACCGAATGGATCACGTCGCCCGAGGTCAGGTGCAGCTCCACCTCCCGCCCCACCGGCAGGTGCAGCGCGTTGGCCGTCAGCGCGCCCTCCCCCAGATCGGGATAGCGCACCTCCCACCAGAACTGCCGCCCGACGATCTCCACGCGCATCGGCGCGTCCGACATCGGCCGCATGATCGCGCGCGAAACCCCCAGCGCATGGGCCAGCAGCGCCGTCAGCGTGACGACAGGAAACACGATCCCCGCCGCGATCGCGAAGCTGCGCGTCCCCATCCTCTGCCGCCAGTGCGCCGGCGCGGCGATGGCCAGGACCAGCGCCCCCATGGTGATGAGGAAGATCAGCCCCCCACCCCAGAACAGCACATGCGACAGCGCGGCGATGCGCTCGGCCTGCACGCCCCAGGCATCCAGTGGCGCCTGCGCCCCGCTGCACCCGCCCAGCGCGAGGAGCGGGAGGACGAGCCGTCCCTTCACGCCGCGCGCCGATCCGGCACCGGCCGCAGCGCGCGGGAGAGAGCGAGCAGCGCCAGCCCCGCGAACAGCACACCGCCCGGCACCCACATCAGCAGCCCGCCGAATTGCTGATCCTCCAGCGGCGTCAGCCCCCAGGGCAGCGTGGACAGCGCGTGCGGCACGAAGAGCGGCCGCGGCGCGAAGGTCAGGAAGGCGCCCAGCGCCCCCATCTGCGCCGCCGTCGCCAGCCCGGCGAGCAGGGCCGCGTCCGCCCGCGCCCCCGGAGAAAGCGCGCCACGCCAGAGCAGCGCCGCGCTGCCCAGCAGCGTCGCATGCATCGCCCACCACGCCGCGTCGGACCGGAAGGTCAGCGCATAGGGCCCGGGCAGGTGCCAGAGCCAGAGCAGCACCGCGAACCCTGCCGCCGCCCCCGCCAGCGTCCCCGTCCCAACCCGCCGCGCCGGCCACGCCAGGGCCAGCAGCGGCGCCGCCCCCAACAGCAGGACCAGGTGCTGCGCCACCCGGGCGGAGAACAGCGCCACCGCCAGCCCGCAGAGCGGCGAGAGCAGTGCCGCCGCCGCCAGCCCCCATCCCGCCAGGGCCGCCCCGCGCGCCCCGCTCCGCACCGCCGCCGGCCAGCTCACCGCCAGCCCGGCGACCAGGGCGGCGATCAGCAGCGGGTCGAGATTCCACGCCAGCCCGCCCGGCAGGGGCGGCGCCCCGCAATAGGGCAACAGTCCCGGCTCACCCATGCGCGCCTCCCCTCTCCGCCAGCGCCGCGCGGCCGGCCCTTCCACGATGTGCCGCCCGGAGTGCCACGGCGGTCAGCAGCACGAAGGCGGCGAGCACCACCGCGTCCACCGTCGCGTTCGGCGCCCCGAAGGCCGCGCCCGGCGTCGAGGCCGCGTCCGGCCGCACCGTCCAGGCCAGCTCCGCGACATGATGCAGCAGGAGAAAACCGCACACCGCCGTCATGCGCCAGGGCCGCCACTGCGGCACCGCCGCCAGCGCGATGGCACCGAGCAGCGTCGGCACCGCGACGCCGAGCTTCACCCAGCGCCAGATGCCCTCGGCCCGCCGCAGGAACCACGGCACCTCGTTCGGCAGGTCCGCCGCCCAGACCGTCAGGAATTGCACGAAGGCCAGCCAGAGCGCCGCGACCGCGAGGGTCAGCAGCGCGCGCTCCAGCCCCGTTCGCGCCTCCGGCTCCTTCAGCCGCCCCGCGCCGAGCGCCGGCAGCGTGACGAGGGCCAGCGCCGCCCCCGCACTGCCGACGACCATGGCCAGCCCCTGAAGGCTCGCCGACCAGCCGGGATGGCGCGACAGCCCCCAATCCTCGAAGGCGAAGGCGGCGGTCGGGACGAGCATCAGCAACGACAGGCCGGCGCCCCGCGCCGCCGCACCCGGCCGCGCCAGGACTCGCCCCAGCACCGCCCAGAGGATCAGCACCGCCCCCCCCCGGATGGCCAGGATGAGGGGCGTGTTCCATGCCTCCGTCACCGCCTCCGGCCCCGCCCAGGGATAGAGCCGCCCCGCCAGGAGGGGCAGCGGCACCGCGAGCGGGATCGGCAGCCAGGCCACCCGCGCCACCGCCGCCAGCGCCGGCCGCAGCGGCCCGAGCCAGGCCTCCCCCAGCAGCAGCCCCGCCGCGAGCACCGCCATCGCCCCGGCCACCAGCCCGGCGAGAAGCAGGAAGGCGAGGAGCCACGCCTCCGCCAGCGGCGTCACCAGGACCGCCATCAGGGCGCCGCGCGCATCAGCGCCTCCACGTGCCGCGCCACCGCCCAGCGGTCACGCGGGTCCAGCTTGTCCGCCATCGCATGGGCGCCCCCGAGATTCGTCCCGATCGCCGCCACGCTGCGGGCGGGATCGGCGGGCAGCGGCGGGATGGGCGGATGCCCGCGCGAGACCACCACCCCATCTCCCGCCCCCCGCGCCCCGTGGCAGGGCGTGCAGTGGATGGCGTAGCGATCCGCCCCGCGCGCCAGCAGCCCGGCATCCACCGGCGGCCCCGGCGCGGCCAGGTCCCGCGCCCGCGCCGCCGCGCCGCGTGGCACGGCGCCCTCCGGCGGGGCGGCCGGCGGCGCCGGCTTCGGGCTCTCCGGCCAGCCATCGCAGGCCGCCAGGAGCAGCAGGAGAACCCCCGCCCGCCTCAAGACGCCCGCACCTCCGAGACGCGCAGCGCCGAGAGCGCCCGCAGGAAGCGCGTCGCCGCCTCCCGCTCGTAGAGCGGGTCCTCCGCCGAGAGCAGGAGGAAGAACCCCCGCTCGCTCGCCTGGGCAAAGCCCCGCGCGTGGAAGACCGGATGGTGCAGCCGCGGCAACCCGTTCAGCGCCAGCATCCCGACCAGCGCCGCCGCGCAGGCCCACAGCACCGCGACAAGGTAGGTGGTCGGCAGGAAGGCCGGCCAGGCGTGCGGTGGCCGTCCCCCGACATTCACGGGATAGAGGCCCACCGAGACCCACCACTCCAGCCCATAGGCCAGCGCCGCCCCGAACACCCCGGCGGCGATCGCGATGTATCCCACCGGCGCCGCGGAGACGCCGAGCGCCTCCGCCGCCTCCGGCACGGGATGCGGCGCATAGGCCTCCAGCCCCGTCCAGCCGGCGGCGCGCGCGGCCTTCACCGCCTCCGTCATCGCGTCGGCATCCGCGAACTCGGCGATGACGCCGAGGCCGGGCGGGCGGCTCATCGCTCCTCCTCCTCCGCCTCGGCCTCGCTCTCCTCATGCCGGGTCTCGAACATGGAGACGGCGGGCAGCAGCCGCCCGAAGAGCAGTAGCAGGGTGACGAACAGCGCGACCGTGCCCAGCAGCAGCCCCCACTCCGCCGCGCTGGGGTGATAGGCCGCCGCCTCGGGCCGCGGCATCCGCACCAGCCCGTCCACCACCAGCGACCAGCGGTCCAGCCACACCCCGGCGGCGGCGAGCAGCCCCACCGGCAGCACCACGGCGCAACGGTCCCGCCACGCGTCGCGCCACAGCACCTGCGGCACCACGACCGTCAGCAGCACGCCACCCCAATAGGCCGGCGCCCCCACCCCGAAGGCGCGCGCCACCAGCGCCGCCCGCGTCTCCGCATCCTCCCGCAGCAGCCCCACCGCCAGCTCGTGTGCGTAGGACGCCCCGGCCGCCAGCGCCGCGCAGGCGACGAGGCGCGCCAGCAGGTCCATGTCCTCCTCGTCCACGAAGCGCTCCAGCGAGAGCGCGACGCGCAGCACCGCCGCGAGCGCCAGCACGATCCCCAGGCCGGACGGCAGCCCCGTGACGATCACGTGCAGCGGCAGCCGCGCCTGGTGCCAGGCCGGCACGAGCGTCGTGGCGAACTCCAGCGCCACCACCGTCTGCGCCCAGAGCAGCAGCGGCAGCACCAGCGCCGCCACCAGCCGGTACGCCGCCTGGTGCCGGTGCCAGTGCGCCAGCGAACCCCGCCACCCCAGCGCGAACAGCCCATAGGCCCGCGCCACCGTCATCCGCCCCCGCGCCGCCGCCCGGTCCCGCATCGTCGCGAGATCCGGGATCAGCCCGATGAACCAGAAGAGCGAGGTGACCACGACATGCGCCGTGATCCCCCAGAAATCCCAGACCAGCGGGCTGCCGAATTGCGGCCAGAGCCCGGTATGCGCGGGATAGGGAAAGGTCCAGTGCGCCAGCCAGGGCCGCCCCAGATGCAGGATCGGATAGAAGGCGGCCGCGACCACCGCGGCCAGCGCCGCCGCCTCGGCGAAGCGGTTCACCGCCGTCCGCAGCCCGTGCCGCCGGATCACCAGCACCGCCGCGAAGAGGCTCGCGGCATTCGCGATCCCGATCCACCAGGCATAGGCGATCAGGTCGAAGCCCCAGACATGCGGGACGTTGTTCCCCCAGATACCGATGCCCAGCACCAGCAGCGCCGACACCGCGATCGCCAGCACCACCACCCCTGCCAGCGCGCCGGCCAGCGCGATCCGGAACCCCGCCCCGCCGGGCCGCAGCGCCGCATCGGCGACCGGTGTGGTGGTCGCGCTCACGCCGGCGGCTCCTCGCCCGCGACGCGCGCGAGGTAGGTCGTGCGCGGCCGCGTCCCGAGATGCCCGAGCATCGCGTAGTTCCGCCCGTTGTCCCGCACGCGGGACACGGCGCTGCCAGGATCGTTCAGGTCGCCGAAGGTGATGGCGCGCGTGGGGCAGGCGCGCTGGCAGGCCGTCTCCACCTCCCCGTCGCGCAGCGCGCGGCCCTCCACCGTCGCGGCGGTCCGGGCCGCGACGATGCGGTGCTGGCAATAGGTGCACTTCTCCATCACCCCGCGCGGACGCAGCGGAACGTCCGGGTTGCGCGCGGGCGTGTCCAGCGCGCGGCGATGATCGGACCAGTTGAAGCGCCGGACCTTGTACGGGCAGTTGTTGGAGCAGGTGCGCGTGCCGATGCAGCGCGCATGCACCATCAGGTTCAACCCCTCCTGGTCGTGCAGCGTTGCGTTGACCGGGCAGACCGGCTCGCAGGGCGCCTGCTCGCAGTGCATGCAGGGCACGGGCTGGAAGGTGGTGGCCGGATCGTCGGCGCCGCCGTGGTGATAGCGGTCCACGCGCAGCCAGTGCATCTCCCGCCCGCGCGCCACCGCCTCGGGCCCGGCCACCGGCACGTTGTTCTCCGCCTGGCAGGCCACCGCGCAGGCGTTGCAGCCGATGCAGGCGTCCAGATCGATCACCATGCCCCAGGCATGCCCGGGAGAGGGCCAGTCCGCATGCAGCGAGGCATCCCGCTCCGGGCGCGGCACCGCGCCGCCCGGAGCGACGACGCGCACCGCGTCCGTCCCGTCCAGCCGGTGATGCCCCTCGGTCGAGATCGGCAGGGTGCGGCGACCCGTGGCGCGCAGCCGCAGCCCCGGCACCGCCCAGCCCCCGTCCGCGGGCCGAAGCGCATAGGCATCGAACCCTCGCCCCTCCCCCACCGGCCCGCCCGCCCGGCGCCCGCCGCCGAGCGGCAGCGTCACGCAATCCCGCGCGTGCCCCGGCACCGGCCAGCAGGGCGCGGTCACACGCCGACCGCCCAGCTCCAGCTCGACCTCATCCCCCGCCGAGAGCCCCAGCGCCGCCGCCGTCGCGGGCGCCAGCAGGGCGGCATTGCCCCAGACGATCCCGGTGAGAGGCCGCGGCATCTCCTGCAGCCACGCCTCATGCGCCTCCGCCCCGGCGCGCACGCCGGGATCGGGCGCGAAGACGGCCGCGAGGCCCGGCGGAACCGGCGCGCCCGGACGATCCCACCCCTCCCGCAGCGCCGGTGCGACCGGGACCGCGGCCTCTCCCGCGACCCCCTCCTCCAGCGCCCTGCCCCAGCGCTCCGCGAAGCCCGCCTCGCCCCAGGCCGCGCGCCAGGTCGCCTCCACCGCCGCCCGGCCCGTCACCGGCGCGCCGAGAAGCAGGGAGAGAATCTCCACCTCCCCCCGCGCCACATCCCCCGCGCCCGCCGTCACCGGCTGCCGGATCGTCGGGGTGCCGTCGAAGGCCCGCGAATCCCCCCAGCCCTCCAGCGGATGCGGCGCCGGCACATGCCATCCGCAGAGATGCGCCGTCTCCTCCACCCGCAGCCCGAGATGCAGCGAGAAGGGGACGCGGCGCATCGCCTCCGCGAAGCCGAGCGCCGCCGGCGCGTCGTAGGCCGGGTTCACGCCCAGCAGCAGGAGATGCGTCACCTCCCCCGCCGCCATGGCCGCGACGAGCGACGCGAGCGAATCCCCCATCCGCTCCGGCCGCACCAGCGGGCTTGGCAACAGCCGCATCGCATGCCCGGCGCAGCCCAGCCTTTCGTTCATCGCGTGCGCCAGCGCGTGGATCACCGCCGGCTCCCCGCGCCCCGCGATCACCACCGCCTCCCGCCCGGCCGCGGCCAGGGCCGCCGCGATGCCCGCTGCCTCGGGATGCGCGCCCTCCCGCGCCAGCCCCGCCACGCCCAAGGACCCCGCCACCGCCCGCGCGAAAGGCTCCGCCTCCGCCGGGTGCAGCGGGATGCGGCGATCGGCCCGCGCTCCCGTCAGGCTCGGCGAGGCCTCGGCCACGAACAGCGCCGGAAGGCGGCCGCTCTCCCGCCCGGCCGCCCGCCCGGTGATCCAGTCCCGGGCGTATCGCAGCCGCCCCGGCCCCTCCCCCAGCGGATCGGCGCCGAGGCACAGCACCGCCCGCGCCCGCGAGAGATCCGGCACCGCCTCGACCGGCTGCCCGAAAGCCGCCATCGCCCCGTCCAGCGCCGCATCGTCCGCCAGCGGATCGTGCTGGTGCCAGCGCGCGCCCGGCAGCGCCGCCAACACCTCCCCGATCACCCGGCCCAGGGTCGGGGAGGAGACCGGACCGGTGGCGATCCGCAGCCCCTCCCCCCCGCGCGCCATCAGCGCCTCCCGCGCTCCCGCCAGGGCTGCATCCAGCATTCCCGCCGACACCGGCCGCCCGTCCCGCCGCACATGGCGGGACCGCTCCGGCGCGTGCAGCGACAGCACCGCCGCCTCTGCGACCATGTCCGTCGCACCGAGGCTCGCCGGATGCGCCGGGTTCCCCTCGACCTTGATCGCGTGCCCCCCGCGCGTTCTGACGAGGACGCCGCGACCCACCCCGTCCAGCTCCAGCACCGTGGCGTAGGTCGCGCCCTCCGCCTCGCCATCCGCCGAGCGCGGGCGGGCGTGCAGGGGATGGCCGACCTCATCCGGCCCGTCGCAACCGGCAACGGCGGCCAGCGCCAGGGAGGCCCCCATCAGCCGCAGCACGCCGCGCCGCTCCGCCGGGAGTGGCAGCGCCGTCGCGGCCTGGGGCGGCTCCGCCACGTCCGGATCGAGGCTCCGCCAGGGCGTGCCCTCGCTCATCGGTGACATGTCGAGCACCGGGTGAGCGGCGAGACCTCCACGCCGAGATGGACATAGCTCTGCGCCCGCAGCCCGACGCCCACAAGCGCCGCCTCCGAACGCGCCGGCGGGTTCCGGTGGCAGTCCAGGCACCATCCCATGTTGAGCGTCTCCGCCCGCACCGTCCGCGGCATCTCCCGCACCGTCCCATGACAGGTGTTGCACCCCACCCCGGCCGCCGTGTGCGCCCCGTGGTGGAACCGCACATGCTCCGGCAGCCGGTGCACCGAGGCCCACTCCACCGGGGTGCCCAGCGCCACCGCCGCCCGCAGCGGCGCGAACTGCGCCGCGACGTTCCAGACCCGGCTATGGCAGGACAGGCAGGTCTCCGCGCTCGGCATCCCCGCCGAGGCCTGCCGCTCCACCCCCGCGTGGCAGAAGCGGCAATCCAGCCCCAGCCCGCCCGCATGGACCGCGTGGCTGAACGGCACCGGCTGGGATACCGCCTGCCCCACCGCCCAGCGCGTGCCGGACCGCGCGATCAGTGCCGCGGTGACCACCCCCGCCAGGACAAGGCCAACCCCGACCACGGCCGCGAGCCGAAGGCGCGCATCCGCACGCGGTGAGAAAAGCTGGGGCATCCTCCGGATGAAATCGCGGTAACCCGGCCAAGGTTCCCGACCGGGTGCGAAACCTTAGCCGATCGCGTCGGACCGGATGCGCCGCACCCCGGCCGCCTCCATCTCCGCCCAGGCCCGGGCGAGGCTGCCCTGCAGGTCGATGGCGCGGCAGGCATCCTCGATCACCGTCGCCTCGAAGCCCAGACGCCGCGCGTCCAGCGCCGTCCAGGCCACGCAGAAATCGGTCGCCAGGCCGGTGAGGTAGACGTGCCGGATGCCCCGGCTGTTCAGGTAGCCGTCCAGCCCGGTCTTCGTGCTGCGGTCCGCCTCCAGGAAGGCGGAGTAGGAATCCACCTCGCGGTTGTAGCCCTTGCGGATCACCAGCTGGGCATGGGGGATGGACAGGGCGGGATGCAGCGCCGCGCCCTCCGTCCCCATCACGCAGTGGTCCGGCCACAGCACCTGCGTGCCATAGGGCACCTGGACCGTACCGAAGGGCTGCTGCCCCGCGTGCTGGGACGCGAAGGAGACGTGGTCCGGCGTGTGCCAGTCCTGCGTCAGCACGACATTCGCGAAGTGGCGCGCCAGCCCGTTGATCACCGGCACCACCGCATCCCCGTCCGGGACGGCCAACGACCCGCCGGGCGTGAAGCAGTTCTGGACGTCCACCACGATGAGGGCGGTCTCGGCTCCCGGCGTCATCGCGCGGCTCCTCGTGGTCAACAGCGGCAGCCCGGCCAGGGCCGCGAGCAGGGGACGGCGCGTCACGGGCATGGGCGGGCTTCCCTTCACGCTGCGGTGGCCCGGACGGTATCGCCCGCGCCCGCCGCACCGCAAGGAAAACGCGGCTGGCCAACCGCTCGCGGCGCGCGGCGGATCGCGGAATGCCGGTCCTTCCGCGCCTGGACATCGGCGGACCGCGGTCACACCTGCGCCACCCAGCACGAGAGCACACCCTTCACGGCCGGACGGCACGCCCCCCGGTCAGGAGACGACAGCATGCAGGACCTCGCGCCCGCGCTGCGGGACAAGATCCAGGACATCGCCGCCCGCCACGGCGTGAGCCCCGACGCAGCCCTCACCCTCCTGCGCGCCCTAGAGGCGGGCGGCGGCGCCATGGCGCAATTCCACCACCCCGAGCTCGGCGGCATGGGTCAGTGGTCCCGGGGCGGGATGGTCATGGTCGGCGACATGTTCAACCAGGCCCTCAAGGCGCGCGTGAATGCGCTCTGCACCGAACTCTCCGCCCTGCTGCAGGAGGACGCCGCGACGCGCGCCGCCGGACCGGGCAGCCCGCCAGCCGGCGCTCCCACCCCCTCCTCCCATCGTGGCTGGTGGCCCGAGGAACTCGGCCAGCCCAGTTCCAGCGGCGGCCAGAACAACGCCCACTACGCCTACTTCCCCGCCTCCCGCCGGCTGGCGATCCGCCAGGACGGACGCGTGTCCCTCTACGACACCGGCGAGCACCGGATTGGCGGGGTGTCGCAACAGCAGGGCAGTGGGCAGTCCCTGACCTTCTCCACGGACCGCGGCAGCATCCGCGTCGAGGATCTTCAACCGGTCGGGGCGGAAGGCGGCGGGACGGCCGCGCCGGACCTGGCCGCAGCGCCGTCCCCAGATGCGATGCAAGCACGAGCCGAGGCCGCCGCGGGGGGCGACGCCCTCGCGCTGCTCGAACGTCTGGCCGAACTCCACCGCAAAGGCGTGCTCTCCGAGGCGGAATTCACCGCGAAGAAGGCAGAGATCCTCGCCCGCCTCTAAGCGCCGGGCACACGGACCAACCCGGCGCGCCGGGCGCCGCATGGCTGATCTGCGGCTGCAACAAGTGGGAGGGGGCGGCGTTGCACCCGCTAACCTCCCTCCCCAAAGGCCCGGTGCATGCGGCTCTTCAAGTGCCAGAACTGCGAGCAGTTGCTCTACTTCGAGAACACCCATTGCGAGCGGTGCAAGTTCCGCCTCGGCTACCTGCCGGATGGCGCCGTCCTCTCGGCCATGGAGCCGGACGGCGACGCCTGGCGCGCCATGGCCCCCTCCGACGGACCGCGCCGCTTCTGCGCGAACGCGGAGTATGACGTCTGCAACTGGACGATCCCCGCGAACTCCGCCGAAACCTACTGCGCGGCCTGCCGGCACAACCACCTGATCCCCGACACCTCGGTGCCGGAGAACTTGTTTCGTTGGCGGAATCTCGAATTCGCGAAGCACCGGCTCTTCTACACCCTCGTCCGATTCTGCCTGCCGCTTGCCACCCGCAAGGACGACCCGGAGGGCCTGTCTTTCGATTTCCTCGCGGACTCGCCCGACCCCACCGGCCCGAAGGTCATGACCGGCCACGACAACGGCCTCATCACCATCGCGCTGAAGGAGGCCGATGACGCCGAGCGCGAGATGATGCGCAAGAACATGGGCGAGCCCTACCGCACCCTGCTCGGTCATTTCCGACACGAGGTCGGCCACTACTTCTGGGACAAGCTGGTCCGCGACGGCGGCCGCCTCGAAGCCTGCCGCGCCGTCTTCGGCGACGACAGCGAGAGCTACGAGGCCGCCCTCCAGCGCCACTACGCCGAGGGCCCGCCCGCGGACTGGCAGGACCACTTCGTCAGCGCCTACGCCACCACCCACCCCTGGGAGGACTTCGCGGAGACCTGGGCGCACTACCTCCACATCATCGACACGCTGGAGACCGCCAGCTCCTTCGGGATGCGCGTGCAGCCGAAGATCGACAAGACCGGCGACCTGCACGCGACGATCAACTACGACCCGTACAAGGAACCGGACATCCACCGCATCATCGACGACTGGCTGCCGCTGGCCTTCGCGGTGAACAGCCTCAACCGCAGCATGGGGCAGCCAGACCTCTACCCCTTCGTGCTGTCGCCCGCGGTGATCACCAAGCTCGGCTTCATCCACGATCTCGTGCGGTCTAGCGGTGAGCCTGGGTAAGGGAGGCTGGGGGAACGGCTCAGGCCGTGCCTTCGCCCCCGGCCCCCTCTGTTTTTGTCAGGCTGCCGCGGAAGGCGGATACGGGCTCTCCCATCTCCGCATTCCGCGGCAGCCCGGCAAGAAGAGATGAGGGGGCCAAACGCAGGCGTTCGGCGGGAGAATGCCTTCTCCCCAACCTTTCCTCGTCAGCGCGACAGCTTCAAGCCGGCTCCAGATCCACGCTCACCTCCAGCCCGTGCTTCGCGCCGCCGCCCAGCACGATGCCGCGCACGGGGCTGATGTCCGCGTAGTCCCGCCCCCAGCCGATCACCACGTGCTCGTCCCGCACCACGAGGTTGTTGGTCGGGTCCAGGTCCACCCAGCCCGCCTCCGGCCCCATCCAGCAGCCGACCCAGGCGTGCGACTGGTCCGATCCCTGCCGCTTCGGCTTCCCCGGTGGCGGATGCGTCCGGATGTAGCCGGAGACGTAGCGCGCCGGCAGGCCCAGCGCCCGCAACGCGCCGAGCATGAGATGCGTGAAGTCCTGGCAGACCCCGTGCCGCCGCTCCAGGATCTCGGAGATCGGCGTCGCGATGGTGGTGACGCCGGCGCGGAAGGTGAACTCGCGGCGGATGCGGGCATTCAGCTCCAGCAGCGCCTCCAGCACCGGCCGCCCGGGCGGGAAGCTCGGCCGCGCATACTCCCCGGCCCCGGCATGGGCCGGCGCCATGGAACTGCCGAAGGCGAACTCGGCCGCCTCCCAGGCCCCGTCCCCGCCTGCGCGGGCAGCGGCGGCCACCGCCTCCCAGGCCGGCGTCTCCGCCGCCGGCGGCGGGGCGGGGAAGCCCACCTCCACCAGCGCCTCGGACGATACCTCGAACTCCGGATGCGGCCGGTCCAGGAACAGCCAGGTCACCCGGTTCCCGAAATGGTCGGTCCCCTCCGCCCGCCGCGCCGGGTTCGGCTCCGTCCGCACGGCGGCGTCGATCACGCGCTGGCGCCCCGGCAGGTCGCGCGGCATCAGGTGGAGCATCTGCGCCCCGAGATCGACGCTGCCGCCATAGGCGTAGCGCGTCGTGTGGCGCACCCGGTACCTCATGCCGTGCCCTGCAGCTCCGGCGTCGCGGCCTCCTCCACCCCCAGGGAATGGACGGCGGGCAGCAGCGCGAAGTAGCGGCGCGTGATCGCGTCGGACAGCTCGCCCATCCCCACGCAGAGCGCGTGCAGCCGGGGCGGCAGCGCCGCCGCGGCCTCCGCCTGGTGCCGTGCCTGCGCCACGCCGAGCGCCATGTCCTGCACCTCCTCGAACAGCGCGGCGCCGCGCGCCGAAAGGTCGCCGCCCCCTGCCCCGTCCGGTGCCGCCAGCGCCGCGAGCAGATCGCGCACCCCCGCGACCTGGTGCGCGAGGCTGCGCGGATTGCCCTCATCCGCCAGCACGAGGTCCAGCACCGTCGCCGGCTGCATCACGCTGAGGTAGCGGCTGCGATAGGTGATGACGGAATCCCGCAGCTCCAGCGACAGGCGCAGGGCCGGCAGAAGCCGCCCGGGCTGCTGCGCCGCGCCGGGCTGGTCCAGCAGGTGGGACATCTCCGTCGCGATCGCCTGCGTCCGCTCCAGCCGCCGCCCGAGGTCGAGGAACAGGCGCCCGCCGCCGCGCACCATGTTCTCCGCCGCCAGCCCCGCGATCGCCGCGGTGAAGGTGAGGATGTCCACCAGCACCGCGTCGAAGGCGGCCAGCGCCTCGCGGTCGCCTTGCCCGGTCGGCAGGGCGCGCAGCGCGTCCGCCAGCCGGCGCAGGCCGCGGGTCAGCCGCTCCTGCACCTCGGCCGTCAGCCGGTCCCGCAGGCGCCCCGCCAGCCGGGCGATATGGCCGAACTGCCGCGGCAGTATCGCGCCGTCCCGCGCATTCGCCAGCAGGTCGCGGCCTGCCGCCGTGGTGATCCCGTGGCCGAACTCGGCCGCCTTCTCCTCGGCCAGCAGCCCCGCGGCCGCGAGGCATGAGGCGAGGCTGCGGCGTTCCGCCAGCTCCCGCGGCGTCGGGTCCGGCCCGCCCAGCGCAAGGACCGCGACGCGCAGCAGCCGCGCCGCCCCCTCCAGCCGCTCGAGGTAGCGGCCCAGCCAGAAGAAGTCGTCGGCCACCCTGCTCGGCAGGTCGCCGCTGTCGCGACGGATCGGCAGGGGCGCCATCTCCTGGTGACGGGGACCGAGGATGTCCCAGTCCTGCTCGTCCGTCGCGACCCAGACGTCCTTTGCCGGGGTGTGCAGGGGCAGGCGGCCGGTCCGCACGTCCTCCTCGGACAGCGCGCGGGCCAGACCCCCGGGCAGGGCCCGCCACGCCGCCCCATCGAACACGAGGAAGAGGCGCAGCGCGAAGGGTCGCGGCACCAGCCGGCCCTCCACCGTCACGAAGGGCGCCAGGGAGGCTGGCAGGGCCGCACAGGCCGCGAAGCCGGCCGGGTTCGCCGCCAGGCGGCCGAGCAGCGCCTCCCGCTCCGCCCTCGACTGACCGGCCAGGGGCATGGCCGGCACCGTCCCGTCCAGGGCGGGACGCAGGCGCCAGGCCTCCGGCTCCGCCAGGACACGCTCCCGCGCCCCGGCATCCCCCATCCAGAGAACCTCCGCCCCGGGCAGCCACAATTCTTCCCCGAGCAACCGCGAAGCGAGCCGCGGCAGGAAGGCTGCCATTCCCGGCGCCTCGGCCAGCCCGGCGCCGGGATCGTTCAGGACGCGCACCCCACCCCAGCGCGCCGCGTCCATCAGCCCGGCGATGCCGCGTCCTCCCCCGCCCGGCTCCAGTTCCAGCGGGTCCAGGGTGCGCCCATCCTGCCGGCGCAACAGCACGTCCACCTGTCGCAGCCCGCGCAACGTCTTCAGGAAAAGCCGCCCGTTGCGGGCCGTCAGGTCGCCGCCCTCGACCAGCGCGCAGGACAACTCCCGCGCCAGCACGACATGCTCGTACCAGAGCTTGTCCCCATGCCCCGGCGTCAGCAGCGCGAGGCCGGGACGGTCCCCCTCCCCCTCGGGCGGCGGGGCGAGGCGCTCCAGCGCGTCCTGCCAGATGTCGAAGAAGGGCTGGAGGCGGCGGATGCCGGCGGAGCGGAACAGCTCCGGCATGACCCGCAGCAGGGCGCGCCGGTTCAGCAGCGCGTAGCCCGCCCCCGCCGCATCGGCGGTGCGGTCCGCCAGCACGCGCCAGCCGCCATCCGGCCCGCGGATCAGGTCGGCCGCATAGACATGCAGCCGCTGCCCGCCGCGCCAGGTCACCTCGTCGGTCCGGCGCCCCGGCCGCAGGAAGGCGGGGTTGGCGGCCACCAGCGCCGGCGGCAGCAACCCCTCCGCCAACAGGCGCTGCGGGCCGTACACATCCTCCAGCAGCAGGTTCAGCAGCCGCGCCCGCTGCGCCAGCCCCGCCTCCAGCGCCCGGAACTCGGCGGCGGCGATCGGCAGCGGGAAGGGATCGAGCCGCCGGCTGGTCGGGGCGGCGCCGGGCAGCAGGGCGGCGTTCCCCTCCTCCGCCAGCACGGCATCGAGCGCGCGGACGCGCTCGGCCATCACCTGCTCGCCCAGTTCCCGGAAGGCGCCGAGCACATGGCTCCAATGGGGGCGGAGGCGGCCGCCCCCGTCCACCATCTCGTCATGCGCGGCGCTCAGGGACATGCCGCGCTCAGGCGGCCCCGCGGCGCAGGTCGAGGCTCCGCGGCGCCTCCCGCGAGAGCACCAGCGGCGGCTCCGCCATCGGCCCCGGCGTGTGGCCGAAGGGTTGGAACAGGATCCGGCGCCGCGCCTCCGCCTCGTTCGCGTTCACCGGCAAGGTCTCGTAGTTCCGCCCGCCGGGGTGGGAGACGTGGTGCGTCAGCCCGCCCAGGCTGCGCCCGGTCCAGCGGTCATACAGGTCGAACACCAGCGGCGCCTGGGCCTTCACGGTCGGATGCAGGGCGGAGGGCGGCGCCCAGGCCTTGAAGCGCACGCCGGCCACGTATTCCCCCTGCCGGTCGGTGGGCGTCAGCGGCACGGCGCGGCCGTTGCAGGCGACCATGAATCGCTCCTCCACGAAGCCCGTCACCTTCACCTGCACCCGCTCGGTGGAACTGTCCACGTAGCGCACCGTGCCGCCGGCCGCCGGCTCCTCGCCCAGCACGTGCCAGGGCTCCAGCGCGTGGCGCAGCTCGATCCCGGTGCCGCGCAGCGTCACCTCCCCGATCTGGGGGAAGCGGAATTCCAGGTGCGGCGCGAACCAGTCGCGCTCCAGCGGGCAGCCGAGCATCGCCAACTCGTCCAGCGCGTCGTGGAAGTCCTGCTCGACGAAATGCGGCAACATGAACTCGTCATGCAGCCGCGTGCCCCAGCGCACGAGGCGCCGGTCGTACGGCATCTCCCAGAACGCCGCGATGGCCGAGCGCAGCAGCAGCGACTGCACCGCCGCCATCCGCGCGTGCGGCGGCATCTCCGCCGCGCGCCACTCCACCAGTCCCAGCCGGCCGGAACTGCTCTCGGGCGCGTAAAGCTTGTCGATGCAGAACTCGGTCCGGTGCGTATTCCCGGTCATGTCCACGAGCAGGTTGCGGAACAGCCGGTCCACCAGCCAGGGCGGCGTCTCCTCCCCCGCCTTCACGCGGGAGAAGGCGACCTCCAGCTCCGCGATCGCGTCCCCCCGCGCCTCGTCCACCCGCGGGTGCTGCGAGGTCGGCCCGATGAACAGCCCGGAGAAGAGGTACGAGAGGCTCGGGTGGTTGTGCCAGAAGCCGAGCAGCGACTTCAGCAGGTCCGGCCGCCGCAGGAAGGGGCTGTCCGCGGGCTTCGCACCGCCCATCACCACGTGGTTGCCGCCGCCGGTGCCGACGTGCCGGCCATCCAGCATGAACTTCTCGGAGGCGAGGCCGACCTGCCGCGCCTCCTCGTACAGCGTCTCCGTCCGCGACACCCCCTCCTCCCAGGAGGAGAAGGGATGCACGTTCACCTCGATCACGCCGGGGTCCGGGGTGACGGTGAAGGACTGCAAACCCGGATCGCGCGGGGGCAGGTAGCCCTCCAGGACAACCTTGCGCCCCGTCTCCTCCGCCGTCGCCTCCACGGCTGCGGCGAGGTCGAGCCAGTCCACCGCCTCGTAGAGCGGTGGGAAGAAGACGTGCAGCGTCCCGCCGCGCGCCTCCACCGTCAGCGCGGTGCGGACCACGTCGGGATCGCTCTTCCCCACCTCGGGCGGGGATTGCGGCACGGGCCGGAACAGCTCCGCGCCGCCCGCCAGGCCCGGCGTCGCCTCCGGCGTGACGCCGGCGACCATGCGGAAGGGCTGCGACACGCGCAGCGGCCCGCCGAGCACCGGGTCGTAGGCAGGCAGCGCCGAGGGATTGTACGCCGAAGGCGCCCCCGCGACCGGTGCGGCCGCCGGCCGCCCGAGGTCACGATGCGGCGGCAAGGGCGTCACAGGCGCGAAGGGATCGGGCTCGTGCTCCTGCACCGCCGCCGCGTCCGCCTCCGACATCCAGGGCAGGCTCTGCAGGGGCAGGCGGAAGCCGATGGAGCTGTCCCCGGGCACGAGAAACAGGTGCTCCCCGCGCACGAACCAGCGCCCGGCCTGCCAGCGCCGCACGCCGTCGCGCAGCACGCGGCGGATCGGCAGCACGCTGCCCACCTCGGCGGAAAGCCCCTGCCCGAAGACCCGCGCGAGGCGCGCGCGCTCCAGCGGATCGCGCAGCCTCGCGTCCTCGGTCACCACATTCGCGGGCAGCCGGTTCTCGCGCCAGAGAAAGTAGTGGATGTCCTCATAGGCCGGGGCGACGAGGCCGGGATCCACCTGCAGCCGCTCCGCCAGGATGCGGGCGAAGCGCGCCGCATCTTCCGCCGTCGCGTCGTCCCTGTCGTCGTCGGAGGCCAGCAGCGCCGGGTTGCGCCAGACCGGCTCCCCGTCCTTGCGCCAGTGGCAATACAGCGCCCAGCGCGGCAGCTGCTCCCCGGGATAGTGCTTGCCCACCGCGTATTGCAGCGCCGCCCCCGGCGACCAGAGCGGCGCCAGCCGCCGCAGCAGCCGCCCGGCATAGGCGCGCTTCGTCGGGCCCAGCGCGTCGGTGTTCCACTCCGGCGCGTCCATGTCGTTGGCGGCGATGAAGGTCGGCTCGCCGCCCATGGTCAGCCGCACGTCGCCCGCGCGCAGCTTCGCCTCCACCGCCTCGCCCTGGGCGAGGATCGCGGCCCACTGATCCTCGGTGTAGGGCTTGGTCACGCGCGGAGACTCCCGCAGCCGCGTGACGGACATGTGGAAGTCGAACTCGGTCTTTGCCGGCTCCACCATCCCGCTGATCGGCGCGGCCGAGGCCGGCTCCGGCGTCGCCGCGAGGGGAATATGCCCCTCCCCCGTCAGCAGCCCGGAGGTGGGATCGAGCCCGATCCAGCCGGCGCCGGGCAGATAGACCTCTGCCCAGGCATGCAGGTCCGTGAAATCCGTGCTCGGCCCCTCCGGCCCTGTCAGGGGCTTCACGTCGGCAACGAGCTGGATGAGGTAGCCCGAGACGAAGCGCGCCGCGAAGCCGAGATGCCGCAGCGCCTGCACCAGCACCCAGGCGCTGTCGCGGCAGGAGCCCTTGCACTGGCCAAGCGTCTCCTCCGGCGTCCAGACACCGGGCTCCAGGCGGACGACGTAGCTCACCTTCTGCTGCAGCCGCGCGTTCAGCGCCACCAGCATGTTGACCGTGCTCTGCCCGACCTCCTGCGGCGTCTCATCCAGGAAGGCCTTGAGCAGCGGCCCCGCATCGGCCTTGCGCCGGAAGGGCGCCAGCTCCTGCTCCAGCACCGGGTCGTAAGCGAAGGGCCAGGTCTCCGCCTCCGGCTCCAGGAAGAAGTCGAAGGGGTTGATCGTGGCCATGTCGGCCAGCAGGTCCACCGTGACGTCGAAATGCGTCACCCGCTCCGGAAAGACCACGCGGGCCAGGAAGTTCCCCTGCGGATCCTGCTGCCAGTTGATGAAGTGCGGCTTCGGCTCGACCGTCAGGTTGTAGGAGAGCACCGGCGTGCGCGCGTGCGGCGCCGGCCGCAGCCGGACCGTCTGGGGACCGAGCGAGACCGGCTTCTCGTAGCGATAGGAGGTCCGGTGCGTCAGGGCGACGTGGAGCGGCATGGATCAGGCTTCACCCTCGGGCGGGAAGGGAACAACGGGCCGGCGCCATGCAAGCTTCACGCCCCGCGGGAATGCCGTTCAGGGCCTGTCCGGCCCACGGCAGCATCGCCTCCTCCGGCAGAGGCGCCCCTCTTCGCAGGAGGGTCGCCCCCTGGCAAGGGACGGACCGCCCCCGGTCCGTCCCTCCGGAAAGCACGCCCGGCGCCGCGGGCCCGCCCGCCCGGGGTCAGGCCCCGCCGGCGGCCCGGCCCAGCTCCGTCCGCTGCAGCGCGAAGAACAGCGTGTAGGTCGAGGCCTCTTCCACCCCGCCGGCCAGGGCCCGGACCGCCGCGCCGTGGCGGTCGAGTGCGGCGCGCAGGGCCGCCGCATCCAGTGCTTCCACCAGGAGCAGCCCGGGAAAGCTGCGGTCGCCCTGCCGCAGCCCCCGCTCCTGCGTGGGAACCCCGGTTGCCGCCGCATCCACGTCCAGCAGGCGGGCGGCACAGATCCCGTCCTCCGCCACGATCGCCTCCAGGAGCGCCGGATCGGCCTTCGGCCGTCCCCCCAGCCGGAAGGCCGCGACATGCGCCCCCTGCCCCCGCCCGGCCTCGGCGACCACGTCGCCGCCACCCCGCGCGAAGTTGCGGAGCCCCGGCATGATCCGGCGCGACCAGGGCGTGGGATCGTTCAGCCGCGCCAGGTAGGCCGGACTGTCCAGCACCGCCGCGCGCGAGAGATCATAGACGATGAGGTAGCGGTTCACGTCGTCCCGGTCGGCCCGGTGGACGCGCACGCCCTCGAACCCCTCGGTTCCCACGCGCTCCGCCGCGTGCTCGCGCGTGAGCCAGTGGAGGTAGTCGGTCCTCGCCGCCGCCTCCACGTCGCTCCAGATCGCCACCATGCCGCGCTTCACCGGAATCATGCTCCCTGGCCTGGTGGTGATCCGACTTCAGCCGGATGAGAGGATTCGGCCTGTCAGATGCGGCGAAGGCCGCTCCGGGGGAGAGAAGGAATTCTCTCCCCCAGGCCCCCACTCATCTTTCTCTTTCAAGCTGCCGCGGAAGGCTGAAATGGTGATGCCCCCGTCTCCGCCTTCCGCGGCAGCCTGACAAAAAGAGAAGCGGGTGAGGGGTCCGGGGAGAGGGAGAATTCCTTCTCCCTCTCCCCGGAGTCACGAAGCGCGACAGATCGAACCCTATTCCATCCGGATATTCCGGCGCCGGATCATGTCGCCCCAGCGCCGCGCCTCCTCCGTCATGTAGGCCGGAAAGGCATCCGCCGTGCCCGCGTAGATGTCGATGGACGCCGCGTCCAACCGCGCCTTCACCTCCGGCATCGCGAGCACGGTGCGCGCCCCGTTGGAGAGCCGCCCGACGATCTCCGGCGGCGTGCCCGCGGGGGCGAAGAAGCCGAAGTCGTTCGTCGCGCGGTATCCCGGCAGCCCCGATTCCGCCAGCGTCGGCACCTGCGGCGCCTGCGGGCTCCGCTCCGCGCTCGTCACCGCCAGCGCCTTCAGCTCCCCAGACTGGATGTAGGGGATGGCCGTCACCGTATCGATGAAGGCCATGTTCACCTCCCGCGCCAGCAGCGCCTGGAGTTGCAGCCCGCCCGAGCGGTAGGGCACGTGCAGGATCTCCGTGCCGGTCATGTCGAGCATCATCTCCGGCGCGAGCTGCGCGATCGTCCCCGCCCCCGCCGAGGCATAGGAGAGCCGACCCGGCTGCGCCTTCGCCGCGGCGACCAGCCCGGTCACGTCGGTGATGCCGCTGGACGGATGCACGCAGACGAACATCGCGTTCCCCGCCAGCAGGCTGAGCGGCGCGAAGCCGGTGTTGCTGTCATAGGGCAGGCGGTCGAAGAAGAAGGGCGCCAGCGCGAAGGTGCCGGTCGGCGAGACGCCGAGCGTGTAGCCATCCGGCCGCGCCCGCGCCACGGCGCCGTGCCCGACCGTGCCGCCCGCGCCGGCCCGGTTCTCCACCACGAAGTTGCCGTTCAGCACGGTCGAGAGATGCTGCGCGAGCAGCCGCGCCACGAAATCGGTCGAACCGCCCGGCGCGAAGGGCACGATGATCGTGACGGGACGCGTGGGATAGGCGGTCGCCTGCGCCCGCGCCAGCCCCGGTGGTGCCAGCATGGCGGCACCCGTCGCCCCCGCCGCCAGCAGGACGCGCCGGGAAACCCCTCCGTTGATCCTGTCCATCGCTACCGTCCCCTCTCGTTCATCTGGGGCCACCCGTTCATGCGCGGGCGGCTATCGTTCGAATTCAGTCCAGAAGCTCCAGCAGTGCGCGGACCGCGGTGGCATAGCCCCGCGCGCCGAGCCCCGCGATCACCGCCGTCGCCGCCGTCGAGACGAGCGAGCGGTGATAGATCGCCTCCCGCCGGTGTATGTTCGTGATGTGCAGTTCGATGATCGGGCGCGGAAACATCTTCAGCGCGTCGAGCACCGGGATGGAGCTGAAGGTCAGCCCCGCCGGGTTGATGACGAGCCCGGCCGCGTCGCCATCCGTCGCCTCGTGGATCCACTCCACGAGCTGCCCCTCGTAATTCGTCTGCCGGAAGACCACGGCGGCGTCGCCCGCGGCCTCGCGGCACATCGCCTCCACCTCGGCCAGCGTGGTCCGGCCGTAGATCTCGGGCTCCCGCTTCCCCAGGCGGTTCAGGTTGGGTCCGTTCAGGACGTGGATCGTCCGGCTCACGGCCGGCCTCCGCGCATGGTGACCGCCCTGGCTGTGCTTCGCCCTCGCAACGCGCTCCGCCCCTCCCCCGCGTCCCGCCTGAGCGGCACACAGATCCTCTATCCCATGGTTTATTACCTATCAACATACGATTCACAGAATCTATGATGATTAGGGGAGGGCCGCATTCCCTGGTTGAGCGGCAGCACGGCGGGCTACACATCGCTTTGCGAAGGAGTCCCGGCTTGCAGATCAACGGAGCACCCGAAGAGGAATCGATCGGCGAAGCGGCCTATCGCCGCATCCGCGCCGACATCGTGTTCGCCCGCCTGCCGCCCGGGCAGAAGCTCGGCCTCGACTGGATGCGCGAGACCTACGGCGCGAGCGTCAGCACGCTGCGCGAGCTGCTGAGCCGCCTCGCCTCCGAATCCCTCATCGTCGCGGAGGGGCAGCGCGGCTTCGAGGTGGCCCCCGTCTCGCCCGAGGAGTTCCGCGAACTCGCCGCCCTCCGCCTCCTGCTGGAGGTGCACGCGATGGAGGGCTCCTTCACGGCCGGCGGGCTGGACTGGGAAGGCGGCGTCGTCGCCGCCCACCACAAGCTGGAACGCGTCGAGCGCCAGCTCCTGGCCGGCGAGACCGCCGATCCGCAGGTCTGGAAGCGCTACGACTGGGAATTCCACCGCGCGCTGATCGCCGCTTGCGGCTCCCGTGCGCTGCTCCAGGCGCACGCGGCCGTCTACGACCGCTATCTCCGCTACCAGATGGTCGCGATGATCTTCCGCGGCGCCATCCCCGCCGAGGAGCACCGCCGCCTGCGCGACGCCGCCCTCGCCCGCGACAGCGCCGCCGCCCGCGCCATCCTGGCCGATCACCTGAACGGCTGCGTGGACTACGTCCTGACCACCGGCGGCCTGCGCTCCTTCACGGGCGAGGGACGCGCGGCATCGGCCCAGGCGACGGCCGTTCCCCGCCGCCCCGCGCGGGCGGCCCGCCCGGGGGACGCCGCGAAGGCCGGCCTCGGCGGTTCTCCCACCAGATCAGGCCGGAAGCGCAGCGCCGAGGCGACGTCCAGCGGCTGAGGACCCGCCGGCGCCTCCGCCACTTCCAACCGCCGATCCGAAAAGATTTTCGACCGATCTCGATATATCTTGAAAGACGATATATCTCGATCTATCTGGGCCGCATGAGACATCTCTGCTTCGGCGGCCCCCGCCGCCGCTTCGCCCTTCCCGACGACCTTCCCGGGCGCCACCACCCCCATCACGGCCATCACCGCGGCCATCATCACCGCGGCGGCCGCCATGGCGGCCGCCTCTTCGACTACGGCGACCTCCGCCTCCTCCTCCTCGCGATGATCGCGGAGCGCCCGCGCCACGGCTACGAACTGATCAAGGCCGTGGAGGAACGCTTCGGCGGCAGCTACACGCCGAGCCCCGGCGTCATCTACCCGACCCTCTCCTGGCTGGACGACATGGGCTACGCCGCCATCGAGGCCGAGGCCGCCGGCCGCAAGCGCTACAGCATCACGCCGGAGGGCGAGGCCTTCCTCGCGGCCAACCGCCCCGCGGTTGACGCGCTCCTCTCCCGCGCCACCGCGGGCGGCGGGGACGCCGTCCCGGCCGGGATGATGCGCGCCATGGAGAACCTCAAGACCGCGATGCGCCTGCGCCTCCGGCAGGGCCCGGTGGACCAGGACACCGCCGACCGCATCGCCGCCGCCATCGACGCCGCCGCCCAGGCCGTGGAGCGCAGCTGATGACCGAAACCGCGACACCCTTCCGCAGCATCGCCGAGGTCGCGACACCGCAGGCCAGCCGCTACCTCCAGCAGCTCTGCAAGCACTTCCAGCACAAGCGCCCCGTCACCTTCGACGCGGCGTCCGGCCACATCGCCTTCACCATCGGCGACTGCCACCTGACCGCCGCGGACGGCGCGCTGGCGATGACCGCCACCGCGCCGGACGTGGAGCAGCTCGCGCAGCTGCAGGACGTCATCGCGCGCCACCTCGTCCGCTTCGCCTTTCGGGAGGACATCCCGATCACCTGGCGCCCCGCCTGACCGCCGGACCTCCGATGGACAGCCAGGTCACGGCGGTGCTCGACGCCTATCACGAGCGCATGCGGGCGGAACGCGACGCCCGCCGCGACTGCCCGCCGGGCGGGGAGCGCCAGAACGGCCCGGACCACTGGATGCGCGCCGTAGGGCCCGAGACAGGGCGGTTCATCAACATCCTCGCCCGCAGCCAGGAGCGGCCGGCCATCCTCGAGCTCGGCACCTCCTACGGCTATTCCGGCATCTGGCTGGCGGAGGCCGCCCGCGCCACCGGCGGCCGCGTCACCACCATGGAGCTGCACGACTATAAATCCGCCCATGCACGGGAGATGGCGGAGAAGGCCGGCCTGGCCGACCACGTGGACTTCCGGGTCGGCGACGCCGTGGCCATGATCGCCGACCTGCCGGGCGGGCTGGACTTCGTGCTCGTGGATCTCTGGAAGGACCTCTACCTCCCATGCCTCGGGGCCTTCTTTCCCCGGCTCAACCCCGGTGCGATCATCGTCGCCGACAAAATGCTGCGCCCGGGCGGCGAGGACGTGGCGCGCTACGCCCGCGCCATCCGCGCGAAGCCCGGGATCACCAGCGTGCTGCTCCCCGTGGGATCGGGGATCGAGGTCAGCCGCTACGAGCCGGGATAGCACCGGCCGGAGGAGGAGCCGGATGCCGCGCCGTTTCCTCGACCAGCGCCTGAAGCTCGCGGCGCTGCGCGTCGCCGACGCGCTGGCAACGCACGGCTCCCTGCTGAAGGCCTCCGCCGCGCTCGGCATCGGCCAACCCGCCCTCTCCCGCACTCTGCGGGAGATGGAGGAGGTCGTCGGCGCCCAGCTCTTCGAGCGCCACGCGCGCGGCGTGCGGCCCACTGCGGCGGGCACCGTCATCATCCGCCTCGCCCGCCGCGTCCTGGCCGAGATGCACCGGGCGGAGGAGGAGCTGGACGCCCCCGCCGACGCCGTGGCGGTCGGCGTCCTGCCCGTGGCGGCCGTCGGCGTGCTGCCCGGCGCGCTGATCCGCCTGAAGGCGTCGCACCCCGCCGTGAAGGTCCGGCTGGAGCAGGGCCGCATGGAGGACCTCCTCCCCCTCCTCGCCGCCCGCGAGATCGACCTCATCGTCGGACGCCTCTACGCCCCCGCCATCCCGGACGGCTTCGTGCGGGAGGCGCTGTGGGAGGAACCCATCTCCATCCTCGCCCGCGGCGGCCACCCGCTCTTCGCGGCGGGCGGGACCGTGGATGCCGCCGCCCTCGCCCCCTACGACCTTGTCCTGCCCACCGTCAGCCAGCGCGTCGGGCAGGAGATCGAGCAGCTTCTCGCCCTGCTGAACCTCTCGCGCACCGGCCCGCTCCGCTCCTCCTCCTACGGCTTCATCCGGGAGATGCTGCTCGCGACCGACCACGTCTCGGTCATGCCGCGCTCCATGATGGTCGGCGATCTCCTGCGCGGCGCGCTGCGCGTCGTCCCCCTCCCCGTGCCGGCGCCACCGCGCCCGGCCGGCCTCGTCCTGCCGGCGGACCCACCCTCCCCCGCCACCGCCGCCTTCATCGCCGCGCTGCGTGACCACATCGCGGAGATCACGGCCCGCGGCCTCACGGATATGCCGGAACCTGATAGCTCATCCCGAAAAAGCGATAGGACAGGCCGCCGCCGGCGGGGCTAAGCGTCCCGCCGCCGCCCCGGACGCGGCAGGGAGAGAGACGCGATGCAAGCGCCCGAGCCCATCATGGACATCGCCCATCTCGGCCATGTCGAGCTGCTGACGCCGAAGCCCGAGGAATCGCTCCGCTTCTTCGTGGACGTGATGGGCATGACGGAGAGCGGCCGCAGGGGCGACAGCGTCTTCCTCCGCGGCTGGGACGACTATGAGCGCTACTCCCTCGTCCTGACGGGCTCGAAAACCTCCGGCCTCGGCCACGCCGCCTTCCGCACGCGCTCCCCGCAGGCGCTCGAGCGCCGCCTCGCCGCCCTGCGCGCCGCCGGCACCGAGGTCACGCCCTACGAGAACAACCTCGGCCACGGAACCGGCCATCGCTTCCGCGACCCCGACGGCCACGTTTTCGAGCTCTACCACGAGACCGAGTGGTACGAGGCCCCGCCCGAGCTCCGCCCGTCCCTGAAGAACCAGGCGCAGCGCATCCCCGGCCGCGGCGTGAACGTCCGCCGGCTCGATCACTTCAACTGCCTCGCCGTGGACGTGCGCGCCTGCCGCGAATTCTTCCAGTCCACCCTCGGCCTCCGCTGCACCGAGCGCATCGAGCTCGACAGCGGAGAGGAAGCGGGGATGTGGCTCACCGCCACGAACAAGTCCTACGACTTCGCCTTCACGAAGGAGGCGCACGGCGTCCCCGGCCGCTTCCACCACGTCACCTTCGCCCTCGACAGCCGGGAGGCGATCCTGCAGGCCGCCGACATCTTCCTCGAGAACGGTGTCTTCATCGAGACGGGCCCGCACAAGCACGCGGTGCAGCAGACCTTCTTCCTCTACGTCTACGAGCCCGGCGGCAACCGCGTGGAGGTGGCCAATGCCGGCGCCCGCCTCGTGCTCGCGCCGGACTGGAAGACCATCACCTGGACCGAGACCGAGCGGAAGAAGGGCCAGGCCTGGGGCCTGAAGACGATCGAGAGCTTCCACACCCACGGCTCCCCGCCCCTGCCCGGCCATGGAGATCAGGAGGTCGCCGGCGTGGACGATCTGTCCGATAAGGGGATCGCGTCCTGACGCCGCGAAGCGCGCGAAGGGACCGGGAACACGCTGGAGAACCGCCGATGATCATCGACTGCCACGGCCACTACACCACCGCCCCCGCCGCCCATGACGCCTGGCGCGACCAGCAGACGAAGGCCTTCAAGTCGGGCGGCGACGTGGACCCCGCCTACCCCGACATTTCTGACGACGAGGTCCGCGAATCCGTCGAGAAGAACCAGCTCCGCCTCCTGCGCGAGCGCGGCGCCGACCTGACCATCTTCTCCCCCCGCGCCTCCACCATGGCCCACCATGTCGGCAACGAGGCGGTGAGCCAGGCCTGGACCCGCCGCTGCAACGACCTGATCAAGCGCGTCGTGGACCTGTTCCCGCAGTACTTCGTCGGCGTCTGCCAGCTTCCGCAATCCCCCGGCGTCTCCATCACCCACTCCATCGGGGAGCTGGAGCGCTGCGTGACGGAGATGGGCTTCATCGGCTGCAACCTGAACCCCGACCCCTCCGGCGGCCACTGGGCCGGCCCGCCGCTCACCGACCGCGCCTGGTATCCCTTCTTCGAGAAGATGGTGGAGCTGGACGTGCCGGCGATGATCCACGTCTCCGGCTCCTGCAACCACAACTTCCACGCCACCGGCGCCCACTACATCAACGCCGACACCACGGCTTTCATGCAGTTCCTGGAAGGCGACCTCTTCAAGGACTTCCCGACGCTCCGCTTCATCATCCCGCATGGCGGCGGTGCGGTGCCCTACCACTGGGGCCGCTACCGCGGGCTGGCCGACATGCTGAAGCGCCCGCCCCTGGCCGAGCACATCATGCGCAACGTCTTCTTCGACACCTGCGTCTACCACCAGCCCGGCATCGACCTGCTGTTCCGGGTGATCGACATCGACAACATCCTCTTCGGCTCCGAGATGGTCGGCGCCGTGCGCGGCATCGACCCCGAGACCGGCCACTACTTCGACGACACCAAGCGCTACATCGACGCCCTGGCGATCCCCGAGGCCGACAAGCGCAAGGTCTTCGAGGGCAACGCCCGCCGCGTCTTCCCCCGCCTGGACGCGATCCTGAAGGGCCAGGGCCGGTGACGGCCGGTCCCCTCACCCTCCGCGCCGCCATCGGCCGCTACGCCCACAGCGCCCCGGTGCTGGACGGCATCGCGACCTCGCCCCTGCTGCGGATCGAGGATGCGGGCATCCGGCCGATCAGCAAGGCCTTCGCGCCGATGGTGCGGGAGGGCCGCTTCGACCTCTCGGAGATGGCGATCGCGACCTTCCTGATGGCGAAGGAGGCCGGCCGCCCGCTCGTGCTGCTGCCCGTCGTCATGGCCTCCCGCTTCCAGGAGGGCGCGCTCCTCTGCCTGAAGGGGAGCGCCATCCGCGGCCCCGCCGACCTGCGCGGCAAGCGCGTGGGCGTGCGCGCCTATTCCCAGACCACCGGCCTCTGGCTGCGCGGCACCCTGGCCGAGCACGGCGTCCCCTCGGACTCCGTCCGCTGGGTCACCTTCGAGGACGCGCACGAGCCCACCTACCACGACCCGCCCTGGGCCGAGCGCGCCCCCGCCGGCGCCGACATCGCGGCGATGCTGCGCGACGGATCGCTGGACGCCGCGATCTTCGGCAACGAGTTGCCGGAGGGCGACGACCTCCGCCCCGTCTTCCCCGATCCGGCCGCCGCCGGGGAGGCCTTCCGCGCCCGCCACGGCTTCGTCCCGGTGAACCACCTGCTCGTCCTGCGCCGCGACGTCGCCGAGGCGCACCCGGAGATCGCGCCGGAGATCGTCCGCCTCCTCGGCGGCATCACGCCCCCGGGCGGGCGCACCGCGCTGAATCCCGCCCTGACGCTCGCGACCCGCCTCTGCGTGGAACAGGGGCTCATGAAGCGCCCCCTCACCCTCGCGGAGATCTGGGACGGAACCCCGCCCACCACCGACTAGACTCACCACCGGGAGGAAACATCATGATCACGCGTCGCGCCCTCGCCGCCTCGGCGTTGGCCCTTCCGCTCGCGCGCCCCGCGCTCGCGCAGGAGGGCGACTACCCCGCACGCCCCGTCACGATGGTCGTGCCCTGGCCTCCCGGTGGCCCCACCGACACCTTCGCGCGCGTCCTCGCCGCCCGGCTGTCGCAGGACCTCGGCCGCTCCTTCGTGGTCGACAACCGCGGCGGCGCCAACGGAACGATCGGCATGACCCAGGCCGCCCGCGCCCGGCCGGACGGCTACACGATCGTCCTCGCGCCCAACTCCACCTACGCCGTCGCGCCGCACCTGTACCAGACCGCCTACAACCAGGAGCGCGACTTCGTCGGCGCCGGCCTGCTCGCCTCCTCGCCGCTCTTCATGCTCGTGCCGCGCAACTCGCCGGTGCGGAGCGTCGCGGACTACGTGAACCTCGTGAAGGCATCGCGGCAGGGGAAGGTCTACGCCAATGCCGGCGTCGGCGCGACCTCGCACCTCGCGACGGAGCTTTTCCTCCAAATGGCGGGCCTCCAGGTGACGGAGGTCGGCTATCGCGGCGGCGGCCCCGCCATCCAGGGCGTGCTCGCCGGGGAGGCCGACATGTTCTTCATGCCCGGCGCCGCCGTCATGTCCTACATCCAGTCCGGCGACCTGCGCGCGCTCGGCAACACCATGCGCGTCCGCTCCCCGTTCGCGCCCGATGTCCCGACCTTCGAAGAGCTCGGCTACCCCGGTTTCGAGGTGGTGGAGCACGTCGCGCTGCTCGCCCCGGCCGGCACGCCCGCGCCTGTCCTCCAGCGCCTGAACGCCGCCAGCGCGGCCGCCCTGGCCGCGCCGGAGGTGAAGCCCCGCCTCGACTCCCTGACCGTCACCCCGGACGTGCGCCCCGTCGCCGAATGGCCCGCCTACTTCGCGGCGGAGAACGCGAAGTGGCGCGACTTCGTCCGCGCCCGCAACATCCGGGTGCAGTGACCCGCCCGCGCCGCGCGCCCGATCTGGCGCGCGGCGCCCCGCTGCCCTAGACCGCCACCCCCGCCGCGCGGGCCGCCTCCACCTGGCGCGCCCGCGCGGCGTTCATGTCGTCGGCGCTGCCGAAGGCGTTCATGTAGTGGCCCTTGAAGCCCATGGCTTCGATCCGGCGGAACATGTCGCCGAAGTCGAAGTCGCCCTCGCCGGGGATCAGGTGCTGCTCGTGGCCGTTGCGCCAGCAATCCGCCAGCCGCACCTCCACCACCCGCTCCATCGGGATCGCGGCCAGCCACCCCTCCACCCCGTCCGGCATGAGATGGGCGTGGTTGGCCGTGAAGCTCAGCGCGAAGGCCGGACTGTGGATGGCCTCGTAGTAGTAGCGCCACTCCTCGACCGTGTGCGCGAGGTAGTGGACCTCCGCATCCTCCGGCTCCTTGTTCAGGTTCTCCAGCAGCAGCAGCGCGCCCTTCGTCTCGGCGTACCCCACCATCCGCTTCAGCCGCTCGCGCCCCGCCTCCATCCGCATCGGCACGTCCGCCGTGAAGTGGTAGCCCGCATGCACGACGATATGCTCCGCCCCCAGCATCGGCATCGCGTCGATATAGGCCCGGAGATACGCGTCCACCGCATCCGACAGGAAGGGCGAGTACTCCGCCACGTTCACCGCGGACAGCGTGTGCAGCCCGAGATGCACGCCGTGCTTCTCCAGCAGCGCGCGCACCCCCTTCGCCCGCGCCGCGTCGAATTTCGTCACCGCGTTCTCGCCGGTGTCCAGCTGGATGTCGATGTGGCGCACGCCTTTCCCGGCTGCCCACTCGATCGCGTCCTCCAGCCGCATCTTGCGGCCGATATCCACGCCGATCCGCTCCATCAGGCTCATCTCGTGGTCCTCCCTTCCGTTGTGGTGTTCTCGTCCGCCGCGAAGTGCCCTATCGATTCCAGAAAGCGGGCGCAGCCCATCCGCGTATGCGCCTCCGCATGCCGCCGGGCGGCGGGCGCATCCCCCGCCAGGATCGCGTCGAGGATCGCGTGGTGCTGGGCGTTCGAGTCCTGCATATGCCCGGACCGGTCGAAGGAGCGCCGGCGCAGGAGCTGAATCTTCCGCGTCAGCTGGCCGTAGAGGGCCTGCGCCTCCCGATTGCCCCAGGCCGCGAGGATCGCCGCGTGGAAGGCAGAGTTCGCGGCGAAGAAGGCGTCCCGGTCGTCGCAGGCCATCGCGGCATCCATCGCCGCGACCAAGCCGCGCAGCGCCGCGGCCTCCGCAGCCGGCAGCGACGTCGCCGCCCGGCTGCAGGCCAGCCCGAAGAGAAGGCCGTTGATCTCGTAGATGTCGCACGCCTCCTGCAACGTGATGCTGCGGACGAACGCGCCGCGGTTCATGATGACGGTGACGAGCCCGTTCTTCTCCAGCGCCCGCGCCGCCTCCCGCACGGGACCGCGGCTCACGCCCAGGCGTCGCGCCAGCGCCACCTCGTTCAGCCGCGCGCCCGGCTCCAGCGTCCCGTCGAGGATGAGCGCCTCCAGCCGTCGCGCCACGTCGATGCCGAGCGGCTGCGGCGTGCGCCGGCGACGCGGCGGGTTTTCCGCCTGCGGAAGGTTTGCCGAAGTGGCTTCGGTCATGCCGGAAATTGTTTACAGTTGACCGAGGGGCTGACAAGCTGCCGTCGAAGAGAAAAGAAAGCAGGGGAGAAGGTCCATGCGGGCCGCCGTGCCGCGGCGCCACGCAATCGTTTCCGCTCAAGGCTGCCCGATCCGCCCTGCGGCAGGCGCACGCGTGCTCCGTGCATGCGCGCCGCCGTCTTGGCGTCTGCTGCGCCCGGATCTCGCGTGACGCCGACCTGGCATGAGACCGGGCGGCACAGAGGGAGGAACAACCACCATCATGGAACGCCTGACCAAACGCCGGCTCCTGACCCTGTCGGCCGCCACCGTGATCACCACCCCCGCCCTGCGCGCCGCGGCGCAGGACCTTCCCCCGCATGAACGCCAGCTCTACGAGGCCGCGCGCCGCGAGGGCGAGATCACCTGGTACTCCGGCCAGTACAACGCCGAGACGTCGGAGGCCGTCGGCCGCGCCTTCAACGAGCGCTACCCCGGCGTGCGCTGCAACGTCGTCCGGAGCACCTCACAGGTCGCCTTCCAGCGCCTCTCGCAGGACGCGCGCGCCCGCGTGGGCCAGTGCGACGTGTTCTCCTCCACCAACTCCGGCCACCTCACACAGCTGAAGCGGGAGAATCGGCTGATCCAGTTCAAGCCGGAGAACGTCGCGGGCATGCTGCCGGCGATCCAGAACGTGGATCCCGACAACTACTTCCACACGAGCTTCCTCGGCCTCTTCCTGATGACGCACAACACCCGCCTCGTCAGTGAGGCGGAGGCGCCGGTCGGCTGGCAGGACCCCCTGGACCCGAAGTGGCGGAACAAGCTCGCGGTCGGCCATCCCGGCTTCAGCGGCGCCATCGGCGTCTGGGCCGTGCAGATGCGCAAGATGTACGGCTGGGACTACTTCCGCGCGCTGGAGCGCAACCGGCCGCAGATCGGCCGCTCCTCCCAAGACCCCGTCACCACGCTGAACGCCGGGGAACGCTCGGTCGGTCTCTGCGTGCCCATCGGCACCACGGCGCTCAGCATGTCCCGCGGCAACCCGCTGCGGCTGATCTATCCGCGCGAAGGCGTGCTCGCCGCCATTTCGCCCTCCGGCATCCCCTCCAACGCGCCGCACCCGAACGCGGCGAAGCTCTTCATGGAGTACCAGGCGAGCGCGGCGATGTCGGCCGTCGTGCGCCTCACCTTCAACGAGCCGCTCCGCGGCGATGTGCCGCCGCCGGAAGGTGGCCGCCCGCTCAGCGAGACCACCCTCCTAGCCCCCAGCCTGGAGGAGCAGGAGAGACTGGTGCCAGAGGTGCGGGAACTCTGGCGCGACACCTTTGGCGTCTGACAACAGGGATTGGGTGATGACGGACACGACACGGCGGCAGGTTCTCGGCGCCACCGCGGCCCTTGCTGCGGCGGCGATCCTGCCCGCGCGCTTCGCGCAGGCGCAGGACATGCCCGCGCATGAGCGCCAGCTGCACGAGGCCGCGCGGCGGGAGGGCGAGATCACCTGGTACACCGGCCAGCTCCAGGCCGAGCCCTCCGAGGCCGTCGGCCGCGCCTTCTCGGAACGCTACCCCGGCGTGAAGTGCAACGTCGTCCGCAGCACCTCCCAGGTCGCCTTCCAGCGCCTCTCGCAGGACGGGCGCGCGCGGACGGCGCAGTGCGACGTCTTCTCCTCCACGGACACCAGCCACCTCACCTTCCTGAAGCGGGAAGGCCGGCTGATGCCCTACAAGCCCGTCAACGCCGCCGGCATGGTCCGCGCCGCGCAGGACGCCGCGGACCGGGACGGCCATTTCCAGGTCACCTACCTCGCCCTCTACATGATGGCCCGCCGCGCCGACCGCGTGACCGAGGCGGAGGCGCCGAAGTCCTGGCGCGACCTGACCGACGCCAAGTGGCGCGACAAGCTGGCGGTCGGCCATCCCGGCTTCAGCGGCGCGATCGGCGTCTGGGCGATCATGATGCGCCGCCTCTACGGAGAGGGCTTCTTCCGCGGACTGGAGCGCAACAAGCCCCAGATCGGCCGCTCCGCCGGCGACCCCGTCACCACGCTGAACGCGGGGGAGCGCGTGATCGGCGTCGCCATTCCCTCCGCCGCCACCCTCTACAGCGCCTCCCGCGGCAACCCGCTGACGCTGATCTATCCGGAGGACGGCACGGTCATCTCCTCCGCCCCCAGCGGCGCCATCGTCAATGCCCCGCACCCGAACGCCGCGCGCCTCTTCATGGAGTTCATGACCGGCCCCGCCTATTCTGCCGCCACCCGCCCCTTCTACGCCGAATCCCTACGGCCTGAGGTTCCCCCGCCCGAGGGCTCCCGCCCCCTGAACGACATCCGCCTGATCGCCCCCACGGCGGAGCAGGTGGAGGCCGAGATCGGCGAGGTGAAGGAACTCTGGCGTGACACCTTCGGGATCTGACGCGTGAGCGACGCCGCCCTGCCGGGGGTCGCCGCCCCCGCCTCCTCCGCCCGCGGCGGCCTGCGCGGCCGCATGCGCCGCTTCGAGCCGGTCTCGCTCCTCTGGATCGTCCTGATCCTCGCCCTGCTCTTCCTCGTCGCCTATCCGCTGGGCAAGCTCTTCGTCGTCTCCTTCGAATCCCGCACGACCGGCGACTTCACGGTCGCCAACTACCTCGCCGCCTATGGCCGGCAGCGCTACGTCGATGCGCTGATCAACTCGCTCACCCTCGGCCTCACGGCGGCGACCTTCGCCTGCATCATGGCGGTGCCGATGGCCTGGGCCGTCTCCCGCACGGACATGCCGGGCAAGGGCATCACCTGGGCCGCCGTGCTCGGCGCCTTCATCCTCCCGCCCTATCTCAGCGCCGTCGGCTGGATCCTCCTCGCCGGCCCCAACTCCGGCTTCCTCAACCTCGCCTGGCGCGGCCTCACCGGCGCGTCGGGGCCGCTCTTCAACATCTACAGCTTCACCGGCCTCGCGCTCGTCATGGCGCTCGGCGCCTTCCCGCTCGTCTTCATCTTCGTGAAGTCCGCCCTGGACCTTGTCTCCTCGGAGATGGAGGACGCCGCCAACATCCTCGGCGCCGGCACCTGGACGGCGATGCGGAAGGTCTCCCTCCCCCTCGTCTGGCCCGCGATCATGGCCGGCTTCATCATCGTCTTCCTGGAGGCCATCGCGCTCTTCGGCACGCCGGCGATCATCGGCATCCCCGCCCGCATCAACGTCGTCACCACCCAGCTCTGGCAGTTCTTCGAATACCCCGTGCGGGTGGAGGTCGCGGCTGCCTACGCCATGCCCCTCCTCCTCGTCACCGTCGGCATGATCGTGGTGCAGAAGCTCCTCCTCTCCCGGAAGGGCTTCGTCTCCCAGACCGGCAAGGGCGGGGAGCGCCGCATGATCCGCCTGGGGCCCTGGCGCTGGGTCGCCTTCGCCTGGTGCGCCGGCGTCGGCATCATGGCCGTCGCCGCGCCGCTCTTCGTGCTGCTCCAGGCCTCCTTCGCCCGCGCCTGGGGCCGCGGCCTCGCCTGGGACAACCTGACGCTGGCCAACTACCGCCTGCTCATCTTCGAGCACGACATGGCCATGACCTCGATCGGCAACACGATCCTCTTCTCCGCCGCCGCCGCCACCATCGCGGTCGTGCTCGCGCTGATGATCGCCTACATCGTGAACCGCAAGCTCGTGCCCTTCGGGGACGCGCTCGGCTTCCTCGCCATGGCGCCCTTCGTCATCCCCGGCATCATCATGGCGATCGGCTTCTACGCGGCCTACGCCTCGCCGCCCTTCTCCCTCTACGGCACGGCGGCGATCATCATCCTCGCCTTCTCCGCCCGCTTCCTGCCCATCGCCTACGCCAACTCCTCCTCCGCCATCCGGGCCGTCCACCCGGAGATGGAGGAGGCCGCCCGCATCCTCGGCGGCGGTCGCCTCCTCGCCGTGCGGAAGATCACCGCGCCCCTCGTCCGCAAGGCGCTGCTCGGCGGCTGGCTCATCGTCTTCATCGTCGCCTCCCGCGAGCTCTCGGCCGCCATCTTCCTCGTCGGCCCGCGCACGCGGACCATGTCCGTGCTGCTGTACGACCTCAGCGAGGCCGGCAACTTCGAGGTCCTCGCGGCCTTCGGCGGCCTGCTCCTGGCCATCACCCTCGTTTTCGTGGCGATCGGCATGAAGCTCGCCGGCCGCGACTTCATGCTGCGGAGAAGCTGACCATGTCCCGTCTCTCCCTCCAGGGCCTGACCAAAGCCTACGGGACCCTCCGCGTCGTGGACCGCATCGACCTCACGCTGGAGCAGGGGGAGTTCGTCTCCCTCCTCGGCCCCTCCGGCTGCGGCAAGACCACGACGCTCCGCATGATCGCCGGCTTCGTCGAGCCGAACGAGGGCACCATCACCCTCGACGGCGAGGTCATCTCCGCCCCCGGCGCCACCCTGCCGCCCGAGCGCCGCGGCATGTCGATGATCTTCCAGAGCTACGCCGTCTGGCCGAACATGACGGTGGAGGAGAACGTCGCCTTCGGCCTGAAGCTCCGCAAGCTGCCCGGCGCGGAGATCAGGAAGCGCGTCGGCGAGATCCTGGAGGTGGTCCAGATGTCCCACTTGGCCGCCCGCTACCCCGCCGAGCTCTCCGGCGGCCAGCAGCAGCGCGTCGCCCTCGCCCGCGCCATCGTCGTGAAGCCCCAGGTCCTCCTTCTCGACGAACCCCTCTCCAACCTCGACGCCAACCTGCGGGAGGAGATGCGCTTCGAGATCCGGCGCCTGCACGACGAGTTCCGCATCACCACGGTCTACGTCACCCACGACCAGTCGGAGGCCATGGCCACCTCCGACCGCATCGCCGTGATGAACGCCGGCAAGATCGAGCAGGTGGACGCCCCCCACCTCCTCTACACCCGCCCCCGCACCCGCTTCGTCGCGGGCTTCATCGGCCGCACCAACCTCCTCCCGGCCGAACTCCGCAACGGCGAGATCGGCTTCGGCGGCGTCTCCGTCCCCGCCGGCCAGGTGCCAGGCGCGGCCGCCGCCGGCGGGGGCGACATCCTCGTCTCCGTCCGTCCCCAGAGCATCGGCCTGCACCGCGCCCGCCCGGCCGGCGACGGCCCGATGATGGAGGGCGTCGTCGCCCATCGCACCTTCCTCGGAGAGACCTGGGACTACGTCATCCAGGCCGGCGGGGACGGGATGCGCCTCCGCGCTTCCGCTCCCCCTCTCCAGGTCCATGAGGTCGGGGAGTCCGTCTGGATCGAGCTCGATCCACGGCAGATGGCGATGGTGGCCTGAAGCAAGGCCGGGGGAAGGAATTCCCCCGGACCCCCATCTTTTTCTTCAAGGCTGCCGCGGAAGCCGGATACGGGGTCACCAGGCGTTCCGAACGTCGTCCAACCGGACTATCGTAAGCGTCATGCAGTCCCGGCCGCGCGTCGCGCTCTTCGTCACCTGTCTCGTGGACCTCTACCGCCCCACGGTCGGCTTCGCCGCCATCCGGCTGCTGGAAGCGGCCGGCTGCACGGTGGAGGTCCCCCCCACCCAGACCTGCTGCGGCCAGCCCGCCTACAACGCCGGGGACCGCGCCACGGCCCGCGACCTCGCCCGCGCGGTCGTGGACGCCTTCCTCTCCTACGACCACGTGGTCGTCCCCTCCGGCTCCTGCGGCGGAACCATCGCACACCACTATCCCAGCCTCTTCGAGGACGACCCGCAGTACCGCCCCCGCGCCGAGGCCCTGGCGGCCAAGACCCACGAGCTGACCTCCTTCCTCGTGGACGTCATGGGCATGGACCAGACCCTCGCCCGCTATGACGGCGTCGCCGCCTACCACGACAGCTGCTCCGGCCTCCGCGAACTCGGCGTCCGCGCCCAGCCCCGCCGCCTCCTCGCCGCCGTCCCCGGCCTGAGCGTCAAGGAACTCGCCGAGCCCGAGCAATGCTGCGGCTTCGGCGGCACCTTCTGCGTGAAGTACCCGGAGATCTCGACCCGCATGGTCACGGACAAGGTGGCCGACATCCGCGCCACCGGCGCCGACACCCTCCTCGCCGGCGACATGGGCTGCCTGCTGAACATGGCCGGCCGCCTGAAGCGGGAAGGCTCCGACATCCGCGTCCGCCACGTCGCCGAAGTGCTCGCCGGCCTGACGGAGGAGGTCGCCCCGATCGGCGAGGCCGCCCCCTAGAACAGGGGCGCCACCCGCCCGGCCATGAGACCTGGCGCGGCCTGTCTTTGCGGCCTCGAAACGCTAACGAGGGCGTGCAGCACCGGCCGCGCAACAGCGCGCTATAATGCGTGACAACCACCCGGCTCCGTGCGTTTCTCTCGAGTGGGCCGGCATCGGGGAACGCTCCTCACCGAGCGGATGCGCGCCTTGGGGACGAAGGTTATGTGGGGCAAGACCGCAGGTCTGGTCGTCGCGGCGCTCTGCGCGCTGCAGGCCGGGCCGATCACGGCCGCGGCGCAGCAGCGCGCCACCGGCACCATCATCGAGATCGCGCCCCGCGCACCCAGCGCGCCGCCCCGGGCCGCGGCCGCCGACCGGTCCGGCCGGTCCCGCCGGACCGAGGCCCAGGTCCTGCGCGACCCGGCCCTCGCCGCCGCGGACGCGGTCGGAACCAGCGGCATCCTGCCAGTGGGCACGACCGCCCGGGTGCAGAACCTGCAGAACGGCCGCACCACGCTCGTCCGCGTGCAGGCCGGCAGCGAGGGCCGCCTGCTCGACATCACCCCGCCCGTCGCCCGCGCCCTCGGCGTGACCGGGAACAGCGCCCAGATCATGGTGGCGCCGCTCGCCGTGCCGCAGCCCGACGGAACCATCCGGCTCGGCGAAGGCACCCGCCTGGCCGGCACCGTGGCCGCCCCCGCCGTCAGCGACCGTCCCACCGATTGATCGGGTTCCCGCACCTGCGCCGGGCCCTTCTCGCGGTGGCGCTCGGACTGCCCGGCCCAGCGGCCCTGGCCCAGCAACAGGACTGCGCCCTGACCGTCCGCACCCACGGCTTCCTCAGCCGCGCTCAGGCGCGCTGCGGCTTCACGCGCTACGCCCCCTCCATGCAGGAATCCGCGCGCGCCTGCACCCGGCGCCTCTCGAACGTCTCGGGACAGGAATACCTGCGCGCGGGGTCGGAGGACTTCGACCGGAACGAACGGGAGCGCGGCCGCGAGAGGCTCTGCGCGGAACTCCTCGAAAGCTTCCCCGACATGGTCGGGCGATAGGCGGAACCGGCGACGCGCGGCGCAGCCCGCCGCGGCGTTGGCGCCCGCCCGGCGCTGCCGCATGATGGCCGCTCCTGAACAGGCCAAGGACCGGTCATGCTGACGCGCCGCGACCTGGCGCGCGGGGCCCTCGGGCTCGGCGCCGCCGCCCTCACCGCCTCCCTCCGCGCGCAGGGAACGGCTTGGCCGGACCGGCCGTTGCGGCTGATCATCGGCTACCCGCCGGGCGGCGCGTCGGACACCTTCGGCCGCATCATCGCGCAGCAGATGGCGCCGCGCCTCGGACAGAACGTGGTGGTGGAGAACCGCGCCGGCGGCGGCGGCGTGGTCGCGGCGGAAGCGGTCGCGCGCGCCACGGACGGCCACACGATCCTGCACGTGGACAACGGCATCATCGGCTACAACCCGGCGCTCTACGCCCGCCTGCCCTACGACCCCGACCGGGACCTGACGGGGGTGGGCTTCATCGGCCGCTTCCCGCTCTTCCTCGTCGTGCGTCCGGACAGCCCCGTCACGGACTTCGCCGGCTTCCTGGCCGCCACGCGCGGCCGCGCCTGGACCTACGGCACGCCGGCCGTCGCCTCCCCGCACCACCTCGCGATGGAGTACCTCCGGCGCCGCGTGTCCGGCGGCTTCGAGGTGACGCACGTCCCCTATCGCGGCGGCCCCGCGGCCATCCAGGACATGCTCGCCGGCAACGTGGACTGCGTGGTGATCGACTGCGCCACCGGCACCCCCTTCATCCGGGACAACCGCGTCCGCGCCATCCTGGTGATGTCCGAGGGCCCCGCGCCCTCCGCGCCCGACGTGCCCACGGCGCGCGCGCTCGGCCATGACGCCATCGCCTATGGATGGCAGGGCCTCGCGGTCCCGGCCACCGCCCCCGCGTCCGTGCTCGACCGCCTCTCGGCCGAGCTGAACCGCGCCATCGCCTCGGAGGACATGCAGTCCCGCTTCCGCACGCTGGGCATCGAGAGCGCGGCGATGAGCCCCGCCGCCTTCGCGGATTTCATCAGGCAGGACAACGCCGTCTGGCGGCCGCTGATCCGGGAGCTGGGCATCCGCCTGGACAGCTGACGCCCCCGTCCCCCGGGTGGCGCCCCGCCCGAAGCCCCGTTAGGTATGCTTCTGGCATGGGATGACGCCGGGGGTGACCTCCGGGCCGCGCCCGGACCCCGCAGACCGCTTGCCCGCCGGCGCGGCCCGGATGGCTCCCGCCATCGGCCGCGGCCCGGCCTGGAGACCGCACCGCCTTGCTCCATCGACTGAAATCGCTTGTCCGGGGTGCCGGCCGCATGGGCTCCGACGGGGTCGTCAGCACGCTTCAGGCGCTGGAGCTCACCTCCCGGGCCGCGGCGCGCAACGCGGAGCTGGCGGCCTGGAACAGCAAGGTCCTGGGCTCCGCGATCGCCAGCCAGTTCTACGAGGCCGGGCTGGCCGGCCGGCTCGCCCCCCTGCCGCCCGAGCCGGTGGAGATGGGCTTCGGCGGCCGCCTCTGCCGGCAGGAGGACATCGAGAGCCACTGGCTCCGCCACTGGTGCGGCCAGATCGGCTTCGTGCCGATGTACCACCGCAAGGTGTGGGAGGATTGCTACGCCCTGCAGCAGCTGCACGAGCGCGGCATGATGGAGCCCGGCCGCCGCGGCCTCGGCTTCGCGGTCGGCGCCGAATGGCTGCCGAGCTTCCTCGCCGCCCGCGGCGTGCAGGTGCTCGCCACGGACCTCGACATGCAGGACCCGCGCGCCCGCGCCTGGATCAATGCCGAGCAGCACGGCGGCTCGGTGGACACGATCTTCAAGCCGGGCCTGCTGGACGCGGAGACCTTCGAGGCCCGCGTCGGCATCCGCGCGGTGGACATGAACGCCATCCCCGCCGACCTGCACGGCGCCTTCGACTTCCTCTGGTCCATCTGCTCCTTCGAGCATTGCGGCTCGATCGACCAGGGCCTGGACTTCGTCGTGGAGTCGATGAAGTGCCTCCGCCCCGGCGGCGTCGCCGTGCACACCACCGAGTTCAACATCAACCCGACGGGCGCGACGGTCGAGCGCGGCCCCACCGTGCTCTTCCAGCAGCAGCACATCGAGGAGTTGGGAACGCGCCTGGCCGCCGCCGGCCACCGGATGCTGCCCGTGGATTTCGGCACGGGCGACGGGCTGCTGGACCGCTTCGTGGACCTGCCGCCCTATCCCGGCGCCGACTGGCCGATGCCGATCCCGGAGCCGCCGCACCTCCGCCTCTCCGTGCAGGGCCTCGTCGCCACCTCCATCGGCCTCGTGGTCGAGGCCGCCGGGTAGCTCAGCCCCGCCGGAACGTCCCGAAGCGCCCGGGGTCATAGGCCCCCGCGTCCAGGAAGGGCGGCACGCCCAAAATCATCTCCGCCACCAGCCGGCCCGAGGGCGGGCCGCTGGTCAGGCCGAAATGCCCATGGCCCGTGCAGAGGAACAGCCCGGGCATCCCGGCCGCGCCCAGGGCCGGCAGGCTGTCCGGCAGCCCGGGCCGCGCACCCATCCAGAAGCGCGGCGCCCCGTGGCGCAGATCGGGGAAGACCTGTGCCGCCTGCCGCACCAGCCCCTCGGCCCGCCGCATGTCCGGCGGTGCCTCCACCCCCGCGAACTCCACCGTGCCGGAGGCGCGCAGCCCCCCGGCCATCGGCGTCAGCGCCAGCCCGCGGTGCCGGAAGGAGATCGGCCGCGGCAGCGCGGCGGAGGGCTCCGGCAGCATCGCGTGGTAGCCCCGCTCCGCCTCCATCGGCAGGCGGCGGCCCAGCGGCGCGAGCAACGCGTTGGACCGGGCCCCCAGCGCCACGACCACGACCGCGGCGGCATGCTCCCCCGCCTCCGTGGAGACCTGCCATCCCCCGTCGCGTGGGCGGATCGCCCGGACGCGCTCCGCCCGGATCGCCCCGCCTTCCGCCCGGAGCCGGTCCGCCAGCACCCCGACCATCCGCCCGGGATCGAGGCTGTGCCCGTTCTCCGGCAGCAGCAGCCCCCGCGTGACGCCCGGCGCGATCCCCGGGAACATCCGCTCCATCGCCGCCCGGTCCAGCGGCTCCGCCGCGATGCCGTGGCGCTCCCGCAGCATCGCGTCCAGCGCGCCCGCACCGGGTAACGGCGGCCCCTCGAAGCCCAGCACCTGCCCCGTCCGCCGGATGAACCCCTCGGCCCCCTCCGTCCCGAGCAGCCGGGCCCACTCGTCATGGGACGCTGCGTGCAGCGCCCGCAGCCCGTCCGACACGGCCAGCACCCGCTCCGGCCGCCCCGCCCGCGCCCAGCGCAGCAGGTACGGCACCGCCCGCGGCAGATAGGCGGGCCGGATCGCCAGCGGCCCCAGCGGGTCCAGCAGCCAGCGCGGAACCTGCCGCAGCATCCCGGGCATCGAGAGCGGCGCCACGGCCGAGGCGCTGATCAGCCCCGAATTGCCCGAGGACGCCCCGCTTCCCGGCTCCGCCGGGTCCAGCACGGCCACGTCCCGCCCCGCCCGCCGGAGATTCAGCGCCACCGAGAGTCCCGCCACGCCGGCCCCCAGCACCAGGACCGTCCCGCCGCCCTCTCCCACCCGCGCCATGCGCATCCCCCTGCAACGGCCCGGTGATCGCCCGGGCCACGGCGCGCCATGACGCACCGCACAAAACGGTATACCACTGGTCCACGAACTGCTCTATGCTGCCTCGGCGCGACCGCACCGGGGCACGAATTCCCGGACCGGCCGCCGGGAATGCCTGCACGGACTGCCGCCGCGGCATCGGGTCACGCCCGGTGCCCAAAGGATCCGCCATGCCCGCTCTCGCCCGCCGCGCCCTTCTCGCCGTCCCCGCCCTCCTCGCCGCACCGCGGATCGCCCGCGCCGCCTGGCCGGACCGGCCGATCCAGCTCATCGTCCCGCTCGGCGCCGGCGGCGGCACCGACCTCACCGCCCGCACCCTCGCCCAGTACCTGGAACCGGAGCTCGGCCAGGCGATCGCCGTGGTGAACCGCCCCGGTGCGGGCGGCGAGATCGGCCTCAACGCGATCGCCGAGGCCCGCCCCGACGGCTACACCCTCGGCATCATGAACACCCCGGGCGTGGTGACGCTCCCGATCGAGCGCACGCCCCGCTTCAACCTCGACAGCTTCACCTACCTCGCCGGGATCGTGGAGGACCCGGGCGTGATGGCCGTTCACCCGGACAGCCCGATCCGCGACGTCCCCGGCCTCGTCGCCGCCGCCAGGGCCCAACCCGGCGCGGTCACCGTCGCCACCCAGGGCGCCGGCTCCTCCTCCTGGCTCTCCGTCCGCCTGCTGGAGGCCGCGGCGGGCGTGCAACTGGAGCCCGTGCCGTACAACTCCGCGCCCGCCTCCGTCCTCGGCCTCGTCCAGCGCCAGACGGTCGTCGGCACCGCCAACCTCGGAGAGGGCATGGCGATGACCTCCCAGAACCCCTGGCGCGCGGTGGGCGTGATGGCCGAGAGCCGCTCCCCCCTCGCCCCCGAGCTGCCCACCTTCCGGGAGCAGGGTTTCGACGTGCTGATGGGCAGCCTGCGCGGCCTCGGCGGCCCGAAGAACATGCCGCCGGAGGTCGCGGCCCGCATCGGCGCCGCCGTGGCGAAGGTCATGGAGAACGCGGAGTACCGCGCCGCCTGCCAGCGCACCTCGCAGCCGCTCCGCTTCATGGACGCCGCGACCTATGCGGCCTTCCTGCGCAACGAGGACCGTCGCTTCCGGTCGCTCTGGACTTCGAAGCCCTGGGCCTAGAGCAGGGTGAGGCCGGGGGAGAGAAGGTCTTTCCCCCGGACCGCTCAGCCCCCCTCCCCCAGCGACACCAGCCGCCGGACGATCCCCAGCCGCGTGCTGTCCACATGCGCCGCCATGGCGGCCCGCGCCGCCCCCGCATCGCCCGATGCCAGCGCATCCAGGATCGCCAGGTGCTCCGCGCAGACCGGCTCCAGCCGCTCCGGCACCCGGCGCGTCGCGAAGAGCAGCAGCCGGCGCCGCAGCTCCGCGATGAGCGTCGCGAGCGTCCGGTTCCCGCAAGCCTCGCCGATCGCGGCGTGCAGCGCGAGGTCCACCTCGAGCCGCTCCGGGCTCTGCGGATCCCCGGCCGCCAGCAGGTCCTGCACGCGCCGCCGCAGTCCCTCGATCACCGGCGCGGGGACGCGGCCCGCCGCCGCCGCGGCCGCCTCCACCTCCAGCATCCGCCGGACGGACAGAACCTCCAGCACCTCCTCCACGTCCAGCCGGCGGACGGCGAGCGCGCCATCCCCCCGACGCGCGAGCACCCCCTCCCCCTCCAACCGCCGCAGCGCCTCCCGCAGCGGCGTGCGGGACACGCCCAGCTCCGCTGCCAGCCGCCGCTCCGACACCGCCGCATCGGGCGCCAGCCGGCGGGAGAGGATCATCTCCGTCAGGCTCTCATAGGCGAGGTTCGCCGAAGGCGACCGCACCGAAACCTCTCCGTCCATGCACGGCCCTCCGGCCCTCTCTATGCCATTGCCAGCCGGATGGACCAACGGTATACCACTGGCAGACCAGTCCAGGACAGGAGATCCGACGGGCATGGTCGGGGAAGCCGGACGCACGACCCTTCTTTCAGACGGGGCGTTGCATGCTGAGACGTTGGACCCTCGCCGCGGTGGCCGCGGCGACCCTCGCAATGGTCGCGCCACCGGCGCAGGCGGCCTGGCCGGAGCGCCCGGTCCAGATCATCGTTCCCTTCGCGGCCGGCGGCGGCACCGACATCACCGCGCGGCTGCTGGCGCGCTTCCTGGACCGCCACACGGGCGGGCGCGGCGTCGTGGTGATCAACCGCCCCGGCGCCGGCGGGGAGATCGGCATGGCGGCGGGCGCGGAGGCGGCGCCGGACGGCCACACCCTCACCATCCTCAACACGCCCAACGTCCTGACCATCCCGATCGAGCGGTCCGCGCGCTTCCGCCTGGACTCCTTCGTGCCGCTGGCGAACCTCGTGGACGATCCGGGCACGCTCTCCGTCCGCACCGACGGCCCGATCGCCACCCTGCCGGAGCTGATCGCCGCGATGCGCGCGCGTCCCGGCGCGCTGAACTACGGCACGGCCGGCGTCGGCTCCGCGGGCCACATCGCGATGCTCCTCACCGGCCGCGCCGCCGGCGCCACGGCGGAGCACATCCCCTTCTCCGGCTCCTCCGCCGTCGCCACCGCCCTGATCGGCGGCCAGATCGACGTCGCGACCGCGAATTTCGGGGAAGCGATCGGCTTCGCCGGCGGGTCCGGCGGCCATGGCAGCTGGCGCATCCTCGGCGTGATGTCGCCGGCGCGCCTCGCCACGCATCCGGACATCCCGACCTTCGCGGAACTCGGCCTGCCCGTGCAGACGGGCTCCCTCCGCGGCCTCGGCGCCCCGCGCAACACGCCGCCCGCGACGGTGGCGGAGATCATCCGCGCGCTGGACGCCGTCATGGCCGATCCCGAGTACCAGGCGGCCATGGCCGGCGCGACGCAGGTCATCCGCTACGTGAAGGGCGAGGACTACGCGCGCCTGCTCTCCGGCATGGAGTCGGAGCTGCGCGCCCTGTGGGCCGCCACGCCCTGGAACCGCTGAAGAACCCTCTTCGGATCAACTGAGGACCGAGTATGCGCACTGACCGCGTTCCCACCACCAAGGTGGCCGAATACCTGAAATCCAAGGACACCGTGCTCATCCCCGTGGGCGCGACCGAGTGCTACGGCCCGCACCTCGCCATGGGCACCGAGCTCCGCATCTGCGAGGAATACGCCACCCAGGTCGGGGAGCGCGCGGGCTTCGCCGTTATCCCCATCGCGCCCTTCAACTACTCCCACATGTTCCTCGACTACGCCGGCACCTGCTCGTCGGAGATGGCGACGGTCGAGGCCTATGTCGGCGAGGTCTGCGACGGCCTGGCCTCCCAGGGCTTCAAGCACTTCTTCTTCATCAACATCCACGCCGGCTCCCTCGGCCCGCTGGAGAGCGTCTGCCGCGCCCTGCGCGCGAACCACGACGCGGTCGGCGGCGTGATCGACATCTTCTCCGTCATGCGCGATGTCGGCGGCGTGGAATACGCGTCCAAGCAGGCGCCGACCGGCCATGGCGGGGAGATGGTGACCTCCGTCGCCCTGCACCTCTGCCCCGAGCTCGTCTTCATGGACGAGGCGAAGGCCCCCGCCGCCCTGCGCCCCTTCACCGAGGGCGTGAAGACCGTCTCCTCCGGCAAGGTCTCGCTCGGCAAGTCGTCCTTCATGGTCTTCTCCGACATCTCGGACTACTCGCCGCTCGGCATCCAGGGCGACCCGACCTCCGCCACGGCGGAGAAGGGCCGCACGGTCTGGGAGAACGCGGTGGCCTACGGCGTGGAAGCCGCGACCCGCTTCTCCACCATGGTCCTGAAGGCCTGACCGCGATGCGCGAGAACCCGGTCAAGGCGCTCTGGGCTCAGGGCAAGCCCGCCTTCGGCACCTGGTGCACCCTGGTGAACCATCCCCGTTTCATGAAGCTCCTGGCCGCCTGCGGCCTGGACTTCGTGATCCTGGAGACAGAGCACACCGACTTCACCGTGCGCGACGTCTCGACCCTGGCGATCATGGCGCGGGAGGCCGGGATCGCCCCGATCGTCCGCCCCGCCGGCCTGCTCTCCCCGCATGTCATGACCCGTGCGCTGGATGCCGGCGCCATGGGCCTGCTCCTGCCCAACGTCACCTCGGCCGACGAACTCGACCGCGTCCTCCGCGCGACGAAGTACTATCCGCGCGGCGAGCGCATCCTGAACTTCCGCGGCCCGCACACGGATTACCTAAAGCTCTCCGACCCCGCGGAACAGATCGCCCGCGGCAACGCGGAGGGCCTGACCGTCGCGATGATCGAGACCCAGGCCGGCCTCGACGCGCTGGAGGAGATCTGCGCCGTTCCCGACCTCGACGGCATCATGGTCGGCCCCGACGACCTCAGCCAAGCGCTCGGCGTCCCCGGCGAGATGAGCCACCCCCTCATGCGCGCCGCCTTCGACCGCGTCGCGGAGGTCTGCACCGCCCGCAACGTCCCCTTCGGCTGGTCGTCCGCCGACATGAAGGCGGCCGAAGCGAATCTCGCGAAGGGTCTCCGCTGGATGCCCTTCGCGAATGACGCCGCGGTCCTGTTCAACGCATTCTCCGGCGCGGCACAGGGCCTGAAATCCCTCGCCGCCCGCGACTGACCCCAAGGAGGAATCCCCCATGAAGGCCGTTGCCGAATACCGTCCCTATGGCTGGCGCGGGAAGATCGGGCTGATCGTCCCCTCCACCAACACGATCAACGAGCCGGAGTTCTACCGGCTCGCCCCTCGCGGCGTGACGATCCACACCGCCCGCGCCACCCTCCTCGGCAAGGCGACGGAGGAGAGCTACTTCAAGATGGCCGAGGCCGTGAAGGTCGCCGGCGATGACCTCGCCACCGCCGAAGTGGACGTGGTCGCCTATGGCTGCACCTCCGGCTCCATCGTCTGCTCGCTGCAGGACATCGTCACGGACCTCCAGGCCCGCACGAAGGTGCCCGCCGTCGCCACCGCCGGCGCCGTCGTCGCGGCGCTGCGCGCCCTCGGCTCCCGCAAGGTCGCCGTCGCCACCCCCTACGTGGACTTCGTGAACGAGAGCGAGCGCCGCTTCCTCCAGGACTACGGTTTCGAGGTCACGTCCCTCCACGGCCTGCGCCTCGGCGAGACGCAGGAGGAGCGCCGCGGCATCGGCCGCGTCCCGCCGCAGCACATCTACCAGATGGCCCGCGCCGCCAACCGCCCGGACGCGGACACCATCTTCATCTCCTGCACGAACCTGCCGACACTCGACGTCATCGCGCAGATCGAGGCCGATTTCGGCAAGCCCGTCGTCACCAGCAACCAGGCCTGCTTCTGGGCCTGCCTCCGCATGCTCGGCCTGCCCGACCGGATCGAGGGCTACGGCCGCCTGCTGACCGACTGCACCGCGCCGATCACGATGGAGTCCTTCGCCCTGCCGACGGCGCCAGCGCGCGCGGCCTGAAGAAAAAGGTTGGGGAGAAAGTATTCTCCCCAAGCCCCTCATCTATTTTTATCAGGCTGCCGCGGCACGATTCAGAACTGTCCCGGGGTAGCCAGACAAAAAATAGATAGGGGGTCTGTGGGGAATTCCTTCCCCACAGCCTTGCTTCACGAACCACCCCGTAACTTCCGCACGCGCTCCGTCGCCGCTGCCTGCAACAGCGTCGCGTCATGCGCGGCAGAGATGTATCGCACCCCCATGCCCGCCGCCCGCGCCATCGCCGCCTCATCCGGAATGCCGCCCATGCCCGGCACCTTCCCGTGCCGCCGGCACGCGGCCACCACCGCCTCCGCCGCCTGCCACAGCGCCGGCGACTCCTTCGCCCCCGGCGTCCCGAGATCGGCCATCAGGTCGGACGCGCCGAGGAACAGCACGTCCACGCCCGGCACCGCCGCGATCGCATCCGCCGCCGCCACCGCCGCTGCCGTCTCGATGATGACCACAACGGCCGTCTCCGCCGCCAACCGCGCCGTCGCCTCCGCCTGTCCCACCGGCACGCGCCGGAAATGCGGAAACACCGGCGGCACCGGCCGGCGTCCGCCCGGCGGAAAGGTCGCGGCGCGAACCACCGCTTCCGCCGTGACCGCATCCTCCACGCGCGGGATCACGACGCCCAGCGCCCCGGCGGACAGCGCCTGCCCGATCGGCCCCGGCGCCGCATCGGGCAGCCGTACCAGCGGCGTGATTCCGGTCTCCAGCGCCGCCATCAGCATCTCCGCGCAGGCCTCCTCCGGGATCAGGTTGTGCTCCCGGTCGATCACCATCACGTCGAACCCCGCCACCGCCAGCAGCCGCGCCGTATCGCCCGTGCGGCCCAGCGCGACCGTCGCCACCAGCGCCACCTCGCCGGCCGCCATCCGCGCCCGCAGCCGATTCTCGAACCTCAAGGGAAACCCGCCTCCATGCCCACCTGCCTGATCGTCCAGCCCGTGCATCCCGCCGGTCTCGATCGCCTTCGCGCCGGCGGCGTGGAGCCGCGCATGGCCACGTCGCCCGACATGGCGAGCGTCGCACGGGAGATCGTGGGCTGCGAGGCCGTCATCACCCGCAACGCCGGCCTCGACACCGCGGCGATCGATGCTGCCACCTCGCTCCGCATCATTGCGAACCACGGCGTCGGCACGAACAAGATCGATCTGCGCCGCGCCGACGCGCTGAACATTCCCGTGCTCTTCACGCCCACGGCGAACGCGCGCTCCGTCGCGGAACAGGTCTTCGCCCTCGCCCTCGCCGCCGCGCGGCGCGTCGTGCAGGCGGATGCCGCGGTGCGCCGCGGTGATTGGTCCATGCGCTACGACCCCGGCATGGCGGAACTGCACGGCAAGACCCTCGGCCTCGTCGGTTTCGGCACCATCGGCCGCCTCACTGCCGCCATCGGCCGCCACGGCTTCGGCATGCGCCTCCTCGTCTGGTCCCCGCGCGCGGAGGACGCCGCGCTGGCCGAGGCCGGCGCCGCGCGCGCCGACAGCCTCGACGCGTTGCTGGACGCCGCCGATGTCGTCTCCCTCCACCGCCCGCTGCGCGGGGACACGCGCCACACCATCGGCGCCGCGCAGATCGCCCGGATGCGCCCGCACGCCATCCTCGTGAACACCGCCCGCGGCGAGCTGGTGGACACCGCCGCCCTCGCCGCCGCCCTGCGGGACGGCCGGATCGCCGGCGCCGGCGTGGACGTCTTCGCCGCAGAGCCTCCGCCCGCCGACGAACCCCTGCTGGCCGAGCCGCGCGCCGTCCTCGCCCCGCATCTCGGCGGCGCCACGGACGACGCGCTGCGCGAGACCGCCCTGCAATGCGCCGACGGCATCCTGGAGGTCCTGGCCGGCCGTCCCCCGGCGCATCTCGTTCAGCCGGAGGTCTGGGACCGCCGCCGCGCGGCCTGAAGCCCTGGGAGGCGTTGCCTCCCAGCTCCTCCACCGGGAGCCAGACGTGGCCCCCGGCCCCCGCGATCGATTTGGCGCGGGTCCAGGGGGCGCGTTCGCCCCCTGGCGGGTGGGGTCCGGGGAGGGCAGAGCCCTTCCCGGGGCCACCAGCCCCCTACCGCCGCCCGCGCCGGCGTACCGGCGCCACACGCTCCGGCGGCGGCTCCGGCTCATCCGCCCGGCGCGGCCGCAGCACCCACACCTGCCCGGTCTCCCGCATCCGCCCAGCGGCCGGCTCGGCGCCGCCTTCCCAGCCCCAGAACATGTCCACACGGGCCGCCCCGCGGATCGCCCCGCCCGTGTCGGCCGCCACCACCATCCGCTGCAGCGGCCGCCCCGTGATCGGATGCTGCGTGGACACCCACATCGGCAGCCCGAGCGCCGTCCGGCTCCGATCCACGGCCACGTTCCGCAACGGCACCAGCTGCGTCCCCAGCGACCCCGCCGGGCCGCCCTCTGGCGGCAGGTCGTCCCGCCAGCGGAAGAGCACCACGGCCGGGTTCCGCTCCATCAGCTCCCGCGCCGCCTCCGGCCCCGCCGAGCGCATCCAGGCCCGGATGGTCTGGAGCGAGACCTCCTCCCGCCGCATGATCCCGCGCTCCACCAGCACGCGCCCCACCGGGACATAGGTCCGCCCGTTCTGCCCGGCATAGCCGACCCGCCGCACCGTCCCATCCGGGAACATCGCCCGGCCCGATCCCTGGATCTCCAGGAAGAAGGCGTCCACCGGGTCCGCCCAGGCCAGCACGGGGGCGGGCAGGTCCTCTCCGGCCGCCGCGGCCGCGTTCACCGCCGCCCGGTCCGGCACCCCGGATGCCGGCCCGGCGAGCAGCGGCTGGGAAAACGCCGCCGTCCGCTCCGCCGAAACCCGCAGCGTCGGCTCGTAATACCCGGTGATCAGCCCCTCTTCCGGCACCGCCTCCGCCACGAAATGGCGCTGGAGCACGGCCCGGAGCGGCGCCTCGTCCTGCGGCCTCAGCCGCAACCGCGACGTGGCAGCGCAGGCCGGCGCCAGGGCCGCGGCCTCCGGCGGCGCCGGCCGGGCGGTGGAGAGCGCGATACAGGCCGCCCGGAAAGCCGGCAGCACCTCGGTCACCCGGTCCGTGCGCCAGCCCGGCAGGGTACGAAGCTCCACGGCGGTCCGGGGCGGCACGGGAGCGGAAGGCGGCGCCGCGACAACCGGCGGCGCCGGCGTCGGCTGCGGCGGCGGCTGTTCCAGCAGCGCGTTGGGCGGCGCGTCCGCCGGCTTGGGCGGCTCCGCCGCACAGCCGGCCACAAGGACCAGCGCCGCCAGCGCGGCGCCCCGAAGGCGCGTCACGGTCGCCCCGTTCAGGCGGAGCGGGTTCCCACCAGCTTCCAGGTCGGGTCGCTGGAACGCAGATCCCGCTGGAAGGTCCAGATATCCGTCAGCTCGGTCACCGCGTCGGCGCCGGCCACCGGCTTGCCCGTGGCATCCGTCGTCAGGTTCACCTGGTCCGAGACGAAGCGCACCGTCACATCGGCCACCGTCCCGCGCAGATCCGCCGCCTCGATCGTGGCGTCCCGGATCTCGCGGATCTCGGTCCGCTGCCGCTCGCCCTTGGACTCGCGCTCGGTGATCGCGCCCTCGAACCCGGCATAGGTGTCGTCGGACAGCAGGTCCCGCAGCAGCGGCCGGTTCCCGGCGGCGAAGCCCTCCACGATCATGCGGAAGGCGCCCTCCGCCCCGTTCAGGAAGGCGGCGGGATCGAAGTTCGGGTCCGTGCCGCGGATGCGGGCCAGCGCCTGGCCCACCGGCCCGCGCGAATCCGGCACCCCGCGGCGCGTCACGGGCGCGACGGCATCGGCCGGCCCCATCACCGGCGGCACCGCCACAGGGCGGTCGGCCGGCGGGCGCTCGAATCCGGTCCGGCGGCCCAGGACGCTGCGCAGGCGCAGGACCAGGAAGGCCGCGATCATCCCGAACAGGATCAGGTCAAGCGGGAAGCCGCCCGTCATCGCACACTCCTTGGAACCGCAGAGTTAGGGGCGGACGGCCCGGACCGCAATGCGTCCGGGTCCGGCGCGGTCCGATCGGCGCACCGCCCCAGGGGAACGGCCCCGCGCCCGGGCCGTTGCGCCCCTCCCGATCGCGCCCTTGCCGATTGCCTCGGCCCCGCGCGCCCGTTACCCCGCTGGGATGGGAGCCCGCCGATGATCCTGCTGCGCCATGGCCAGAGCGAGTTCAACCTCCACTTCTCCGCCACCCGGAGGGACCCGGGGATCGAGGACCCGCGTCTCACCCCCCTCGGCCACGAGCAGGCCGAGGCCGCTGCCGAGGCCCTCGCCGGGGAGGACATCCGCCGCATCCTCGCCTCCCCCTACACCCGCGCGCTCCAGACCGCGGCGCCGCTGGCCCGCCGCCTGAACCTGCCTGTCCATGTCCAGCCCCTGGTGCGGGAGCGCTTCGCCTTCGCCTGCGACATCGGCAGCCCGACCCACGCGCTCCGGGCCGAATGGCCCGACCACGACTTCGACCATGTGGACACCGTCTGGTGGCCGCAGGAGGAGGAGCCGACGGACGCCATCCTCGCCCGCGCCCGCCAGTTCCGCGGAGAGATGCGGGACCGCCCGGACTGGCCCCACACCGTCGTGGTCTCCCACTGGGGCTTCATCCTCTCCCTGACGGGCCGCTCCGTGATGAACGGCCAGTGGATCCGCTGCGACCCCACCGAGGAAGGCCCCGAGGCGGTGAACTGGCACCACGGCTAGCGCCGGCCGCATCGGCCCGGGATCGCGGCGCCCGGCCGCGGGAACGCTTCGGCCCGCCTCGCAGCATCGGACCGCGAAATCCGGGGAACCTCCAGGGACCAGAACCCCGGAGCTCCCCGATGTCATCCCTCCCGTCCCGCCCAGGCCCCCGGAACGAGCCCTGGACCGCCCGCGCCCTTCGCTGGGCCGCGGACCGGCGCGACCTGGCCGGACTCGATGACCGCATGCTCCGCGACATCGGCCTCACCCGGACCGACCTCGCCCTCGGCACTCCCTTCGCCGCCCCGCCCGGGGCCGCCCCGGACGGGCCGGTCGCCACGATCCGCTCCCGCCCGGCCCGGGCCTGACCGGCGGAGGCCACCGGGGCCCAGCATGCCCTAGCGACTCGCGCGGCGGGCCGTGCTACCCCGCCGCGCCCAACAAGACCCAGGCCCTTCGATGTCCGATTTCCCGCCCCCCAACGGCCAGCCCGGCCCCGGCGCCGCCCCCCAGCAGGGTCCGCTGGTGGTGAACGCCCAGTACGTGAAGGATCTCTCCTTCGAGGTGCCAGGCGCCCCGGAGGTCTTCACGCAACTCCGCGAGCAGCCCCGCGTGGACATCGCCCTCGACGTCCAGGCCCGCCCCCTGCAGGACGGCGGCAACACCTTCGAGGTCGCGCTCCAGATCCGCTGCGACGCGAAGTCCGGTGAGACGACCGCCTTCATCGCCGAGCTCGTCTACTGCGGCATCTTCACCGTGAACGTGGCGCAGGACGTGCTGGAGCCGGTGCTGCTGGTGGAATGCCCGCGCCTGCTCTTCCCCTTCGCCCGCAACATCCTGGCGGATGTGACGCGCGATGGCGGCTTCATGCCCGTCCTGCTGACCCCGATCGACTTCGTCGCCCTCTGGCAGGCCCGCCGCGGCCAGCCCTCCGGTGCGCCGTCCGGAACGCTGCTGGCCTGAGGCTACGCGGGTGGCTCCGGGGGGAGGGCGCCGCCTTCCCCCCGGGCCTCCCCTCCCCGACGCTTTGCCCTTGGGGAACGCGACACCACTTCGTGCGGAGACGACCGCGCGAGGAGGACCCAGCTTGCCCGAACCCTATCCCGTGACCCGCAGCGACGCCGAATGGCAGCGCCTGCTGACACCCGAGCAGTACGCGGTGATGCGGCAGCACGGCACCGAGGCGCCGGGCAGCTGCGCCCTGTTGCGGGAGAAGCGCCAGGGCCGCTTCGCCTGTGCCGGCTGCGGCCAGGTGCTGTTCGAATCCGGCGGCAAGTTCGAGAGCGGCACCGGCTGGCCCAGCTTCGACACGCCCGCCCCCGGCGCCGTCGAGACCACGATCGACCGCTCCTACGGCATGGTGCGGACCGAGGTTCATTGCGCCCGCTGCGGCAGCCATCTCGGCCATGTCTTCGACGACGGCCCGCCGCCGACCGGCCAGCGCTACTGCATCAACGGCGTCGCCCTGACCTTCACCCCCGACTGATACGGGGTCCGGGGAGGCAGAGCCTCCCCGGGGACACCATCAGAGAATGAACCGCGAGAGGTCCGTGCTGGACGCGAGCGGCGCGACGCGCTCCCGCACATAGGACGCATCCACCTGCACGCTCTCGCCCGCGCGGTCCGAGGCCGTGAAGGACACCTCTTCCAGCAGCTTCTCCAGCACGGTGGACAGCCGCCGCGCCCCGATATTCTCCACCCGGTCGTTGATGTCCGCCGCCAGCTCCGCGATCGCGTCCACCGCATCGGGCGCGAAGTCCAGCGCCACGCCCTCCGTCCGCATCAGCGCCACGTACTGCGCGGTCAGCGCGTGCTCCGGCTCCGTCAGGATGCGGCGGAAGTCGTCGCGCGTCAGGCCCTTCAGCTCCACGCGGATCGGCAGGCGCCCCTGCAGCTCCGGCAGTAGGTCGGCGGGCTTTGCCATGTGGAAGGCGCCGGACGCGATGAAAAGGATATGATCCGTCTTCACCGGCCCGTGCTTCGTGTTGACCGTCGTGCCCTCGATCAGCGGCAGCAGGTCGCGCTGCACGCCCTCGCGGCTCACGTCGCCGCCGCGGAAGCCGCCCTCGCTCGTGCGCGCGCAGACCTTGTCGATCTCGTCGATGAAGACGATGCCGTGGTTCTCCGCGTGATGCACCGCATCCCGCGTCAGCTTCTCCCCATCCAGCAGCTTGTCCGCCTCGTCGCGCTGCAGGGCGTGCCGCGCCTCGGACACCGACATCTTGCGGGCCTTCTGCCGCCCGCCGAACATCTTGCCCATCATCTCCTGGATGTTCGCGGCCCCCGGCGGCATGCCGGGGATGTCCATGGCGCCGATCGGCGTGGCCTGCTCGGCCACCTGCACCTCGACCTCCTTGGACTCCAGCTGCCCCTCGCGCAGCATCTTGCGGAACTTCATCCGCGTCTCGCCGGAAGCGTGCTCGCCGACAAGGGCGGTCACGATCCGCTCCTCCGCGTTCAGCTCCGCCTTCGCCTGCACCTCCTTCCGCGCGGTCTCCCGCATCTGGACGATGGAGGCCTCGACCAGATCGCGGACGATGCTCTCCACGTCGCGGCCGACATAGCCGACCTCGGTGAACTTCGTCGCCTCGACCTTCAGGAAGGGCGCGTTGGCCAGCCGAGCCAGCCGGCGCGCGATCTCCGTCTTGCCGCAGCCGGTCGGGCCGATCATGAGGATGTTCTTCGGCACCACCTCGTCGCGCAGCCCGTCCGGCAGCTGCTGCCGGCGCCAGCGGTTGCGCAGCGCGATGGCCACGGCGCGCTTCGCGTCGTGCTGGCCGACGATGTAGCGGTCCAGCTCCGACACGATCTCGCGCGGAGAGAGGTTCACGGATTCCATGCGGGGGTCCTGGGGGGCCGAGCCGCCTGTTGCGGCAGAGTCGAGCGGTGTCATGAAGGTGATATAGGAAGCCCGCAACCGCTCCGCAGCATGCGCCCCGGACGGATCAGACCGGCGGCACGATCCGGCAAAGGACGCGGGCCGGTCAGGCCGGCGCCAGCCGCTCGCTCAGCCGCGGCTCCCGCCGCGCGCTCTCCAGCACGGCGTCCAGCAGCCCGGGGAAGCGCGCCTGCAACTCCTCGCGTCGCAGGCTGATGATCCGGACCGTGCCCTCCGGCCGCACCCGCACCAGCCCGGCCTCCCGCAGCCGCGACAGGTGATAGGTGAGGTTCGTCTTCGAGGCGACGTGAACGAAGGACGCGCAGCGCTTCTCGCCCCGCTCGTCCAGCATCACGACGATGGCGCGCCGCACCGGATCGCGCAGCGCGTCCAGCACGGCGGACAGGTCGATCTGCGCGGCATCGGGATGGGCAGGGGTTCGCGGCATCGGGGAACCACACATAGCCGTCCCGCAAGCCGAACCCAAGGCAAAGTTCAATAACCTTCGAACTCATTGACAGGTCCGGACCACGGGTGAATAGTCCAAAAGTCCTTGAACAAGGCACTCCCATGCCTCCCGCCCTTCTCTGGCTCGCCCTCGGCACCTTCGCCGTGGGCACCGGCACCTTCACCCTGTCCGGCCTGTTGCCGCCCATCGCGGCGGACCTCGGCGTCGGCGTCCCGGCCGCCGGCCACCTGATCCTGGCCTACGCGCTCACCTACGCCCTCGCCTCCCCCGTGCTCGCCGCGGCGACGGCCGGATTCGAGCGGCGCCGGACCCTCACCCTCGCCATGGCCACCTACGTGGTCGCCTCCCTCGCCGGGGCCTTCGCGCCGAACTACGCGGCGGTGATGGCCACCCGCATCGTCGCCGCCCTCGCCGCCGCCCTCTTCGTGCCCGCCGCCGGCGCCGCCGCCCTCGCCCTGGTGCCGCCGCCGATGCATGGGCGGGCCCTCGCCCTCGTCGTCGGCGGCCTGACCATGTCCACGGTGCTCGGCGCGCCGCTCGGCACCCTCATCGGCGATCGCTTCGGCTGGCGCGCCGCCTTCGTGGCCGTCGCGATCCTCGCGGCGCTCTCCGCGGCCGGGATCCTGCTCGCCCTGCCGCGCCTGGCCGGCAGCCGCGCCGCGAGCCTGCGGGACCGGCTCTCCGTCGCGGGCCGGCCGGCGGTGCTGGCCCTGCTGCTCCAGACGGTCGTCACCTTCGCGGGCGCCTTCTCCCTCTTCGCCTATCTTGCCCCCTTCCTGCAGACCCTGCTCGGCTTCGGCGGGCAGGGCACCGCCCTCGGCCTGCTCCTCTCCGGCCTCGGCGGATTGCTGGGCGTCACGATCGGCGGCTGGGCCGCGGACCGCACCGACCCCCGCCGATTCCTGATCCTCTCCACCGCCATCCTCGCGGCCACCGTGATCGGCATCTCCCTCGCGGTGGAAGGACTCGCCCCGGCCACGGCCGCGCCGGTGGTCATGGGGCTCCTGGTGGTGATGGGCGCCGCCGGCTGGTGCTTCCCGCCCGTGCAGCAGGCGCGGCTCGTCGCGCTGGAGCCGCCGCTCGCGCCGGTGCTGCTCTCCCTGAACGCGGCGGCCACCTACTTCGGCACCTCGGGCGGCGCGCTCGTCGGCAGCCTCGTGATCGGCGCCGGCGGGCTGCGGGAGCTCGGCTTCGCGGCCGGCGCGCTCGCCGCCATCGGCGCGCTGCTCATCTGGCGCGCCGGGATCGGTCGACGCCTCGCCCTGGCCTAGGTCGGCCGGGGCGGTGACTCCGGGGGAGAGAAGGAATTCTCTCCCCCGGACCCCCACTCATCTTCTTCTGTCAGGCTGCCGCGGAAGGCGGAGCCCGCCTGCGCAGCGGGCAGACGACCTCGGATCAGCCCGCGCGGACACTTGCCTCGCCTCGGGTCCTCGACCCGAGGCGCGACAACGTCTCCGCCGTCCGCGGCAGCCTGACAAAAAGAGAAGGGGGTCCGGGGGATTTCTTTCCCCCGGCCTTCCTGCCGGAACGCTTACAGCGTCTCCAACACGAACCGCCCGTTCGTGTAGACGCAGATATCACCCGCGATGGTCATGGAGCGCCGCGCGATCTCCTCGGCCGACAGCCCGTCCACCGTCATCAGCGCCCGGGCCGCCGCCAGCGCGTAGTTCCCGCCCGATCCGATGCCGATCACGCCGTCCTCCGGCTCCATGACGTCGCCCTGGCCGGTGATCAGCAGGGAGCGGTCCTTGTCCGCCACCGCCAGCAGCGCCTCCAGGCGGCGCAGGTAGCGGTCGGTCCGCCAGTCCTTCGCCAGCTCCACCGCCGCGCGCTCCAGCTGGTCGGGGAAGCGCTCCAGCTTCGCCTCCAGCCGCTCCAACAGGGTGAAGGCGTCGGCGGTCGCGCCCGCGAAGCCGGTGATGACGCGCCCACCGGCGATGCGGCGGACCTTCCGGGCATTGTTCTTGACGACGGTCTGGCCCATGGACACTTGGCCGTCTCCGGCCATCGCCACCTGCCCGTCCTTGCGGACACAGAGGATGGTGGTGCCGTGCCACCCGAGCGGATCGTGTTGTGAAGTCTGGGAAAGGGTCATGATGCGCGCCGATGTGGCGATCCGGCCCCCCGGGCGCAATCGGTCGGAACGCGCGGCGCCCCAGCCCGGTTTCGCGGGTGCCATGCCCCCGCCGCGCCTTGTCCGCTTCACCGGCCGGCCCAACCGGCCCGGCCGCACGCGCGCGCTGGCCCCGCGGTGGCAGGCGGTCGCCGCGGCCGCCTCCCTCCTTCTCCACCTCGCCGCGGCCTGGTGGCTGTTCTTCACCCCGGCCGGCCGCGGCGTGCCCGAGCCCCTGCCGCCCCCCTCCATGGACGTGGTGTTCGAGGGCGGCACCGAGAGCGCCGTGACCGAGGGCATGGCGGCCGAGGCCCCGCCGCCTCCGCCCGCGCCGCCCCCGGCCGCGGAGGCCCTGCCGACGCCCCCGTCCCTGCCCGCCCCGCCCGTGCCCCCCGCGCCCCCGCCCCCCGTGGCCGAGGCACCACCCGCCCCGCCGCCGCCGCCTGCGCCACCCCCGCCGCGCATGGCCGAGGCCCCCCCGCCTCCCCCCCCCGCTCTGCCGCGCACCGCCGAGGCCTCGCGCCCGCCGCCCGCACCCTCGCCGGCCCTGCCCCGGGTCGCGGAGGCGCCGCCGGCCCCCGCCGCGCCCCGCCAGCCCGACCCCCCGCGCCTGCCGGAGCTGGACCTGCCCTTCATGCCGCCGCCCTCCGGCGCCACGCGCCCCGGCCCGGCCGAGCCGGTGCCGCCCATCCGCCTCGCCCTGCCCGCGGTGCCGCGCCTGCCGACACCCACCCCGCCGCCCCCGGTGCGGGAGGAGGCGGTGCCCGTTCCGCAGCCCCAGCCCGAGGAGCCGCAGGACACCGCCGAGCTCCCGCTCCCCCCGCCGCCCGCGCCGCCCCCACCGCCCGAGCGCCGCGCCGTCGCGGCCGCCGCCCCCCGCGCGCCCGCGCAGCCGCCCTCGCCCTTCGCCGGCACGCTCGATCTCAGTCGCGCGCCCAGCTTCAGCCCGGCCACGCCGTCGCCCCGCGCGCTGGACTCCGCGGCCACGCCACCGGGCCGGATGACGCCCGCTCTCTCCACCTTCTCCGCGCCCAACCAGCAGATCCGCATCCGCGGCGCCTCGCTCGGCGCCGACTGGCGCGCCGCCTTCCGCGCCTGGCTGGAGCGCCACGGCTATTACCCCGAGCAGGCCGCCCGCGCCGGGGAGGACGGCACCGCCGTGGTCCGCTTCACCGTCACCCGCGACGGCCGGGTCGGCCCCGTGCAGCTCATCGGCCGCTCCGGCTCCATCTGGCTCGACACCGGCGCCCAGGCCCTGTTGCGCGGCCAGACCCTGCCGGCCTTCCCCCCCGGCACCCAGGGCGACAGCGCCGAGATCGACCTGACGATCAACTACATCCTCCGCCGGAACTGACCCCCACCTCCTGGCCGCCGCCGCCCCGCGGGTCTAAATCCCCCCCATGGACGCCGCCCCCGCCCCGACCCGCCGCGCCGAGATCGCCCGGGACACGAGCGAGACCCGCATCCACCTGACCCTGGACCTGGACGGCACCGGCCGCTCCGACATCTCCACGGGCATTGGCTTCCTCGACCACATGCTGACCGCGCTCGCCCGCCACTCCCTCTGCGACCTGACCGTCCGGGCGGAGGGCGACCTGCACATCGACTTCCACCACACCACCGAAGACGTCGGTATCGTCCTCGGCCAGGCCATCCGGCGGGCCCTGGCGGACAAGCGCGGCATCCGCCGCTACGGCCACGCCGTCGTCCCGATGGACGAGGCGCTGGCTGAATGCGCCATCGACATCTCCGGCCGCCCCTTCCTCGCCTGGTCCGCGACCTTCGCGCGCGACAAGATCGGCGAGATGGACACCGAACTCTTCGAGGAGTTCTTCCGCGCCCTCGCCATGAACTCCGCGATGACCGTTCACCTCATGGCCCGCGCCGGCACCAACGCCCACCACATCGCGGAGGGCCTGTTCAAGGCCTTCGCCCGCGCCCTCCGCGCCGCCGTCGAGCCCGACCCGCGCACGCCCGGCGCCATCCCCTCCACCAAGGGGATGCTGGAGGCCTGATGCGCGTCTTCACCGTCCACGCCCGCACCGACGACCAGCCCCGCACCCGCCTGGTGCGGGAAGGTTTCTCCGTCTGGGCCTTCCTCCTCGGCCCCCTCTGGCTGCTCGCCCGCGGTCTCTGGCTCGCCCTGATCGGCTACATCGCGCTGGTCGCGGTCCTGCTCGGCGCGATCGGCGCCAACATGGAAAATCTGCCCAGCAACGCCCCGTCCTACGCGATGCTCGCCCTCCACCTCCTCCTCGGCTGGCACGCCCGCGACCTCCAGCGCTGGACCCTCCGCCGCCGCGGCTTCGCCCATCACGGCGTGGTCGTCGGCAATGACCGCGACGACGCCCTGCTCCGCCTGCTGACCGCCAAGCCCGCCCTCGCCCGCGGAGCCATCCGGTGAAGCTCGCCGTCATCGATCCCGGCTCCGGCAACCTCGCCTCCGTCCGCCGCGCCTTCGAGCGCGCGGCGCAGGAGGAAGGCCTCCCCCTCGACCTCACGGTGACCACGGACGCCAGGGACGTCCGCGCCGCCGACCGCATCGTCCTCCCGGGACAGGGCGCCTTCGCCGCCTGCGCCCGCGGCCTCGATGCCCTGCCCGACATGAAGGACGCCCTGCAGGAATCGGTGATCGAGAAGGCCCGTCCCTTCCTCGGCATCTGCGTGGGCATGCAGCTCATGGCCGAGCGCGGCCTGGAACACGGCACCACGCCCGGCCTCGCCTGGATCGAGGGGGAGATCGCCCCCATGGACCCGCGGGAGGACGACACGCCCCTCCCCCTCCCGCAGATGGGCTGGAACGCCCTCGCCCCGACCCGCCCCCACCCCCTGCTGGAGGGCCTGCCGGCCGAGAGCCACGCTTACTTCGTCCACTCCTACGCGCTGCGCGGCGGGAACAAGGCCGAACTCCTCGCCACCACCGCCTATGGCGGCCCCGTCACCGCCGTCGTCGGCCGCGACAACCTCGCCGGCACCCAGTTCCACGTGGAGAAGTCCGGCCCCGTCGGCCTGCGCATCCTCCGCAACTTCCTCCGCTGGGCCCCATGAGCACCGAAGCCCACGCCCTCTCGGTCGAGCGCGTCACCCATCTTTCCGATGCCGATATGGCCGACCTCTGCGAGGCGACGAACGCCGCCATCGCCGAGGGCGGCGGCTTCGGCTGGCTCGCCGCCCAGGAACGGGAGGCGCTGACCCGCCACTTCCGCGGCGTCCTGTTGGTGCCGGAGCGCGAGCTCTTCGTCGCCCGCCTGGACGACCACATCGTCGGCTCCGCCCAGCTCGTCCGCCCCGCCCGCAACAACGAGGCGCAGGCCTGGTCCGCCCAGCTCACCCACGCCTACATCGCCCCCTATGCCCGCGGCCACGGCCTTGCCCGCCTCCTCGTCTCCAGGGTCGAGGAGCGCGCCGCCGCCCTCGGCCACCGCGTCCTGAACCTCGACGTCCGGGAAACCCAGGCCACCGCCATCGCCCTGTTCGAGGGCCTCGGCTACACCCGCTGGGGCACCCACCCCGCCTATGCCCGCGTGGACGGCCGCACTGTCGCCGGCCACCACTACTTCAAGGCCCTGGACCCCCAGCGCGGCCGCCCGAACGAGAAGCTCTGGACCCGGTGACCCCCTTCATCCCCTACCCCGCCATCGACCTGAAGGAGGGGAAGGTCGTCCGCCTCCGCCGCGGCGACATGGCCCAGGCCACGATCTACGGCGACCCCGCCACCCAGGCCGCCGCCTTCGACGAGGCCGGCTTCCCTTGGCTCCATGTCGTGGACCTGGACGGCGCCTTCGCCGGCCGCCCCGCCAACGCGGAAGCCGTCCGCGCCATCCTCGCCGCCACCACCCGCCCCGTGCAGCTCGGCGGCGGTATCCGCGACATGAAGACCCTCGAATCCTGGCTCGCCGAGGGCATCACCCGCGTCATCCTCGGCTCCGCCGCCGCCAAGGACCCGGACTTCGCCCGCGCCGCCTGCCGCGCCCATCCGGGCCGCGTCGCCATCGGCATCGACGCCCGCGACGGCTTCGTCGCGACCGAGGGCTGGGCCGAGACCGGCTCCATGACCGCCCTCGACCTCGCCCTCCGCTTCGAGGACGCCGGCGCCGCCGCGATCATCCACACCGACATCGAACGAGACGGCATGCTCGGCGGCGTCAACGTCGCCGCCACGTCCGCCCTCGCCGCGCGCCTGACCACCCCCGTCATCGCCAGCGGCGGCGTCGCCGGCCCCGCCGACCTCCAGGCCCTGCGCGCCGACGGCCGCATCGCCGGCGTCATCATCGGCCGCGCCCTCTACGACGGGCGGCTCACGGCGGAAGAGGCGCTGCGCGGGTAATCGGGGAAGGCGCGTTCGCAGTAGCGCTTCCGGCGGCCCCGCCCCCAGCTCCCGTCCTCATCGCGATGTCTCGCGTGAGGCTGGAGATCGGCCTCTCACCGACGCGTGGACTTCGCGAGCTCGCGCCCGAGCGCCACGAGGAGAGGACGGGCGAGCGCGCGCAGGCTCTCGCCGTCCACGCCCATCTGCTCCAGTTCTTGGTAGGACGAGATGGCCTTGTCGGTCGCGCGGACGAGCGGGCTCAGCTCGCCCTCGTTGCGCATGGAAAGGAAGACCGCCTGCTCCTCCAGGGGCCCGTCCCTCTTGCTGTCCGTGATGTCGATGACGATCCCGCGCCCATGCAACAGGGATCCATCCGCGTCGATCTCGAAGCGGCCGCGCGCCAGGACCCAGCGCGTATCGGTCGGAGAGGGACAGGTCCGGTACTCGGCGACGAACAGGCCCCCGCGCGAGATGACACTCGTGAGCTGATGCTGGAAGGCGGGCAGATCATGCGGATGGATCGCATCCGTCGCGGCCTGGAGGGGAAGGCATTGCTCGGCGAGGCGCACGGGAATTCCGAAGAGGGCGGCGCAGGTCGCATCGATCCGCATGCAGTCCCCTGCGACGTCCCATTGCCACACGCCGACATTGGAGGCCGAAAGCGCGTCCGACAGGAAGTTGGGGTTCGGCTGTCCGATCGCGAAGGGCATGCCCGTCTCCTCTAGCCTCGCCCAGGTCGTTCTTTTCGCTTCGCCATCGTGACAGATAGGCCGAAGAGCGTTGTTGCCCAGCCGTCATCGACGGGAATGGAGGCGGACGCACGGAAATGCTTCATGCCCTGATGTCGCTCACGCGTTTCCCGCCTTGGAATCGCCGGCGCCGTTGCTGCCTCGGATTTGCTCGGGATGCAATTCGTCCGCGGGAACAGGAGGCTGTCTCGACCTGCGGTCCGATCGCCTCTTTCGGCCATGACCTCGTGCCCAGCCAGGGTCCGGAAACGCAGCCCGAGCCCGAACAGTTGCGAAGATGATACGGCCGCGCCACGACGCGTGCCGAAACCGCCCGTCCTCGGCGTCTCTCGCACGCCCTGACGGGGCACGCCCCGAAAACCGCTGGTGATTAGGAATATAGTCAGATATGATCGGGTGAGCGCAAAGGTCCCCGCCCATGACCCCCTCCCGCCCCTGGTCCCCTCTCTCGGACGCCGAGTGGTCCGCCCTCTCCCCCCATCTCCGCCTCATCGGCCCCGGCCGCCCCATCCCCGACCTCCGGCTCCGCATCGACGCCCTCTTCCGCATCGCCGCCGGCAACACGCGCTGGTCCCATGCCTCCACGGACCTCTGCCGCACCGCCACCCTCGCCCGCCACTTCCGCCGCCTCGCCCATGCCGGCCTCTGGACGCGCCTCCTCCGGCGCATCGCCTCCCCCGACTGCCCGCGCGCGCTGACCGCCATCGCCGACTGGATCTGCGCCGCCCACCGCCGCGCCGCGCGGGTCATCGGCCTCAAGGCGATCGTCCTCGCCCGCCGCCTCGGCCTCAACAAAGCCCTCCCCGGACCGCCCTGGTTCCTCCCGGACCCGGATTTGTCCGCAACCGTCATGCGTTACATCTTCGCCCTCTACCGCACGCCGAACGGGCCGGATTTCGCCCGCCTGACGCGCGCCGCGGACTGGCTCATGCGCGCCGCCGCGGGCCGAAGGCGCATCCCCCGCTCCCTCATCCCCGTGTAACCCGTGCGCGCGGCTTCCCGCCGGACCGGACGCCCACCGAAGGGCCCGCATTCCGCGCTTGCACCCGTTGCGAGGCCGGGCCGACACTTCCCGGGGGCGCAGAGCCCCGGGGAAGGAAACATCGAATGCGTCCAGGCATCCTCGCGGGCGCCGCGCTGGCGCTCTGCGCCGTGCAGGCCGTCGCCCAGGTCGTGGTCTCCGGCAATGATGGCAAGCGAACCCTCGTCGGCGGCGTCAACACCCTCGTCCCGAACCCGCCGCCGGACACCGTCTCCATCCTGGACATCTCCGGCCCGCGCCCCCGCGTGGTGGCGGAGGTGCAGGCGCCGCACTCCGTCGTCGGCCCGCCCAGCTCGGTCGCGGTCACGCCCGACGAGCGCCTCGCCCTCGCCACCTCGGCCGAGAAGCTGGACCCCGCCGACGCCAGCCGGACGATCCCGGACAACCGCCTCTCGGTCATCGACCTGCGCGCCACCCCGCCCCGCGTCGCCGCCACGCTGGAAGTCGGCCTCGGCCCCTCCGGCGTCTCGATCAACCAGGCCGGCACGCTCGCCCTCGTGGCCAACCGCAACGCCGGCACCGTCAGCGTGCTCCGCATCCGCGAGGGCGCGGTCTCCGTGATCGGCACCGTCACGGTCGGCCCCGCCAACACCGGCGTCTCCCACGTGCAGTTCACGCCGGACGGCCGCCACGCCCTCGTCACGCGGGACAATGACAGCATCATCTCCGTCCTCCGGATCGAGGGGGAGACGGTGACGAAGCTCGACCGCGACATCACCGCGGGCGTCCGCCCCTACAGCCTCTCCATCCCCCCGCAGGGCGGCTGGGCCATCGTCGGCAATGTCGGCCGCTCCGCCAACAACACCGGCGACCTCGACAGCGTCAGCCTCATCGACATCTCGCGGGAACCCTTCCACACCGTGGACGTCGCGACCGTCGGCACCACGGCCGAGGGCGTGCTGGCCAGCCCGGACGGCATCCACGCCGTCGCCGTGGTGCATAACGGCACCGGCCGCCCCACCGGCGACCCGCTGCGCGGCCGCGCCCAGGTGAAGCTCCTGCGGATCGAGAACAACCGCGTCCGCGTGGTGTCGGAGGCCTTCGCCGGCGACTGGGTGCAGGGCATGGCCTTCTCCCGCGACGGCGGCACGCTCCTGATCGGCAACATGGCCGACCGCACCATCGGCGTGTACCGGATCGAGGGCGACACGCTGCGCGACACCGGGGATCGCATCCCCGTCAGCGGCGGCCCCGCCGCGCTCGCCACCGCCTTTGTCGCGCCCCGCTGACCCCGGAACGGAAACGCCGCGGAACCACCGGTTCCGCGGCACCGGCCGCCCCGGCGTCACCCGGCCACGCGCTCTCGGCACCCTGTCCCGATCCCGCGCGGCCCCTCCGCGGAACGCCAAACGCCGCTCCATCACCACAAGGACAGCACGGCTCACCCGCCTGACACGCGGCAAGCCCCGCCGCTATGCTCGCGCCTCCCTTCCCCGCACGGGCCCCGTCCCGCCTGCCCCGAGGAGCCGCGCCTCCATGTTCGATGTCATCGTGGTCGGTGCCGGATCGGCCGGCGCCGCCCTCGCCGCGCGCCTGTCGGAAGATCCGTCCCGCCGCGTCCTCCTGCTGGAAGCCGGCCGCGACTGGCGCGCCGCGCAGGCCCCCGCCGCGCTGCGCAGCCCGAACATCATCCCCTTCATGCACGACCCCCGGCACCAGGCCGAATGGCAGTGGCCCGGCCTGATGACCCGCCGTACCAGGGCGCAGCAGCCGAAGTTCTACTGGCGCGGCCGCGCGCTCGGCGGCTCCTCCACCGTCAACGCGCAGATCGCCATCCGCGGCGTCCCCGCCGCCTTCGACGCCTGGGCCGAGGCCGGTTGCGAGGGCTGGTCCGCCGCCGACGTGATGCCCCTCTTTGACCTCATCGAGGACGACGCGGATTTCGGCACCCAAGGCCGCCGCCAGGGCGGCCCGCTTCCCGTCTTCCGCATGCCGGAGGACCGCTGGGGCGCCGTGGACAAGGCCCTGCGCGACGCCGCCCGGATGGCCGGCTACCCGGACAAGCCCGACCTGAACGCCCCGGAGGGAGAGGGCGTCTCCTGCAACCCCATCAACCTGCGGAACGGCGTGCGCGTCACCACCAATGACGGCTACCTCGAGCCCGCCCGCGGCCGCCCGAACCTCGAGATCCGCGGCGCGGCGATGGTGGACCGCGTCCTTTTCGACGGGACCCGCACCCGCGGCGTCCGCGTCCGCTTCGGCGCCGGCGAATGGCAGGAGATCGCCGCGAGGGAGGTCGTGCTCTCCGCCGGCGCCATCCACAGCCCCGGCCTGCTGATGCGCAGCGGCATCGGCCCTGCCGCCGCGCTGAAGGCGCTCGGCATCCCCGTCCTGCATGACCAGTCCTCGGTCGGGCAGCACTTCATGGACCACCCCATCCTGCGCGCCAGCCTCGCCCTGCGGCCCGGCTTCCGCGCCGACGGACCGGATGCCCGTCACACCAACCTCTGCGTGACCTACAGCAGCCGCCTCGGCGGCGGTGGGGAGCGCGACATGATCCTCGTCGCCTACAACCACCGCGGCCTCGCCGAGGAAGGCGCCGTCGCCCCGAACGGCGGCATCGGCATCGCCCTCTACGACGCCTTCTCCCGCGGCGAGGTGCGCCTGACCTCCCCCAATCCCGAGGCCCAGCCCGTGGTCGAGGAGAACATGCTCGACCACCCCGCCGACCGCCTGCGGATGCGCGACGGCGTCCGCCGCCTCGCCCGCCTCTGCGCGCTGGACCCGATCACGTCCATCGCCGACGCCATCACCTTCGGCGAGACGGTCCTCACCATGTCGGAGGCCGCCGCCCTCCCCGACGACGAGCTGGATGCCGTGATGCTGCAGGAGGCCGGCGACATCCAGCACGCCGCCGGCACCTGCCGCATGACCGTCCACGAGGACCCGCGCGGCGTGGTGGACCCCGAGCTGAAGGTCCGCGGCGTGAGCGGCCTCCGCGTCGCCGACGCCTCCATCATGCCGACGGACTGCCGCGCCAACCTGCACTTCACCTGCGTCATGATCGGCGAGAAGGCCGCGCGCCTCATCCAGGCATCTCCGCCGGCCCCACCGGGATGACGCACGTCGTTCTCCACACAACGCGGCAGACCACTTGGGCCGCAAAGGCAGGGGACGTCGCACGGCGTCATCGCGCCCGGCGGCCCTGCTCAGCGGCTCCCCGCCTCCTCCGCCAACCAGTCGCGCAGCGCTCCCAACGTGGGATCGCCGACCCGCTCGATGTCGTGGAGCAGGGTGAAGCTGCGGGAGGTCGGACGGATGAACTCCACCGGCATCACCACCCGCCGCGCGACGAGGTCCTGGTCCAGCAGCGCCCGGATCGCGAGCGCGACGCCCAGCCCGCCCGCCGCGGCATCGATGGCAAGGCCGATGCTCTCGAAGGTGCTGCCGGCCGCGGCGTCCACCCCGGTGATCCCGGCCGCGGAGAACCAGCGCTCCCAGTCCTGCGGCCGCTGCCGCGAATGCAGCAGCGTCTTGCCCTGCCAGGTGAAGCCGCCCGTCCCGACCAGGCGCGGGGCGCAGACCGGCACCATCGCGATCGGCACCAGGGGCAGCATCATCAGGCCCGGCCGCGGCCGCCCGTCCGACACCGCGATCACCGCGTCGAAGGCACCGGGGACCAGTTCCAGCGGGTCGGCGCTCGTCTGCAACTCGATCTCCAGCGACGGATGACGCTCCCGCAGCCGGTTCCAGCGGGGGATGAGCCACCGGCTGGCGAAGAGCGCGTAGGCTCCGAGCACCAGCCGTCGCCGCGGCGCCGCCTGCCGCATCGCGGCCACGCCGACGGCGATCCGGTCCAGCGCCTCCCGCGCCGCGGTGAAGAGGGCGGAGCCGGCGGGCGTCAGGGTGAGGCCTGCCGCGCTGCGCAGGAACAACGCCGTGCCGAGCTCCTCCTCCAGCGCCCGGACGCCGCGGCTGACCGCGCCGGGCGTGACGGCGAGTTCCCCCGCGGCGCGTGTGACGCTGAGGTGGCGCGCCGCTGCCTCGAAGCTGCGCAGCGCGACCAGCGAGGGCAGGCGCCGGTAGGTCATGGGCGTTGAGTATGGGTCAACGCGAGGGCCGAACAAATCGATTGCGGCCCGGCTTCCGACGCCGCTTCCTCCCGGCCAGAACGCCGGAGGAATCGCCATGCATGTCCGCCCCCCGGGCCCACCCGCGGGCGCCGCCGCCATCCCGGACAGCGCGGGCCTCAACCTGTTCCGCGCGGACCCCGACCTGGCCCGGCTCGCCGCGCTCTACCTGCCGCCGGATCTGGCCGCGCATCTCGCGCCCCATCTCGACCGACTGGGCGGGCTGGCCGGCGGCGCGCTGGACGCGCTGGCGACGACGGCGGACCACAACCCGCCCGTCCTCCGCCCCCGCACGCGCCGGGGCGAGGACCTCCAGTCGATCGAGTATCACCCGGCCTACCGCGAGATGGAGCGGCTGGCCTTCGGAGAGTTCGGCCTCGCCGCGCTCTCCCATCGCGGCGGCGTCCTGGGCTGGGACGCGCCCATGCCGCCCGCGGCCAAATACCTCCTGACCTACCTCTTCGTGCAGGCGGAGTTCGGCCTCTGCTGCCCCGTCAGCATGACCGACAGCCTCACGCGCACGCTGCGCAAGTTCGGCGCCCCGTCCCTCGTGGGCCGCTACCTCCCCGCGCTGACGAGCCAGGACCTGGACGCGCTGCACCAGGGCGCGATGTTCATGACGGAGCAGGGCGCGGGCTCCGACATCTCCGCCACCGTGGTCCGCGCCGCACCGAACGAGGACGGCACCTGGTCGCTCTCCGGCGACAAGTGGTTCTGCTCCAACCCCGATGCGGCGCTCGCCATGGTGCTGGCGCGGCGGGAGGGCGGGCCGCCCGGGCTGAAGGGCGTCTCCCTCTTCCTGTTGCCGCGCACCCTGCCGGACGGCACGCCGAACCACCACCGCATCGTCCGGCTGAAGGGCAAGCTCGGCACCCGCTCCATGGCGAGCGGCGAGGTAGCGATGAACGGCGCCCTCGCCTGGCTGGTCGGGGAGCCCGAGGCCGGCTTCCGCCAGATGGCCGACATGGTGAACAACTCCCGCCTCTCGAACGGCGTGCGAGCGGCGGGGATGATGCGGCGGGCCGTGACGGAGGCGCTGTTCATCGCCCACCGGCGCATGGCCTTCGGCAAGCGGCTGGTCGAGTTGCCGCTGATGCGCCGCCAGCTCGCGAAGATGCTGGTCCCGGCGGAGCAGGCGCGGTCGATGATGTTCCAGACCGCCGAGGCCCTGCGCCGCTCCGACGCCGGGGAGCAGGACGCATACCCGCTGCTCCGGATCCTGACGCCGCTCATCAAGTTCCGCGCCTGCCGCGACGCCCGCCGCGTGACCGGCGACGCGATGGAGGTGCGCGGCGGCTGCGGCTACATCGAGGAGTGGTCGGACGCCCGGCTGCTGCGCGACGCCCATCTCGGCAGCATCTGGGAGGGGACGAGCAACATCGTGGCGCTCGACGTCCTGCGCGCGGCCACGCGAGAGGGATCCCTTCCCGTCCTCGCGGGGCACGTCCGCGCGCTGCTCGGCAACGGCGATGCCCTGCCGGACGCCGCGCCCGCCCTGGACCGGGCCCTGGCGCTGGCCGCGGCGGCGCAGGCCGATCCCTCCCTCGCGCGCCAAGCCGCCTCCGCGCTCTACCACGTCACCTCGGCGGCCGCCCTGGCGTGGGAAGCGGCGCGGGCCGGGCTGCCGCACCGGCTGGCGATCGCACGGCTCGTGCTGCGCCACCGCGTGCTGCCGCGCGACCCGCTCAATCCCTCCGCCCCGGAGGCCGCGGACCTCGCCACCCTGCTGCCCGATCCCGGCGCCCATCAGGAAGCCCTCGCATGACCACCCGCCGCACCCTGCTCGCCGCCGCCGCGCTCTCCGCCCCTGCCGGCCTCGTCCGCGCGCAGCCGGTGGCGCGGCCGGTGACCCTCGTCGTCCCCTTCGCCCCGGGCGGCCCCACGGACCTCATCGCCCGCCGGCTGGCCCAGAGCCTCGGCGAGGCGCTCGGCCACACCGTGGTGGTGGAGAACCGGGCCGGCGCCGGCGGCAACATCGGCGCCGAATTCGTCGCCCGCGCCCCCGCGGACGGCGCCACCATCCTCTTCGGCACCTCCGGCCCGCTGGCGATCAACAAGTCGCTCTTCCCGAACCAGTCCTACGACCCCGTGCGTGACTTCGCGCCGATCGCGCCGCTCGGCCGCATCCCGAACGTGCTCGCGGTGAACGCCAACATCCCCGCCCGGACCGTGCAGGAGCTGATCGCCCTCGGAGGGCGGGAGCGCCTGTCCTTCGGCTCCTCCGGAAACGGCGCCTCCTCGCACCTCGCGGGCGCGCTGTTCAACAAGATGGCCGGCACGGGCTTCGAGCATATCCCCTATCGCGGCACCGGCCCCGCGCTGAACGACCTGCTGGCCGGACATATCGCGATGGTCTTCACCGATGTGCTGACCGCCCTGCCCCATGTCCAGGGCGGCCGGGCGCGGGCGCTGGGGATCACGACGCTGGAGCGCTCCGCCGTGCTGCCGGACCTGCCGACCGTCGCGGAGCAGGGGCTGCCGGGATACGACGCCTCGGTCTTCTTCGGCCTCGTCGTCGCGGCGCAGACCCCGGCGCCGGCGCGGGAGCGGCTGCGCGCCGCCTTCGCCGCCGTCGTCGCCCAGCCCGCCACGCGAGAGTTCCTCGAGAGCCAGGGCATGCAGATCGCCCCCACCCTGACGCCCGAAGCCCTGACCGCCCTCATGGCCGAGGAGGCGGGACGCTGGAGCGCCGTGATCCGGGAGGCGAACGTTCGCACCGATTGACGGACAAGTCCGTCAGGCCCTCCGGCGGGCGATCGAACCCGCCGCGCCGCTCGAACCCGCGTTCTTTCTGGCGCCGTCAGGGGCCGCGTGGTTCGCGCGGAACTATCGCACGACGGTCGCGAACACGCGCCTCCTCGACAACGACCTCGCGACGATGGGCGCGGGCCTGCCATCCGCCATCATGGCCGCCCTGCTCAACCCGGGCGCAGGGTGCTCGCCCTCTGCGGCGACGGCGGATTCGTGATGAACAGCCAGGAGATGGAGACAGCCGTCCGGCTCGGACTGAACCTCGTCGTGCTCGTGCTCGACGAGGGCGCCTACGACATGATCCGCTGGAAGCAGTCGGCCGACGATTTCACATCCTCGTCCCTGTCCACGTTCTTGGCACCTGCAAGGTCCGATCCGGGGCGGTGTGCCATGTGGCGCTGGCCTGGCCCGCATGCCCCGATGGCAAAGCACCACGCACCGTGGATTGATTCCGTCGAGAGACACCCTTCGCACGTTGACGCAGCATGATCCTGCGACGCCCGGAGGACGGCACCCGCCTCCTCGTTCCCCAGCCCTCCCACGCCCTGCTCTCGGGCCAGATGATGGCGGCCTGGGGCGCTCCGGGCTTCGCGCGGCCGGAACCTGCCCCCGAGGTCATCCTCGCCGCCGAGCAGCACGACATCGCCTGGCTGCCCTGGGAGACGGCCCCGACGCTCGACCCGGAGACGGGCTTGCCGCACGCCTTCACCGGGCTCGGCGCCGCGGTTCATGCCCCCATGTGGGCGCGAGGCGTGGAGGTGGCCCGTGCCGCCTGGGGCCTCTGGCCTGCCCTGCTCATCTCCCTGCACGGCACGCGGATCTACACGCAGTACATGCGGCCGGAGCGCCTGCCGGCGGACGATCAGGCCGCGATCGACCGCAACGCCGCGAAGGAGGCCGCGCTCCAGGCCGACTGGATCGCCAAGCTCGGCGTGGCTCATGATCAGGTGGAGCGGAACTCCGCCCTGATCGCGGTGACGGACGCTCTCTCCCTCGCCCTCTGTTTCGCCGATCCGGACAAGGCCGGGGAGGCCCCGATGGAGGATGGCAGCACCCGCAAGATGAGGCTCGTGCGGCAGGGGACATGCCGCTGGTCGCTCGACCCCTGGCCCTTCCGCGACAGCGCCCTGACGGTCCGTTGCGAGGCGATCCGGCTCCCTGCCGAAACCCGCTGGACCGACGAGGAGACGATGCGCGGCGACCTGCGGGGTGCAGCCTGGAGCACGCTGGCCGAAACCCTGGTCCCTGGCTGACGGATCACGTCCCGTGTCGCTTTCGGCAATCTGGCAGCCCATGCCGGTCGTGACGCCGCGACGACCTCTGACGGCCGAGAGCGGAACGTCCGCTCTCGATGCGCATCACGCAGCACCGCCGCTTACCCCTCGGGGCATGTCCGAATGGACCGTGAGGCTCGATCGCCGATGAGATCCGCGATGTCGGCTGCATCCTCGTCAGCGCCCCACGGGAATGCCGACTTCACCTTGTGCCGCCTCGGCAGTCCGAGAAAGTAGAGCCCTGGCACCTCCGTGAAGCCGCGGCGATGTAGAGGTGCTCCCTAGTCGTCGAGCACCGGGCATTCGATCCATCCGAGATCATCGCTGTAGCCCAGCGCCCAGATCACGGTGCTGATGCCGGCTTGGCGCAAGTCCAGGGCTTCTGGCTCCCGCATTTCCGGGCGCGGCCCCTGTAGCGTGCCGGGACGCGTCGACGGCCACGCAGCGACAGGTCCACGGACCGAGGGTGCAGCAGCCGCTCCTTGACGATCTGGCAGCCCGAGCCACCAGAGCCCACCACGAGAACGCCTCCCGGCGGGAGTTCCGACGGGTTCATGTAGCGGTTCTCGATGATCTGGCGGATGCCGGATGGCATGCCTGCGGCCGCTTCCGGGATGCGCGGGCACTGATACGGTCCGGTCGTGACCACGACGTTGGTCGCTTCCAACGTCATCGGGCCGGCCTCCACCCGGAAACGTCCGCGGTCGGTTAACCGAAGGGTGGTGACGTGGACGCCGCATCGGACCGGCACAGCGATCCGGACCGCGCAGGCGGGGATGAATCCGACGACGCCGTCACGGTGCATGAAGCCATCGCGATCAGCGCCCTGAGCGGCGTGGCCAGGCAGGCGCATCGTCCAGTTATCGGCCTGCCACCCAGCGGGTCATTCCATTCCTTCGTGCCGCGCATGATCAGGCGCTTCCGCGAGGCCTCTCCGTTGGTTTCCGTGAGCATGGAGGAATGCCTGAAGGGCCGAGCTCGTCGGCAGCCTGCGGCGGGGAACCTCGGTGTGGCCTTCCCCCGCGCGGCGATCCCTCCGCCTGAGGGGCTGGATGTGCATCTCCTGCTGGATGAGCCGATGGTGGTGGCCCTGCCCTCGGCGCACGCCCTCGCGCGGCCCGGGCCGCGCGAGGGCGCCGTCCCGCTCGGGCGCCTCCGGGCGGAGACCTTCATCGTCTCTGCACGGCAGCAGGGGCCGGCGCTGTTCGAGGCCACGCTGGCGGCCTGCGCACGGGCAGGGTTCAGCCCCTGCCTCGGCCAGGAGGCGCCACGGGTCATCTCGGCCTTGAGCCTCGTCGCGAGTGGGCTCGGGGTGACCTTGGTGAGGGCATCGATGTAACGCATGACGATGGACGGCGTGGTGTTCCGACCGCTCCGCGGCCCTGTTCAGCCCCAAGCCTTCCTGTCCACCGCGACCCAGCGCGATGCCCCTTCGGCGGCCATGCGGCACTTCGTCGCCATGGTCCGTCGCGCTGCGCGGGAGGAGGTGGGGTCGTGGCGGCGGCGTGAATGGCGCCTCGCTCCGAAGGTCGGCACGCCAGGAGGCGGCGGGTGTATGGGCCGGACAAGAGGCTGCCGTCCTAAGGCAGACCGGGTCTGTCCGTGGACGATTCTCGAATTCGGCGCGGATGCTGGAGCGCGCTAGCGGCCTGGCGCGTCCCTGACCACCCGCACGAAGCGCCCGATGATCTGAGGCATCTCCACGGCCCTCGCTGGCAGCCGGTCCACGGGCAGGCTCAGGTCGCCAAGATGACGGCCGCGTGCGGTGTAGAGCGAGAGCTCCAGCCCCTCGTCGGTGATCTCCAGGCGGCAGACGACCTCCTCGTCACCAGCCTCGTGCCGGGCTCGGGCGATGAGCTCCACGATCTCCTCCAGGCCGAGGGTCTGCGCGCCGGCCTCGTCGAGGAACTCCGCGATCTCGGCCTCCACCTCGGACGGTGCGACCAGCGCCAGCGGCACGCAGCCTCCGCTCGCCTCGAAGATCGAACCGCGCCAGCGGTCGAACAGAGTGGCCGCACGCGTCGCCTCCGCCCCGCCCGGGTCCTCCTCGCCCGGCACGGCGGTGCGGCCCTCCGCTGCGGCGATGTCGTCCCAGACCGGGATATCCCAGTCGATCTGCAGCCCGACCAACACGCCGAATCCGCCCTTCGCCAGTTCATCCACGTCCGCCGGTGGCAGGTCGCGAGGCTCCACTCCAGCGACCAGCTCCAGGAGGACGCGCCGCGAGGCCGCCGGCGAGAGGTGCGCGATCGCGTCCGGCGAACGCCAGAGCGGCAGGAAGCGAAGCTCGAGCGAGTCGGCCAGCGCGCCCGACGCGATCAGCCCCTCTCCGATCAGCGTTGCCGCGGGCGGCCGCCCCTGGGCCAGCGCCACGGGGAGCGCGACCAACTCAGCCCAGCCTGACGGCCCGACGGCAGCACCCTCCGCCACGGATCGCAGCATCCCGGCAAGCTCATCGGCATTCTCGTCGCCGTGATGCTCCGCCGCCTTTCGGATCGCGAGGTCGAGGACGTCCTCCCGTCCCGCGAGGAGAAGATCCTCGGCGAGGGCCTCAAGATCGTCGGGCTCGCCCGCGACAAACGCCGCGAGCAGGCGATCCGCGACCGGCCCGGGAAGCCTTTCAAAGCGCGGTTTCGTCGCAGTCGGGGCGGTGGGCCTCAGCCCGATCAGCCGGAGGGCCGCGTCTCCCCTGAGAAGCCGGTCCCGGTCGATCCAGCCTCGCCGGTTCTCCGGCGTGTCCTCTCGCTCCCGCATCCATCGCCGGAAGGCTGCCCGGTCCGCACGTTGCACGAAGACCTCGACGCCCTGGGCGATCATCTCGGCGGCGACGGCCCTGTTCACCGCCAGGACGGTCTCGATGCTGGTCTCCCCGGGCCGGAACGTGTCGAGCGTCTCGGGGTCGTCGTAGTGCGTGAGGAGAACCGCATCGAGGTCCGCCGCGACGTCCCGCGCCAGTTCGGTGGCCGCCTCGACCTCCTCGTCTCGCTGGGCTTTCTCATGCGGCATGGCGGATGTCCCTTGGACCGGCCGTGTGATCCTGTCGGCGCCCTCGTTCCTCTATGGCACGGGAGAGCCCGGGAGCTTGCCGGCGAGCGTGAACGCAGGCCTGCAACGCCGACGGCCATGCGGCTGACCGTTCCTGCGGCCCTCGTGCCGCGCCGCTCATGCCGTGATCTCCGGGGCGGAGGTGTCTGGCACGGTGGCTTCGGCGCCGAAGCCGAGCCCTGCGACGAAGACGTTCCAGTCCTCCGGCCGCAGGGCTCCGCCCGTCGCCTGACGGTGACCGGAGCCATACATCTCGTCTGCCCCCGGCGGGCGGTGCTCGGCCAGGAACCCGACGAGGTCCCGGTCCTCGGCCGAGCGCACGGCGAAGTGCACCCAGCCCGGCCGATACGCCGTGTTCGCGGCCATCACGATCTTGTCCCGCAGCCGCCCTCGCCACTGCTGGGCAATGAGGGGGTGGATCTGCGTGGGGGAGGCGAACCGGATCAGGGCCACCTCGCCCCGCACCACCGGCCCGACCCGCCGGGCCGCCTCCAACTCCCGCCTCACCTCGGCCCGCGCCGCCAGCACGGCCGCGGCTTCCGGCCGCTCGCCCGACAGAACGTCCTTCGGCCCGTCCGCCGCCATCAACAGCCTCAGCGCCGGCGTGGCATCGCCGGAGGCACTTCGCCGCGGCGCGTTCACCAGCGCCGCGGCCTCCCGCAGCGCCGTCACGCCGAACCGCCGGGCCGCCTCCATTTCCGGGAAACCGGCCTTCTCGGCCATGTCTCCGATCAGCCCCACCGCCGCGAGCCAGAGCCACGGTTCGGCGTCGGCCAGCACGCCGGCGCACCAGAACGCCAGGAGCGACGAGGTCGGGATCGGGTCCTGCCCGTGGCCGCTGATCACCGTGGCGCCGGCGGGCGGCGCGCCGGGGACGTGGTGATCGACCACCACCGTCGGCACGCCGGGCTTCGGCAGGGCGTCCCGCACGCCCAGGTCGGTGATGATCACGCCACCGGCTAGCTCCCGCGCCAGCTCCGCTCGCATCGCGTCCGACCAGGGGCTCTCGCCCCGGCCCACGATGCGGGTCCGCACCTCCCATCCCGCCGCCTCGAAGGCCCGCGCGAAGAGGGCGGTGGCGGACAGGCCGTCCGCGTCATTGTGGCCGAGGATCCAGACCGGCTTGGTTCGGTCGAACGTCTCGACGGCGAGGGCGAAGGCGGAGGCGGTCTCGTTGCGGGCCGACGTGGCTGCGTTCATCCGACCCTAATGCGCCAGCCTCCGGCGGGTTTGCCCCCTGGCTCTCGCTGCAACGGTGCAGACGAGGGCCCTATGCGGACGGCCAGGGATGGCGCGGGCCGGCCAACCCGACGCCCCCCGCAGGTTGCAGATCGCTGAAAGAGCCTTCCATGGCTCGGCTCCTGACCGGTCATGCCCGGGGCGCACGCCGGTCCAGCACGATGCCGGAGATCCGTCCGGGCCCTGTCAGTCACCCCCGTGTCAGCCCCGCGTCGCGGATCAGCGAGCTGAACGCCGCGTGGTCGGCACGCCGCCGCGCCTCCAGCTCGGCCAGGGTCTGAGGCTGCGGCCGGAAGCCAAGTAGCCCGAACCGGGCGACGATGGCGGGCATCGCGCCCATCTCGTTCACGAGGTGGTTGAGGCGCTCGCAGACCTCCGGCGGCGTCCCGGCGGGGACGGCGATGCCGTGCCAGCTCCGCAGCGCCCAGCCCGGCAGGCCCGCCTCCTCCGTGGTCGGGACGTCGGGCATCTTGTCCCAGCGCTCGCTCCCCAGCACCGCGACGCCGCGCAGGTCCCCCCGCCCGACCGCCTCCGCGCTCTCCGCGCCGAAGATGATCTGCACCTCGTTCGCGATGCAGGCCTGCACCGCCGCCGAGCCGCCGCGATAGGGCACGTGGACGATGTCGATGCCGGTGCGCTTCTTCAGGTATTCGCCGCAGAGCTGGGCGAGCGATCCCTGTCCCGAGGTGCCGAAGTTCAGCTTGCCGGGGTTCGCCCGCGCGTGGGCGACGAGTTCCGACAGGTTCCGCGCCGGCACGGAGGGGTGCACGACGGCGGCCATGAAGCCGTCCCCGGCGAAGCCCACCGGCGTCAGGTCGGTCAACGGGTCGTAGCGCACCGAGGCGAGGAAGGGGATGACCGCGTAGAAGGTGTTGCTGACCGCCAGCAGCGTGTAGCCGTCCGGGCGGGCGCGGGCGACGAGGTCACCAGCGATGCCGCCGCCGCCACCGGGACGGTAGTCCACCACCACCGTCTGACCCGTGGCCCTGGTGATCTCGTCGCCGACGCTGCGCGCGATGATGTCGCTGGCTCCGCCCGGTGCGTAGCCGACGATGATGGTGATGGTGCGCGACGGGTAGGCCTGGGCGATCGCGGGCCGCGCCAGGGCGGCGAGCGACGCGGCAGCGGCCAGGGTGAGCAGTCCGCGACGGCCTTGATGGTCTGGCATGACGTTCCTTCCGTTGGGCTTATGATGTTCATGCCCCAGGCTGCCGGCGTGGGAAAGCGTGCGGGCGGGGCAGGACGGAGCCCGGCGCTGCCCGGAAAAGGTTCGGCCGCGCGCGGCACCGCCGGCGTGCTGTCCAATGGCCGGGATCACCCCTGTGGCCACTCCTTCACCTGGCAAGCGACCGCTGGGGCGTCCTGAATGGCGCCAGGGCGTGCGGCGGTTTGCGCGGAGAACCGCCCCGATCGTCGCTGAGGAGGAACCGCCGCAGCCCGAGAAGGGCGAAGAGTTGGGCATGGGACCCAGTCGTGATGCCGAGCACCTCGCTCCTCATTTGGTCTTTAAGTCGCCCGACAATCTCATTCATTCGGAGCGCTCGGGAACTCTCACGAGAGCTCCGCGTCCAACCCATCCATACGGGCGCGCAAGCGCGGGGTGGCCCAGTCCAGGAAGATCCGGACCTTCAACGGCATGAGCTCCGCTGCTGGATAGACGAGGCTGACCGGCATGGCCTCGGCACTCAGGTCGGACAGCAGCCGTTTCAGCTGTCCACTCCGCACCTCGTCGGCGACCTGATAGGACAGGACACGGATGATGCCCAGGTCGGCCAGGGCCGCTTTGATGGCCGCCTCCGTCGTATTCACGGACAGCCTTGGTCGCGGCTCGACGGCCAGGGCCGTGCTGTCCCGCCGGTATCGCCACTCCGGCGAGGCGGAGAAGCCCTGGAAGCTGATGCCATCGTGCTGCGCGAGATCCTCCGCCGCGCGCGGCATGCCGTGTCGGGCAAGATACCCCGGAGAGGCACAGATGACACGGCGGACTGATCCCACCCGCGTGGCGACAAGCCCGCTATCCTCCAGGTGCCCGATCCGGAGCGCGACATCGATGTGCTCATCGGTGAGGCTGACCTGCCGATCCGTCAGCGTCAGCCGGAGGGTGATCTCGGGCTGTTCGGCGAGGAAGGCGAGAGCGACGGGCAGGAGGTGCCGCTGGCCGAACATGGTCGGGGCGGTGACGTGGAGTTCGCCGCGCGCGGCGCTGTACTCGCCCGCGGCCTGACGCTCCGCTTCCTCCACCTGTTCCAGGATTCGCCGGGAGGCCGCGACATAGGCGCGCCCGGCATCGGTGAGTTCGACCCGTCGGCTGGTCCGTACCAGGATCTGGGTTCCGAGATGCCGTTCCAGGTCGGCCACCTTGCGGCTGACCGTCGCCAGTGGTGTGCGCAGGCGCCGCGATGCTGCCGAGAGGCTGCCCTCCTCCACGACAGCCAGAAGCACGGACATCGCGTCGAACCGGTCCATGGCCCTTCCAATTCCTGAGAGGAAGCTTCCCGAAGTCTCAGGATACTGCGCGTTGGATGGAGGACCTAGTTTGCCTTTCAGGCGACCGAGGCGGCTCCAGAAGCCCTGCCCGCGGCCGCAAAGACGATCAGATGGAGCAAGCCAAGATGGACCTCTCACGCCGCCTCTTCACCTTCGGTCTTCCCATGGCGGGTATGGCCACCGGTGGTCTTGCGAAGGTCGCCCTGGCACAGGGTGCGGCCGCGGGGAGCCAGCCGACCTCGGTCACTCCCCTGGCTCAGATCAGGATCGGCCGCTTCACGGTGACCGCGCTCGCGGACGGCTATGCCGACATGCCCTACGGCTACTTCCCCGGCCGCACGGCCGCGCAGGTGGAGCAGGCCGCGCGGGCGCAGTTCGTCGCCCGGCCGAGTGGCGTCCGCTTCCTGTTCAACCAGTACCTCATCGAGGACGGCGAGCGCCGCATCCTCATCGATGCCGGTCCGGCCGGAACGCTCGGCCGGACGGGCCTGCTGCCGCAGGCGCTCGCCGCGCTCGGCCTTCACCGGGACCAGATCGACGCGGTGATCGTCACCCACATGCACCAGGACCACATCGGCGGGTTGGTCGCGGATGGCCGGAACAACTTTCCCAACGCCGACCTCTACATCGACCGGCGAGACGTGGCGCATTGGACCGATCCGGCCAAGCGGAGCGCTGCTCCGGACTACGTGCAGCCCAGCTTCCGGCTCTCGGCGGAGGTGCTGCGCCTCTACCCGCGCCTGCAGGCGACCGACGGCGAGCGCCAGGTCACGCGCGGCGTCTCCATCGTCGATCTGGCCGGCCACACGCCCGGACACATCGGCGTTCGGATCGAGGATGCCGGGCAGAGCCTCATCATGGTGTCCGACATGCTCTTCCCGGTGGTGCATCCGATGGCGACCGATGTGTACTTCCTGATGGAGCAGGACCATGCAGCCGCCCAGGCCATGCGCGCACGATTTTTCCCGCGTGCGGCCGAGGAGGGGGCGCTCATCGCCGCCACGCATATGCCGTTTCCCGGACTGGGCCGCATCGTGTCCGACAGCGGGAAGCTCCGCTGGCAGGTCGCCGACTGGGCGTATCAGGCCTGAGGCGCGGCCGGGCATCGTTCATCAGGCTGATGACGGACAAGGGCGGGAGGGAATTCCGTGCACCACCGATACCTGGAGATCGCGTCAACGCCGTCCGTCCGGGCGGCACGTGAACGATACGGCAGCGCGGCCCAGTGGGCGCGCGCGGAGGAAGGTTACGCGGAGGAGGCTGTCCGCAATGCTCGCCTGGGCCCGGCTGAATGGCAGTTCATCGGCGAACGCGATGGCTTCTACATCGCGAGCGTGTCCGAGACCGACTGGCCCTATGTGCAGTTCCGCGGCGGGCCGGCGGGCTTCCTGCGCGTCGTCGACGGCGGGACGCTCGGCTATGCGGATCTCCGCGGCAACCGGCAGTATCTCACGGTCGGCAATGTTCAGGCCAACGACCGGGTCTCGCTGTTCCTCATGGACTACGCGCGCCGGCGACGCCTGAAAATCTTCGGACGGATGCGCGTCGTCGACGCCCGGGACGACCCTGCCCTGACGGCCCGGCTCGCTGTTCCGGGGTATGGGGGACATGTCGAGCGAGCGGTGCTGATCGATGTCGAAGCCTTCGACTGGAACTGCCCGCAGCACATCACGCCGCGGTTCACCCAGGCCGAGTTGGAGGAGGCGCTGTCACCCGTGCGCGCGGAGTTGGCCGCCCTGCGCGCCGACAACGAACGGTTGCGGCGCGAACTCCACGCGAATGGACAGGGTGCAACCAGCCTGTCCGGCACTTCGGCTGGTGATCGCCAGGGCTGATCTGGCCAGACCGGCCGGTCGCGATTGCCGCCAGGAGAGGGACACTCAGGCTTCGGAGAGCCTGGAAGAGTGGTCAAGCCCTCCCCTTGTGCCCGCGACGGCTTGTGGAAGCAGACAGGCTCCTACGGACGTCATCGAGCGCCTGTGCGGTCCATGTCTCCCCGTCCAATCCGATCAGGTCTGGATTGGCTCTCCCGGACCGGCCTGATGGGCTCAGCATTCGTCATCGAAGGGGAAGTCCCGATAGCGGCCGGCGGGCGTTTCCCTCAACAGGACGTCCGGCCCGAACATGTGTGGCTTGGTTCCTCTCGGTAGGCCACTTGGCAGCGCCGTCCGTGGAGGATCGATTCTATAAACAACTTCCCACTTTCCCGGATGGGCTCCGCCACGACTTCGGAAGCTGCTGGGATGGTAGTTGATCTTCGGCTGCTTCGGCGATCCGATCACGACGACCAGGTCAATCCGCGAGAGCGTCGCGGGCTGATGCAACGACAGATAATATAAGATGTGCCTGACATTATACCCGCCACCGGAGAAGCCATAGAGTGCCGTGACCATCTCGTCGTCCTGGAAGTTTTTCAGGGCAGCTTTCGCCTGCGGACTGGTCTGACCCTGTGGGTTACCCGGTTTGTCCAGAACGACTCCCTTGTAGCCCTTACGTCGCGCATATTCGACGGCCGCATCGACGTGCAGGGCGCCGGAGGGCCAAGCAATCTCCACGCCCCTTTCGTCCGGAAACATGCCTGCCGCAGCGGCGTTGCCTCGCAGAATCAACATTTTTCGGCGCGACATCGAGACCTCCGTCAGGAAGGAATTTCTGAAGCAGCGCTGAACTCCGTACTGCGATGTCTGGTCGAGCTGACCTTCTCAGAGATTCTGCACGAGCCGAGAAGGGGGGGCGCGTACGCCGTCCCGTCATCCGATGAGGTTCACGGCGTCGCTGGGCGATTGCCCTTTACGATAAGATGGACCTTCCGGCCTACTTTGAACCCGCCGCAGAGCCGCAACAACGTGTCCATGGACTCACCCGTGCGCTTCAGACGGTTGCCCTCACGCCGGCCGACACCGATGCATCCGATAAAGCTCGACGGGTATTCACCGGGGTGGATCAGGATCGCAGCTGCACGGTCTTTGCTGCCCGCCAGCTTGCCATGGTTCATCGGGCGGATCTGCTTTCGCTTGGAGGTGCTCTTCGGAGGCCAGAACTTCTTCGGTGAATATTCCATCTTGCAGACGTAATGGCCGGGATCGAGGGCCACGTATCCGTCCAGTCGTTCGAAGGTGTCGAAGGTTTCGCCGCCAATGGACATGGTGCCCACGCCGGCGTGCGCGTCCTTCTTTGCATTCGGGCTGTAGCGCGTGACGACCGTGTCGCCCCGCTGATAGATCAGAACATGCGCATTTGATCCTTGAGGTGTTGGATCGAGTTGCCCTGTGTCGAAGTCGTCTTCTTCATCCGCCATAACAACCTCTCCTCCAGTCCTTTCGCGAGAGCAGGCAGTCGTCCGCGACCGGATCGCCGCGGGTCACGCGGCCGGAACGGCTGACCTGCGATCGCCCTCCGAAGGGCATCGACCGCGTGAGGCGATGGTAAGAGGTGGCACGACGGGCCACAGGAACGATTCCGTGTACGTGACGAACGCGACGGATAGTGTCGCATGCGTCGCGCTGTGGGCCAATAACGGAACTCCTTCTGCGCCTTTGCTAGGAAATTGGTGGAGAACATCCCCGTTCGAGGTGCAAGCCGCACGACGATCTGAGGCTGCGACTGTCGCCGGAACAGGCCGTGCCTCATACCGAGCCAGCAGGTGACGCACCGCGCTGGGCGTTGAGGCAGGAACGATGGGCCGAACCCCGAAGTCGCGACAGCCGTATCTCGGCCGATTCATCTACGATCGACTGGCGAAGATGGACTGGCCCGGGCCGCACGTGACCTTTCGCCGGTTACCGTTGTTCACCTCGTCTGCGGTTCACCAGGGCTAACGCGTCCATCCGACGTGCACGCGCGACCCGAGACCAGATTTCGGGCCAGATCGGATCTCTGGCTTCCAGGAGAATGTCGAAGATCTGAACCGCTTCCTCGAGCCTGGCCGTTCCTGGCTCCCGCTCACCAAGCCTCGTGAGCGCGAGTCCAAGGTTCATCTGCGTGGCTGCCCAGGTCATCGGATTGCGCTGCCTCGTCCCCTCTTCGAGCGCCGCTCGAAAGGCTTGGACCGCTTCTTCGAGCCGTGCCGTCCCTTTCTCCCGTTCACCGATCCTGGTGAGGACGAGGCCAAGATTCATCTGCGCCGCGGCCCAGCTCAGCGGGTCCCGCGCCCGCGTCAGTTCTTCCAGCGCGGCTCGAAGGATCGTGACAGCTTCCTCCAGCCGAACCGCCTCTGGCTCTCGCGCATGAAGGCTCGTGAGGGCATTGCCAAGGTTCACCTGTGCCGCCGCCCAGGTCAGCGGATCACGCTCGCGCGTCAGCACCTCCAATGACGCCCGGAGAGCCGCGATCGCTTCCCTGAGCCGAGGCGTCCCCGGCTCCCGCTCCCCCAGTCTGGTGAGGGCGAGGCCGAGGTTGATCTGGGTGGCGGCCCAGTTCAGCGGATTGCGCGCGCGCGTTCCCTCTTCGAGCGCGGCCCTGTACGCCTGGACCGCCTCCTCCAGCCGTGCCGTCCCGGACTCTCGTTCACCGAGCTTCGTGAGTGCGAGCCCGAGGTTGATCTGCGTCGCGACCCAATTCAGCGGCATCCGCTCACGCGTTCCCTCCTCCAGTGCTGCCCGGAGAGCCTGCACCGCCTCTTCCAGCCTTGCCGTCCCTGGCTCCCGCTCGCCGAGCCTGGTCAGCGCCAGGCCGAGGTTGATCTGCGTGGCGGCCCAGCCGAGCCCATCGCGCTGACGCGGCTTCTCCTCCAGCCCGGCCCGGAGGGCCTCAACGGCTTCCTCGAGCCTCGCCGTCCCAGGCTCCCGCTCACCGAGCCTTGTGAGGGCGAGACCCAGGTTGATCTGTGTGGCGGCCCAGTTCGACGGGGCGCGCTCCCGCGTTGCTTCCTGGAGCGCCGCCCTGTAAGCCTGAACCGCCTCCTCCAGCCGCGCCGTCCCAGGCTCCCGCTCACCAAGACTGGTCAGCGCCGCCCCGAGATTGGCCTGGGCGGTCGCCCAGCCGAGTGGGTCGCGCGCGCGCGTGAGTTCCTCCAGCGCGGCCCGGTAAATCCGAACAGCCTCCTCCAGCCGCTCCGGCGCTTGCTCCCGATCCCCGAGGCTTGCGAGTGCATTGCCGAGGCTGATCTGGGCTGCTGCCCAGGGGAGCGGATCGGCCAGACGGTCGCTGGCCTGGGCCAGGACGCGATAGAGATCGATCGCGCCGACTGCGGCCCGGCCGTCCCCACGTTCCTGCCCCTGCTGGTAGAGGGCCCGCGCGTGCTGCTCCTGGTATCGCCGGCGGACCACCGGCTGCGAGACCGGCACTCTCTGCGCCGCAGCCGCGTAGTGTTCACTCGCTTCAGTGTACCGAAGGCGCGCCATCGCGACATCGCCCCGTCTGCCCACCGCCTCTGCGGCGCGTGTCCAACGCTGGTCGGCCGCCTCTTGCGCCCTTTGAGCGAGCTGAGCGGCCTGGCGCGCCGCATCGATCTCCCGCTCCTCCGTTTGCTGCAACAGGGCGTCCGCCTCTTCATAGCGGCCGTTGTCGACGGCCGCCTTCGACCGATCAGCGAGGGCGGACGTTGCTGGGTCTGTTGCGTCGAGCAAGGACCAGCGCGCCACCAGTTCTCGGTGCCGGACCGCGATCTCGCCGAGCTTGAGGGGGATCTGCTCAGGCGACACGTTCTGCTCGCCCAGGATGCGGAAAAACCCGATGACCGCCTCCCGCGTGAAGCCGAGCTGTGATGCGAGTTCGGCGGCACGGGCTTCGGCCCGTGCTCTCGCCTCGCTGCTCGACGCCATCTGCTGCGAGAAGATCTCGACGAGGCGGATCTGTTCGGCCGCTGGCACGCCGATGATGATCTGGCTGTTCTCGATCCGCTCCGCAGCGACACCCCCGGGCGCCTCGATACTCTGCCGCTGTGCCCAGGCGTTTGAGGATGCGATGAGGAGCGCGACAAGGACGAGCCGGACGTGACGCCCCCGGTAACTCATGGGCGAGGTTGGCTGGCTTGCGGAGAGGTGGCCGGAGCGGGTGCAGGATTCACCGTGACGGAACTGCCGGTGATCGTACCGGCGGCCACGCCGCCCGGGGCGCTGATCGTGGTCCCGCCGCTCGAAGGCCGATCCGTCACCAGATTCGGGGTATAGACATAGGTTAAGACAAAGAGCGCCAGGGCACCTCCGGTCCGGACCACCAATCCGCTCCCTTTCCAGCCCAGGTCAAGGAAGCCCGGAATCGTGGCGCCAAGCACGGCGACGGCGAAGCTGAGCACGACGCGCAAGGCGAAGAAGAGCTGCGGCGATGCGATGGCCTCGTTGCGGATCAGCAGAAAACCGGCCAATCCCACCACGGCGAGGGCCGCGAGGGATGCCGCGACCCGGTCGAATCCCATTCCTGGCGACTGGGCCGTCCGGCTCGACTGGCGCTTGACCATCGTTCTTTCCCCCGCCTGACGGAGAAAGCCTAGCGCTAAGTTCCGAGGGAGGAACAGAATCTTCGGCGACCTCGGCCGCGCAACCGCCGGTGCAGCTCAGCACTGTCACCGAAGCAGGTACCGTGCTGCGCGTGCTGGCGCTCCGAACGCGAGTGGGAGCGGCTCAGCACCGCGCGGCAGCGACATGGATGAGCGAGCGTGGCCAGGAGTGGAGCGCTTCGGCGTGATCCCGGCCGACCGGGAGCAGTGGCGGAGCTGGTCTGCTGCCACCAGCACCTGGACCAGCACACAAATTCGGCTGACGCGCTCTCCGCCCTGATCGCCTCGGGGCTCATGCCCTGTAAGGGATGAACGATCTCTCCGGGTGGATCGGCGGCGCGACCCACGCGACGATCCGGCGCTGGCGGAGAGGCCGCCACCGCCGGCACCATGGCGCGCGAAGAACGACGAGGGATCATCGTGATGGGATGCACCGCCTTCCGGGTCGCCGGCCTAACGGTCCTGACGCTGCTCGTCGCGCCGGGGCTGCGCGCAGAGCCCGTCCCCAGCGCGCCGCAGACCGTGTCCGGCATGGTGGAGGAGCTGACGCGCGGCATCCGCCTGCCCGCCGATGCGCCGTCGGAGGCGCAGACGCCCGAGACGCCGCTGGCCGGGTCGCAGCCGCTCGCCACGGCGGCCGCCACGACCGCCCCGCCCGGCCGTCCGGCCGTGTCCATCACGCTGACCTTCGCCTCGGGCTCCGCCGCGCTGACGCCGGAGGCGCAGCGCGAACTGGCCGTGCTCGGCCAGGCGCTGGCCACCCCTGACCTGTCGGGCTACCGCTTCCGGGTGGAGGGGCACACCGACACCGTCGGCGCCGCCGCTGCCAACCGCGCCCTGTCGGAGCGCCGGGCCGCCTCGGTCCGGGCCTTCCTGGAGCGGAGCTACGGCGTGCCGGTCGGGAGGCTGGAGGCGGTCGGCCTCGGGGAGACGCAGCCGCTGGTGCCGACGCCGGACGAGCAGGCCGAGCCGCGGAACCGCCGCGTGCAGGTCGTCAATCTCGGCCGGTAGCCCTTGGCCGGACCGTCTGAGCCGGCGGCCAGCCCGCCGCGCCGGCCGATGGCGCCCTCAGTGCGCGGGGTCGGGATCTCATCCGGCGTGAAGGCCCGCGGTGACCAGCGCGCGAGGAACAGCGGATCGACGGGATGGTCGAGACGGCGCGGCTCGGGCGTGGATGGACGTCCGGCTCAGCCACGTTCGCTCGCTTCCAGGACCGGCCGGAAAGCCGCCGTCGCGCGGCGCAGCTCGGCCCGTGCGTCGCCCCCTCCGATAAGAGAGGTGAGCACGGCGCCGAAGGTGTCGCGGAACTCCGTCACCGGGATGATGTCCGGCAGTCCCGGCCGGGCGATGGCGGCCGATGCCTCGACCGCGTCCAGCCAGGGCCGTGGAAGGCGCAGTTCCTCGCGCACGGTCGGATCGGCAAAGGTGGAGCGCCGAGGCGGCGCGCCCACGCCGGCGATGAGGGAGCGCGCGGCATTCGCCTTGCCCGCCGCCCATTGCGCGTAGAACCAGGCCGGTCCCTTGCGCGGGCTGGCGGCCGGGATGGCGATGCCGTCGCCGAAGAGCGTGGTGTGATGGGCGGCCGGCCCGCGCGGCACGGTCGCATAGATCACCTTCCCCGCCACGCGAGAGCGCTGCGCGTCCTCCAGCGGGCTCGCCCAGTTCGCGTTGTCGATCCACATCGCGGCACGGCCCTGGGTGAAGGCCGACAGGCTCTCGGCCCAGTTGAAGCCGGCGACGCCGGGTGGAGCGGTCTCGCGCAGCAACCGGGCATAGAGCTCGGCGGCGGCGACCGCCTCGTCGCCGTCCGTCAGCAGGGTGCCGTCCGGCGAAAGGGCTTCCTTGCCCCAACCGAGCAGGAAGGCGGTCCAGAGCGGGACGTTGGCGTTGCGCAGCCCGCGCCCGACAAACCCGAACACGCCGGCCGACCGGTCCGTCAGGCGCCGTGCCGCCTCTTCCAGGGAGGCGAAGTCCGTCGGCACCGCGACGCCCTTCGCTTCCAGCAGGGAGCGGTTCGCGTAGAGAATGAAGTAGTGCAGGGCCAAAGGCAGGCTGTCCACGCGCCCGTCCGGGTGCGTTGCCCCGGCCAGGCCGGCGGGCGTCAGGTCCTCGGGCGCGAAATCGGGTGCCGTCAGCGCGGGATCGGCGATGTAGGGCCGCAGGTCCTCCAGCCAGCGCGCACGGCCGAAGAGGCGTTTCTGGATGAGCCAGGAAACGGTGGTCACGTCGAAGGAGGGCCGCCCGGAGGCGAGCTCGATGACCTGCTGCTGCCGGTGCTGCTGCTCCGGCACCTGCTCGGACGCCACGGCGATCCCGGTCCGCTCGGTGAACTCCTGTTCGTGCCGCTGCAGCAGATCCGAGAGCGGCGCGCGGAGGAGCGAGACGGTGATGCGCTGTCCGGCAAAGCGCCGCCAGTCGAACCCGCCCTGGGCGCGCACCGCCGGCGCGAGGAGGATCGCGGGAGCCGCGAGCACGGCCCGGCGCGATACTCCTGTCCCCCTCCTCGGCTGTTCATTCCTCATGGGCACTCTCCTCGGCGGAAGGGGTTGAGAAAGGACGGGATCACGCGGCCAGGGGTGTGGAGCCTTTCACCGTCGTGCGGTGCATGATCCGGGTCTCGCCCTCGGGGTAGGGCGTCGCGAGGTGCTGCACGGCGCGGTTATCCCACAGCACGAGGTCGCCGGGGCGCCAGGCGTGGCGATACGTGACGGCGTCGTCGGTCGCTACGGCGAAGAGGATGTCGAGCAGCTCCCGGCTCTCGGCATCGGGCAGGTCCAGGATGCGGGTGGTGAAGCCCTCGTTCACGAAGAGCGCGGGACGACCGGTCGCATCGTGCCGCCGCACCACGGGGTGGATCACCGGCGGCACCGCGGCCCGCTGCGCGTCGGACAGCGGCGGCCGTCCGCTGCGGGCTGATTGGATGTCCGCCCTGTAGGGGTAGGAGTGCTCGGCCCACAGGCCATGGAGCCGCTGCCGCAGGCTTTCCGGCAGGTTGTCATAGGCGAGGTGCTGGCTGGCGAAGAGGGTATCCCCGCCCTGGCTGGGGAGCCTCCGCGCGAGCAGGCCGCTGCCCAGACTGGGTTCCGCCAGGTAGGAAAGGTCCGAGTGCCAGTAGCGGCCCGCATCGGCGAGGCCGACCGGGCGCCCCTCCTCTCGCTCATTCGAGACGCGCAGGACCTCCGGATGGTCCGGCAAGGTGAACTGGCGCATGACGTGGATCTCCAGCGGGCCCAGCCGGCGGCTGAAGCGCACATGCTCGGCCGGCGTGATGTCCTGGTCCCGGATCACGAGGACGGAGTGCCGTTCGAAGGCGTCCCGGAGGGCGGCGAAGGCCGCGCCGTCGAGGTCTTCCGAGAGGTCGTAGCCGACGGCCTCTGCGGCGAAGTGCGGATGCAGGGCGCGGATATCGGGCACGGCAGGCTCCTCAGCGCTTGATGCCCCAGCGGCGCACGGTGCGCGCCTCCAGGAGCTGGAAGAACACGCCCTCGAAGACCAGGCCGATCGCCACGACGACGAGAAGGCCCGCGAAGACGTCGGGGATGTCGAGGTTATTGCGATGCTCCGCGATGAACCAGCCGACACCGCCGGAGCGGGACGAGGCCCCGAAGACGAGCTCCGCGGCGATCAGCGTGCGCCAGGCGAAGGCCCAGCCGATGCGCAGGCCGGACAGGATCGCCGGCAGCGCCGCGGGTGCCAGGATGAAGGCGGCCAGCCGGATCCCGGACAGGCCGAGGTTCTCACCCACCCGCCGCAGGGTCGGCGGGATGGCCTGCACCCCGGCATGGGCGTTCAGTGCCACGGCCCAGAGGACGGAATGGCCGACCACGAAGACGAGGCTCGGCGTGCCCAGACCGAACCAGAGGAGCGCGAGCGGCAGCAGCGCGATGGCCGGCAGCGGGTTGAACATGGCCGTCAGCGTGGACAGCAGCGCGGAGCCGAGGCGGGACGCCACGGCCAAGCCGACGAGGAGTGCCGCGAGCGCCAGCCCCGCGCCGTAGCCGAGCGCCAGCACGCGGAGCGAGGTCAGCACGCGGGACGGCAGTTCGCCGGAGGCCGTGACGCGGACCAGGGCGGACAGGGTAGTGGTCAGGGTGGGAAAGACGAGGTCATTGTCCACCCATCGGCCGTAGCCTTCCCAGGCCGCGGCCAGGAGAAGGAGGACGAGGGCGCGCAGCAGCAGGTCCTGCGAGGCCGTGCGGAGCGGGCGGGAGGCCGGGGCGGTCACGGGGAGCCGCGGCGGTCGGGCCAGGGAGCCGTCAGGCATCGGTCATCTCCTCGGCCGGCGCGTCGGAGGGCAGCAGCAGCCCGCGAAGCTGCACGCCCATCCGCGCGCGCTCGGCGTCGTCGGTCCCGGCGGGGATGACGTGCACGGCGCGCAGCCGGCCGGGGTGGGCGGACAGGACGGCGATGCGGCTTCCCAGCAGCACCGCCTCCTCGATCGAGTGCGTGACGAAGATCAGGGAGAAGCGCAGCTCGGCCCAGAGCCGCAGCAGCTCCTCCTGCATCCGGCGGCGCGTCAGCGCGTCGAGCGCGGCGAAGGGCTCGTCCATCAGCAGGACGCGCGGCGCGGCGGCCAGGGCCCGGGCGATCGCGACGCGCATCTTCATGCCGCCCGAGAGGGTGTGGGGAAAGGCATCCTCGAAGCCGCGCAGCCCAACCTTCTCCAGCAGCGCGTCGGCCCGGGCCGTGGCCTCCCGCCTTCCAATGCCAGCCAGGCGCAGAGGATAGGCGACGTTGTCGCGCACGCGCTTCCAGGGCAGGAGCTGGTCGAATTCCTGGAACACGGTCATGCGGTCCGGCCCCGGTCCGCGGACCGGGACGCCGTCCAGCAGAACCGCGCCCGCCGCGGGCCGCAGGAACCCGCCGGCCGCGGCTAGCAGGCTGGACTTGCCACAGCCGGAAGGGCCGAGCAGCACGAGCCGTTCGCCCTCCCGCAACGAGAGGTCCAGGGACTCCACGGCCGTCACCGGGCCGCGGTCCGACAGGTAGCGCAGGGTCACTCCGTGGAAGGTCAGGACGTCGCGCATCAGCTGCCCGTCGCGCCGTGCAGGGCCGGGAAGAACAGGTCCTGCCAATGGTCAGGCTTGACCGGGATCTGGCCGGTGCGGTGCTGGAAGTCGGCGAAGGCCAGCACGCGCTCTGGCGCCGTGGTGAAGCCGACGCCGCCGCCATTCAGGATGCTCTCCACGAAGGCGACGTCGAGCGAGGCGCGCTCGGCCCGGATGTAGAGCTCCGCCGCGGCGCGCCGGTTCGCCGCGATCCAGGCATGGGCCTGGCCGAGCGCCGTCACGAAGGCGGCCGCGGTGCGGGGATTGGCATCGTGCCAGCGCCCGGTGGCGTAGGAGAGGTTGCCGGTATGCGCCCCGCCCAGGACGTCAAACGAGTCGAGCACCTGGTGGATGCCGGCGTGCTGAAGCTGTTGCTGCTGGAAAGGCGGGTTGCCGAAATGGGCGGTGATCTCCGTCCGTCCGGCGATGAGCTGCGCGGTGGCGTCCGGATGTGGCAGGGAGACGGTGATCGAGTCCAGCCGCCCGTGCTGGCCAGGGCCGAAGAGCTTCTCCGCCGCCATCTGCAGCACGATGGACTGGAAGGACACGCGCACGGCCGGCAGGGCGATCCGATCGCGCTCGGTGAAATCGGCGATGGAGCGGACCTCCGCACGGTTTGTGTTCAGCCAGATCGACTGCGATCCCAGCGAGGCGAGCGCCCGCACCCGCAGGTTGGGCCGCGTGCGCGCCCAGAGCAGGATCACGGGCGGCACGCCGGCCGCCGCGATGTCGAGGCTGCCGGACAGCAGTGCATCGTTCATCGCCGCCCCGCCGCTGACCTGGATCCAGGACACCCCCGGCTCCGGCAGGCCCGCGGCGCGGACGGCGGCCTCCAGCAGCCGCTGCTCCCGCATCACGATGAAGGGGAGGTAGATGAGGCCGAACTGCTGGGCGATGCGGATCTGGCGGGTCTCGGCGGGCTGGGCCGAGGCCAGGCCGGGCACACCCAACGCGAGCGGGGCAGCGAGGAGGTGGCGACGTCGCATGGGAACTCCGGAGGCGAGGCGCGCACGGCGCGCGTTTCAGGGAGGGGAGCGTGGGACGGGTACGGCGCCCTGATACCGGATCGCGCCAGCAGCCACTCCGGTGACGGCGGCGATCGTCAGCCCAGCGACGAGACGGCGGCCGATGAAAGGGGAAGCAACGGTGATCGGTTCGTCGGCTCCAATGAGCGTGGCATACGGGTTAGGCGGGGGCGCCGCAGGTGTGCCGCGGCCACGTCAGCGCCGGGAGATCGGCGGACACATCGCGTGACCTCCGGCCGTGATCCGTCGGCGATAATGTCGCTGAACTCCGAGACGGAGTGGGCGACCAGCGTCCCGAGGAGCTCCGGGCCGTTGGCGATCTTGCCGAAGCCCGGGCCGCTCAGGTTCACGCGCACGTTCACCTGCGTCAGGGAGGCCGCAATGGCTGTGCGGAGCGCGTCCACATCCTGCCCGCCGGACCGGCTGGGAGTGGAAGACATTCGGTTCTCCCGTCTCATGGCAGCCGCTTCCATGGCCGCGCGTGCGGCATCGGGTCAGGAGGAGTCGAGGGCATTTCCGGTCAGCGTTGACAGCAGTGGACCGGTGTGCGGCACCACTCGGTGTTTGGACGCGACCTCGACAGCAGCATCATGGGAATCCAAACGGCACCGGCGGGCGGTGTCCGGCCCGGGCACTCTTCACGATGTCAGCTGGTGCATCAATGAAATGGTCTGTTGATCTTCGCGCCTTGGAGAGAATGCAATGCTTCAGGGACAGAGCCGAACGAACATGAATCCCCCCGATTGGCCTGCCCCACCGGCGCATGGATGGGCGCGTCGCACTTCACGGGAACGATCGTTTTCGCGTTCTCTCACGGCAGGTCATTCGAACCCACGATTCATCGACGGCGTCGATGCGATGTATCCCGGAAGCCGCGGCCATCTTCCCTGGGTCGGCGTTGCAGGGCTGGTCTGTCGTCGAGAGGCCTCTCCCAGGGAGGAGAATCAGGTGCGGCATGCGGGCCAGCTCCTGAACGGCTCCGTCCGGGACCTTGTCCGACTGCCCTTCGTCCTGGGGCGACGTCACGCACCAGAACCGGTAGGCGGAGAATGGCCACATGGCGGAGAAGTCCGAGGGAGATCACACACTTCCCTCCTCCGGATGCCGATCGCCTCGCAGCAGCGATCGGAGCCGGACATAAACCTCCCTCAGCCGAGAGCCTCGGGCCAGGAGCCGAAGCGGGAGCCCGTGATACTCTAGCGCTGCGCAGGTGGGCTGATACGATGCGGTCATGAACCGCCGCACCCTTCTCGCCACCCTCCCCTCCGCGTTCCTCGCGATGCCGGCTCTTGCCCAGCCCGGCTGGCCCAGCCGCCCGGTACGGGTGATCGTGCCGTTTACGCCCGGTGGCTCGACCGACGCGATGGCACGCACCACCGCGGCAAAGCTGACGGAGAAGCTCGGACAGCCTTTCGTTGTGGAGAACCGTCCGGGCGCTAACGGCGCCGTGGGTGGGCGCGCGGTCGCCGAGGCGGCGCCAGATGGCTATACCCTCTGCTTCTCTGCCTCCATCCAGATGCTCGCTCGCCAGGTCATGCGGAACCCGGGCTACGACCCCGTGGCGGACCTGCAGCCGATCATCCGCACGGGGCGCGGCCCGCTGCTGCTCCTGATGAATCGGAGCCGGACACCCAATACCCTCGCGGAACTCCTTGCTGCCGTGCGCGCGAGCCCTCGGGACTGGACCTTCGCCGTATCGTCCCTAGGGGCTGCGGGCCACCTCGCGACGATCGAGTTCATTCGTCAGGCCGGAGTGGAGCTTGTTCAGGTGCCCTATCGCGGGACCGCTCCGGCCATCACGGACGTGGTCGCGGGCAACGTCACGCTCGTGATCGAGCCGATCCTCGCGACGTGGCCTCCTGCGCGAGACGGGCTCGCGAAAGCCATGGCCATCACCGCGGCTGAACGCAGCAACGCCGCTCCGAACGTGCCGACCGCGGCCGAAGGGGGGATGCCGAACCTCGACATCCAGTCGTGGTGGGGCCTCTGGGGACCGCGGGCCCTTCCCGCCGAGATCGTCGCCCGCATTGGCGATGCGTTGCGGACGGGAATGCTGGAGCCCGACGTTTTTGCCCGCGTCGGCACCCTTGGCATCGAGCCCATGGCTGAGGTCGGGGCCGACTTCGCCGCCTTCATCCGGAGTGACGTGGAGCGAGCCGAGGCGCTGCTCCGGCTTGCAAATTTTCAGCCGGAGTAGGCCGGCGCCCGGCGTCGACTCTCGGCGTGTCGATATGACAACCCTTTCCCAGCGGCATGGTTCCGGTGCGTTGGGGTGCGCCGGAAACCGGAAGGCGCATCTCACGCTGCGGTTGGTATCGTCCCTTCGGTCGCGATCCCGTCCTCCGTTCGGTCGGGCTGGCAGCGATGCTGATTCGCGATCTCTCCGTGCTGCCTTGTCATCGCGTTCTGCAGAGCAACCCGCGAGATCGCGGTGCGCTCCCGGGACTGGAGGTAGGCCGGATTGAACTCCGCCACCGCTTCGAGGCCGTGGATATCGAGAATGGTCAGCGCGCCCGCACTCCAGGAAACCAGGCCGCGTTTGCGGAGCACCATGAGCACGCGGTTGACGTGAACCGGAGAGAGACCGAGGGCGTCCGCCACATCGGCTTGGGTGAGCGGAAGAGAGTAGGTGATCGGCCCTGCATCACCCCAACCGCCGAGGCGCGTATGCATCTCGCAGAAGAGATGTGCCATCTGCCGCTCGGCCTTGCCCGACCCTGCCGTGACAAGCCACTCGCACATCGCGCTGGCCTCCCTGGTGCTCTCCCGGAGGAGGGTCAACGCCAGACCGGTGTCTTGCTCGGCAAGGTCGGCCAGGTGTGCACGCGAGAAGAGGGCGAACTTGCAGACGTTCAAGGTGCTGACGGCGTACTCCGACCTTCCGAAGAGCTGCAGATCGCAGAAATCGCCGGGAAAGAGGAAGGCGATGATCTGCCGGCCTCCATCGCGCCGCGTCCGGAATCGGCATGCCATGCCGCTCAGGAGCATGTGGATGTGCTCGGGCTGGTCGCCCTCTCGGAACAGCGGGCGGCGAGCGGCGACGGACAACGTGTCCGGCGTGTTCAGCCTCGCTGACGCGATCGGCCCCGGGTGTTCTGTCGACGTGGACGAATGCAGCTCAGGCTTCGCATCCAGCGCGGGATCCACAGCTCGCCTCCATTCAAACTCTCAGGTCACACGTTTTGTTACGAGTGCGTAACAAAACGGGAAATCGAAGCAGATCGGCTTCAGGCTCAATCGGCCACTCAGTGAAGAGTAACGTTGGGACCTGCGATTGTTTGAACCGTAATTCGTAGCGTTCGTATCGTGAAGGGAAGCCTGTCTGAGTACTATTTATGGGAGAAAACGTGGCAGGAAATGCAACTCATGGATGCGGCGAATGAGCACTAGAGTGTCTCTGGAGTCGGGGTGCGGGACCACTTACAACTTTGAGTGGTCGCATCGGCTTGCGGTGGAGCACCTTCCCTTCCCACTGGTAGAAAGAGATGGCAGATGACGGATTCGTGAGATCGACTGATTGAATTTAGCCCATGCCCCACTTCTTCTTCGATACCAGCGACGGCGAGCACTCCTTCCGGGACGAGGAAGGCATGGAATGCTGTGGCGCGGAGGCAGCCCGGATCGCGGCGCTGAATGCTCTGCCCGGCATGGTAAGGGACGTGATGCCGGACGGGAATCGGCGAGACTTGACCGTGAACGTGCGGAGCGAGGCTGGGCGGTCTGTCTTTACCGTGACTCTCTCGCTTGTCGCCCAATGGTTGGACGAGGGCAACGCTCTCGGGCCTTAGCGCACCGGAGTGCGTCACTCGGTCGGGGCTCATTAGATGTCTCCCGGCAGCCTCTCGGCCGGATATCCTCCTGACCGTGGATCGTGCTGCGCTCGACAGCTCGCCCCCCAATCAAAGACGGTCCGGCGCTCGTCCACGCTCCCGCCGTGGAATGGACGAGACATCGCTCCTGCGGGCAAAGCGCCGTGGCCTCCGAGACGGTACTCGGATCAGTAAGCGAGCGGCGCTGATCGTGGAGACGGATGTAAGCGGACAAGAGACGGGATCGGGGGCCGCCCGGGAACTCCTCGCGGCGATGCACCAAACCCAAGCCCGCGGACGCGAGCACCTGGAGAGCGGGTGGCGAAGCTTGCCCCATAGGACGGCGAGCCGCAGCCCTTGATGCCTCGCAGGCTCGGGCCGACCAGCTCCAGCCATGAATCCGACTACGACGGCCCGGCCTCCAGCCCGCGCGGATCACGCCGGTTCACCGTCGCCCTCCGGCTGCGGCCGCACACCGCCATCAGCGCGTATCCCGTGCGGCCGGGCGCGCACGGAGGACGAGGCGACGCTCCTCCGCGCGGTTCCGGCCGATGAGAACGCAGCGGCCGATTGGTCAGCGCGAGACCGCGCCGGCTGCGTTCCGCCTCAAGCCGATGCGACGTCCGCTCACCGGCGGCGCCACATCACACGCCCGCTGTGGGGCTGGCCGCGCTGGTCGTCCCACCGCTCCCAGCGGCCGAGCAGATGGCTGGAGTGAGCCGGACCTCGGCCTTCCGTCGGGGCTACCTGCAGCCTTCTAAGGCTAGAGCACGCTTCGAAGGCTGAACACGATGCGCCAGCGTTCATCGCCCGTGGGACTGTAGCGCGGCCGCTGAACCGCGGACGCGGCCTCGACCTGCAATTGTACCCTCTGCAAGACCCTCGCGCGCAGGCCGATCCCAGCGGAGGCGGCGCTGTCCCTAGCCCGCAGAAGTCTCGTCTCCTCGTTCCAGACACGGGCCCCATCCAGGAAGCCGTACACTTCGCTTCCATCGAAGGTTCCGAAGGTCAGGGTTTCGGGCAACCGGTAGGCGAGTTCCAAGCCGCCAGCCACGCCACGATCCCCGTTCAGCGTGGCGGCCCCAAAAGCCCGACCGAAATCCGGCCCGCCATAGAGGAACTTCTCCGAAGGCGGCAGTGTCTCGGCCGCCCACTGCAGTGAACCTGTCAGCCTCAGGATGAAGCCCCAGGGCAGCGTCTGCTCCCGCCCGCCCCGGAGTGTAACCTTGGCGAAGGACGGGTCACCGCCGAGGATGCTGCGCTGTCGCGCCCCGAGTGCATCCAGTCCAACGCTGAGGGTGAGCGCGGCGGCGTTCACCCCCTCCCAGCTGTCCTGGCGCGCCCAGTTCGCGCCGGTGCGCACCACTCGCGTGCGCTCATCGGAGGCTGTGAAGCCGAGGAAGGCTGAGCTGCTGTCCAGCGTATCGAAGCTGACCGTCCCGGACAGGGTTTCCCGTATCGCTCGGATGACGGGATAGCTGAACTGGATGCTTGTCACGACGGCCGTTCCGTCGAATGTCGTATTGCTGGCCCGCGTTTCCAGATACCCGGCCGAGAGCCGAAGGGTTGCGCCATCTGTCCCGATCGGGGTCGTGTGGTTCAGGCCGTAATACTGGTATCGCTGGAAGTCGCCGGGGAAGCCGTAGATGACCTGTGTCTGGTCGCCCTGCCGGAACAGGCTGTTCGCGACCACGTTCACGTCGAACTGCACACGGCCCAACGGGACGGCGCCGAGGTTGTTGACCCCGGATCCGACCTCGAAGGATTTGCGCTGCAATCCCAGGCGCAGACGATTGGCCCCTGGCGGCCCGTCGGGCATCGGCTCGAGGGCACTGCCGACGGTCAGACCGGGAATGTCGTTCATCAGCAGGAGGTAGCGTTCCAGCGTGGCCTGCCGCAGCGGCCGCTCGGCCAGCAGCCGGTCGACGTAGGCGCGCAGCAGGGAGAGATCTGCTCCCTCGGTATCACCCTCGATCTGAACATCGGTGATACGGCCCTCCACCACGCGAACCCGCACCACGCCGTTCGCAAAGTCCTGCTCGGGAAGGAGCACGGTGAAGAGGGCGATCCCGGCCTCCCGGTAGCGAGCAGCGATGGCGTCGCTGATGGCGACGAGGTCAGCAAGCTCCACTCTTTGGCCAAGGCGGCTGCTCCAGCTTGATGCAAGCTGCTCCTGGGGGACGAGGGTCGCCCCTTCCAAGCGGACGGCCGTAAGGGTGAAGGGGGCAGGCGCGCCGCTGCGGTTCTGGACAGCGGGCGCAGTGGCTGTGGGTGGGGCCGTGCGCTGAGGCAGCCGAGGGCGGGTATCCTGTCGGTCGCGGTCCAGGATACGGGACGTGGGCGGCGTCGCCGCCGCGCTTTGGGCCAGAGCACTGGAGAGTGGGTGAAGGAGGGCAATGACACCAAGGGACGGCAGGGCGAAGCGGCGCATACGGGCTCCTCAGCGGGCGTCGTGGGACGTCCCGTGTTCCACCGGGGAGACAATCCTCGACGTAAGAGAGGAGAAGGTCGGTACCGACCTCCTCCTCTCTCTGCGTTAGCGGACCAGCCGCGTCGCGCCGCCGACGAGGCCCGTTGTTGTGCCGAGCAGGTTCGTCCGCACACCGGCTCCCGCTCCCGCCTGAACCGTGGTTCCGCCGGTGGTGGGTGCCGTGGGCGCCGTCACGACGGGCGCGACGGCGCTCGTCACGGGTGCGACCACCCCGCCTGCGACCGGAGCGATCGTGGCAACCACCGGCGAAACGACGCTCGCGGCCACCGGGCCAGCGACCGGGACGTTCCCGACGGCCGAACCCACGGCGGCCGGAGCAGCCCCCGTGTTGGTGGTGACCTGCAGAACACGACCCGCGGAGAGTGCGCCCACGCCGATCACGGCGTTTCCAGGGCCGGTGTTGGAGAGCACGCTCGCGCCGAGAAGACTGGTCGAGGCCGGGTTGTTGCCGCCCGCGATCGGAGTGTTCAGCACCGTCACACGGGCCAGCGGGTTCGCAACCCGATCCACACCGGTCACCGCTGCGCCGGCCGTACTCCCGACGACGGGGAGGCCGGCGAGGCCATTGCTGCTCAGGCCTGTCCCGAGATTCTGCACGCCCGTGCCGGTATCCGCCACAACACCGCCGACCGTCCCGAGCGCACTGCCCGCGACCGGCGTTCCTCCGGCTCCGGCGAGCCCCGTGCCGACGGTGTTGACGACGGAGCCCGTGGTGTAGAGCAGGCCGCCCGCCGCGCTGCCGGTCAGATTGCTGGCGGTCGTCCCGATCCCGCCTGGCGGGACGCTTCCGGGCGTCCCGCCGTTACCGCCGGTTCCCCCGCCGCCAGCCATGCCGCCGTTCGCTCCTCCGGCACCGCCCGCTCCTCCGGGGCCACTGCCGCCCGCCGCGCCGCTTCCGCCGGCCCCGGATGCGCCGCTTCCATCGGCAACAACGGTTCCAGGCCCGTTCGCCCCCGCTGATCCCTGGCCAGGCGCTTCAGCAGCCGCCGAGGCGCCGCCACTCTCGGCCGGCCCGACACTCCCCGAGCCGCCCCCGCACGCCGCTAAACTGAGACTCAAGGCGATGAGGGAAGCGGACGAGAATAGAAACGGACGAACATGGTCTAATTTGGGACGAAACATGGATCCTCCTTTGCCGATGGACGGCGTCCAAGCCTGAAGGGAACTGTTTCAGCGGTTTCGATTCGCGCTTTCCGAGGCAACTGCGGGTCATGCAGCGCGAAGAGTTAACTCGTATTACCCGCGTGAGTAGAAGATTATCTTTTAACACAACATTGCGAGTGTATCGACGACACGGGGGTGCTCGCGAAAACGTCAAAAATGCTGTGGCTGATCAGCCAAGCCTCTTCGTCTCAGAGTCCTTCGCCACAAACCCGGCAGCCACCCGTGAGCGGCCTCGTGGCACAGGCCCAGGCATGTGCGTCCGCGTCACAAGGCATGAGAGGGTCTCTGTGGCCGCGTCAGGGGTCTCGGGGGGGCGTTACAGCCCCATCCCCTGACCAATGTGGCACCGAGCACATGAGCGGCATGCTGGGTCGCGTCACACTTCCAACGGTTCGTCCACGCCGCCTCATCGAATGGCGAGCGCCAGCGACTTCCCGAGACAGGGATCGACCATGGTGCCATCGGTCGTGCCTATCAGCAGGACGGATCAGGATTTTGTTTCGACATACTACTGAAATGCAATCGCGGATGCATTGACGAGCTCCCGCGTCAGCAGCACGGTGCGGGATCCCTTGACGACGCTCCGCATTTCCAGTTCCGCCGGTGGAAGGCTGCGCCAGTCCCACAATCCGCGGCGGCGCAGCGCGATCCGGGGCATAGCAGAGTCGAGCGCCGCGGCATGGCGGCCCTCGTATGCAGGCCCTGTCTACCAGCCGATATCGTGTGATGGCCTCTCTGAGTGCTCCGCTAATCGGATGGTATCGCCGCGACAAGCCGTGAGCGAAGCTCGGGAGGCGCCTCTTCCGTCCACATCAGGAGCGCATCAAGCGCCGGGCAGAGCGACTGGCCCCAATCCGTCAAGTGGTACTCCACCTTCGGGGGAACCTGATGGTGGACGATCCGTGCGACGACGCCGTCTCCCTCGAGCTGGCGCAACTGCTGGATCAGCATTTTCTGCGACACGCCGGGAATGGCCCGCTCGAGATCGGAGAAGCGCCGCACCCGCCCGCCGAAGAGCTGAAACAGGATCACGAGCTTCCAGCGTCCCTCGAGCACCCTGATGACGTTCTGCACGCCCTGCGCGGCCGTCTCCGCCGTGTGGGAGACACGCTTACTCCGGGGTAAGTCCCTTACCTTTTCGTCCGTTCTTGTCATCCTGGGACCCTAGAAACAGCTTCTCGCCGGAGCAAGACATCTCCGGAGACATGCCATGACCAACGAAATGCCGGCACCGATCGCAGCTTATGTCGCAGCCAACACTCGACTTGATGCAGATGGCATGCAGGCGTCATTTGCCCAGAATGCCGTCGTGCGCGACGACCGCGGAACCCATGTGGGCCACGACGAGATCGGCGCCTGGATCCGGTCGGCGACGATCGCCAGCCGGGCCGTTTTCACTCCGGAGGCTTGGCGCGAGCAGGACGGCAGCATCGTCGTGGATGGCCAGACCACCGGCGACTTTCCTGGCAGCCCGATCCGCTTCACCTTCAGGTTCATGCTCAAAGGCGAGGCCATCGCCAAGCTGGAGATCGCCTGATGGGCGCCCCTCCTATTCCCGCTGAGTTCGAGGGACGTCGCGTTCTCGTCACCGCGGGCACCAAGGGAACCGGCCGAGCGACCGTCCGGCACTTCCTGGAGGCGGGAGCGCGCGTGATCACCGCTGCGAGACGCCGATCCGAAGATCTTGCGGGCGCCGATTTCCTGGAAGCCGACCTCACGAGCCCGGAAGGGGTCCGGTTCCTGGCGGACACCGCCATGGAGCGCTTGGGCGGGGTGGACGTATTGATCCACGTTCTCGGCGGCTCCACCGCACCGGGCGGAGGCTTCGCCGCCCTGACGGACGATCATTGGCGCGCGGAGCTCGACCTGAACCTGATGCCGGCGGTCCGGCTCGATCGGCTGCTCCTGCCACAGATGATCGCGCGCGGCTCGGGAGCGGTGATCCACGTCGCGTCTATCCAGCGCCGTCTGCCCCTGCACGATTCCACGACCGCCTACGCCGCCGCGAAGGCCGCCCTGACGACCTACAGCAAGGCGCTTTCGAAGGAGGTCGGGCCGAAGGGCGTGCGGGTCAACGTCGTTTCACCGGGCTGGATCTACACGGAGGCGGCGGAAGCCCTCGTGCAGCGGATCGCGGACAGCAGCGGGGGCACGCCGGAGACCGCGCGCCAGGGCATTCTGGAAGCGCTCGGCGGCATCCCCCTGGGCCGCCCCGCGAGGCCCGAGGATGTCGCAGAGCTGATCGGCTTCCTCGCCTCTGACCGAGCGTCGGCCATCCACGGCGCGGAATACGTCATCGACGGAGGAACCATCCCGACCGTGTAGCCCCTCGGGTTCTTATTCCCGGGATCGCCTCATGACCGTCTCCGCAACGCGGCGTCTGCAACCAGCGCGGCGAAGCCGGCCACCAAGCCCCAGAAGGCGGATCCCAGTCCGAAGAGGGTGAGACCCGAGCCGGTCGCGAGGAAGGTGAGGATCGCGGGATCGCGATCCTCCCGAGCCGCCAGCATGGCTTCGATCGCGCCGGTGAGCGCGGGGATGAGGGCAAGGCCGGTCAGCACCACGATCACCTCCTGCGGCAGGGCCAGGAAGAAGCGCACCAGCCCCGGCGAGAAGATCGCGAGCAGGAGGTAGAACGCCGCGTAGATCACGCCCACGATCCACCGCTCGGCCGCGGTGGGATGCGCCTCGCGGCTGGTGCAGATCGCGGCGGTAATGGCGGCGAGATTGACCGCGTGCGCCCCGAAGGGTGCCACCAGCAGCGTGGCCAGCCCGGTCCCGACCAGCAGCGGCCCCGGCATCGGCGCGTACCCGGCGGCCCGAAGTACCACCAGCCCGGGCAGGTTCTGCGAGACCAGCGTCACCAGGAAGAGCGGCAGGCCGAGGCTGACGATGGCTTGCAGATCGAAGACGGGCGCGACCAGCGACAGGGTGCCGATCGTGGCGCCCGGCGGAAGAGGTGCCACGTCACCGCGCAGCAGGGCCAGCAGCATGCCACTCGCCAGCACGAGCAGAAGGGCGTGCAAGGGAACCCGCCGGCGGGCCACGATGAAGACGGCGACGAGCAGGCCGACCAGCAGCGGCTGGGCCGCACCGAGCCTGAAAAGTCCGAGGCAGAATGGCAGCAGCACGCCGGCCAGCATGGCCGAGGCGATGGAGGCGGGAATTCTCTCCGCCCACCGCCCGAGGGCGGGCACGGCCCCGAGCACGACCATCATGAGCGCCGCCGACAGGAACACGCCGATGGCAACGGGCCAGGCCAGGCCTGGAGTCGAGGCCGCGAGCAGGGCCGCCCCCGGCGTGGACCACGCGAGGACGATCGGCATGCGCGACCGGAAGGACAGTGCCGCCCCAGCGATGGCGATGGCGAGGCACAGGGCGGTGACGGCGGACGCGGTCTGCTCGACGGTCGCGCCCAGGGCGCGCATGGCCTGGACGACGAGCACGACCGTCCCGCCGAACCCCACCAGGGCGGCGATCAGCGCCGAGGACCAGGCCTGGGCGGGGGGCAGGGAACGCTGCATGTGGCTCTCCTCGACGGCGGGCTCCTAGCGCGATCCGGTCCGCGGCGCATGCGCAAGGGCAGCGAGTCCCCGAGCTCAGGGGACGGGCTGCGCCTCGACGGGCGTGCGGCGATCCGCGTGGCGCGCGGGACTTCGCCTGGAGCCTCGTCGATCAGAGCCGCGGAGGTCTGGGGGGAGATGGTCTGGCTCTGCCCGCCGGGGCCTCGTCGGGGCGCGCGGTCCCGACGGGCAGGGCGGCTACACGCCGTGTTCCCGCCGGATCATCTCGGCCGCCCGCTCACCGATGATCGCGCAGGGCGCCTGGGTGTTCCCGGTGGTGACGCGCGGCATGATCGACCCGTCCGCCACCCGGAGCCCTTTCACGCCGTAGACCTTGAGCGACGCGTCCACGACCGACATGTCGTCCCGCCCCATCTTGGCCGTGCAGGTCTGGTGCCAGTAGGTGACGGCGGCGTCCCGGATGTAGAGGTCGAGTGCGTCGCCCGTCAGATCGCCGGGCATGACCTCGCCCCTCACGAAGGGGCGGAAGGCCGGGGCATTGCCGAGGGCGCGGCAGAGCTCAACGCAGGCTCTCGCGGTCGCCATGTCCGCTGCATCGGACAGAAACTTCGCGTCGACGGCGAGAGGGGCCAGGGGATCCGTGCTCTGCAAGCGCAGGCGGCCGCGACTGGCCGGGTTTGCGAGCCCCGCGAACATCGTCCACCCATGCGCCGGCACGCCGCGCGCCGCCGTCCGGTCGCTCGGGACGGGAAACTCGACCTGGCAGAACAGCAGATCCGGGGTATCGAGCTCGGGCCGGCTCTTCCAGTAGAGGGTCGCTTCGCTCCCGCTGTTCCGGGGCGCGATCGGCTCGGCATACTCCCAGGTGCAGCCGAAGGAGACATGATCCTGGAAGTTCTGGCCGACGCCGGCCAGGTGCTGCAGCACGGGGATGCCGACCCGCCCCAGCTCCGCACGGTCCCCGATGCCGGAATGCATCAGGACCTTGGGCGTCTGGATCGCGCCGAGTGACAGCACGACCTCCGACCCGGCGCCCACCGTCTTCACCTGCCCGTCGTGAAGGAACTCCACGCCGGTTGCGCGACGGCCGTTGAACAGGACGCGACGCACCAGGGCGCCCGTCAGCACGGTCAGGTTGGGGCGGTCGAGCCAGGGCCGGAGATAGGCGCGATACAGCGAGTGGCGGCGGCCGTCGCGGATCAGCATGTCGCTGATGGCGGCACCGCCCTCGCCCTCCATCATCCGGCCGTTCGGATGCTCGAAGATGGGAATGCCGATCTCGCCCGCGGCGTCGAGCATCGCGCGCGCGATCGGGCTCGGATCGCCCGCGGGTTGCACCCAGACCGGCCCGCCCGTCCCGCGGTACTGCGGGTCGGGAGCGCCCTGCCAATTCTCGATGCGGCGGTAGATGCCGAGGACGTTCTCATAACCCCAGGCCGGATCGTCGGACTCCGCGGCGAAGAAGTCCCAGTCGCTGCGGTGTCCGCGCGCCCAGACCATCACGTTGATGCTCGAACCACCGCCGAGCCCCTTGCCCATCGACAGTGGGAGTTGTCGCCCGTTCAGGTGGGGGTTGGGCTCTGCCTGGAAGGCCCAGTCCCGTTCGCTGCCGAGATTGGTCGGCCACAAGGCGGGATTGAGCACCGCGTCCGCCTCGTCGGTGCCGCCCGCTTCGAGCAGGAGCACCTGAGCCGCCGGGCTTTCGGCCAAACGGCGCGCGATCACCGAGCCGGAAGCGCCAGCTCCACAGACGATGAAGTCGTACCCCGGCCGCAGCCTGGCCGTCAGCCGCGCCTGATGGGCACGCGCCCGCATGGAGAAGTCCTGCTCCTCCGCGGAAGTACCATCGATCATGATCCGGAATTCCTGACTTGTGCCCGGGCAGCAGCGTGCGAACGCGGCGCGAACGGTCTCACGGGGCGTGTGCGCCCGTGGCCCCCGGCAGCGGCGCCGCAGGTTCCTGCCGAAGCGGGGCGACGCGGCGGCCCGTGCCGGGGTCAACCCGGCACGGGCTGGTGTTAGACGGGTGGTGTTCTGGTCAGCGCGCGGTGCTTGCGGCCCGCCGCGCTGCCTCGTCGATGACCTCGGCCACCACCTTCGGCTGGGTCATGAACACGGCATGGCTGGCGGCCACCTCGGTGACCCTGGCGCCGATGCGGCCGGCCATGTGGCGCAGCATGCGGAGGTCGAAGGCCTTGTCGTCGGTCGCGATCACCGCCCAGCTCGGCCGGCTGCGCCAGGCCGCCTGGGTCAGCTTCGTGCCGAAGGCGGACATGGCGACCGGCACCTGGGAGTCGCGCATGAAGGCGGCGTCCGCGTCGGCGACGTCGGCGGCGAAGCCGGCCTTGAAGTTCTCGGCCTTCACGAAGCCGAAGCCATCGCCCTGCGTGTCGATGACGAATTCGGGCGGGGTGACGAAGCCGTCATACTGCTGGGCGGTGGTCTCGCCGGCATCGGGCGAGAGGGCGGAGACATAGACGAGGCCGGCGACCTTCGGGTGGACGCCCGCCTCGGTGATGACCGTGCCGCCCCAGCTATGGCCGACGAGGATGGTGGGCCCGTCCTGGCGGTCGAGGATGCGGCGGGTGGCGGCGACATCGTCGGCGAGGAAGGTGAGCGGGTTCTGAACGATGCTGACGCGGTAGCCGCGGCGAGTGAGCTCGTCATAGACGCCGCGCCAGCCGGAGCCGTCGGCGAAGGCGCCATGCACCAGCACGACGTTCCTGGCAGCTTGGGGGCCGGAGCCCTGGTTGCCGGGTTGCGCCTGTGCGGCACCGGCGATCGTAGCCGCGGTGGCCGTTGCGACGAGATCACGACGAGTGGCGGACATGGGAGGATTCCTTTCTGAGAAGGCGGGCAGCGCGCGGCCGGCGACCAGCGCGATCAGCCCGCGTGACGGCGGAGAGGCTTGGATGCACGACATCCGTGGGCATCGTGCAGGCGCCGGGGGGAAGCACCGCGCAGACCGTGGGGCTCCTTCGCGGCCTGCACCGCCGCTCCGCGCGGCAGGCCCGCCAAGGCGGCGGCTGAAGCCGGACCAAGCCTGTCAGAACGGCCTCTTCGCGCGGGACCGGTGTTCACGGTCGCATCTCCCCTGCTTGGCGCGCCCAGCTGGCGACGTCCGGGGGGAGGATCACGCTCCGGCGGCTCCGAATCCTGTTCGCCCGGGCGAAAAAACCTGAAATTTCGAGCATGCGGATGCATGCGCGCGTGCCCTGCCCCTCCGGGGGGGTAGGTCCGTCGCGCCTGCCGCGTGTAATCTCGTTCCGGTCAATGATGGCGGCCGCCACCCGACGGCGCGGAGCAAAGAAACATCAATTTTTCCAAACCAGGGGGCATCGCCATGGCCGGGACCGCGAAAGCCCTCGCCTTCGGCCCCTTTCGCCTGATCCCGGACCGCCGCACCCTCGCCGCCGAGGGCCGGGAGGTGCCGATCCGCGGGCGCGCCTTCGACCTGCTCCTCGCCCTGGTGGAGCGGCGCGACCGCGTCGTCTCCAGGGACGAGCTCATGGAGGTGGTCTGGCCCGGCCGCGTCGTGGAGGAGGGCAACCTGACCGTCCATGTCGCCGGCCTGCGCAAGCTTCTCGGCAGCGGCATGATCGCGACGCTGTCCGGGCGAGGGTACCGGTTCGTCGCACCCGTCGGCGAGGTTCCGGCGGAGGATGACGGGCCGCCCTGGGCCGCCCCTTCCCTCCCCTTGCCGACCGGTGCGGAAGCGCCGGATGCGTCGGACGTCGCGTCCTGGCCGGGGGACCTGCCCCGCCCGCTGACGAAGCTCATCGGCCGCGATGACGACCTCGGCCGGGTGGAGGCGCGACTGCGCGAGGCGCGGCTCGTCACGGTCGTGGGAACCGGCGGCGTGGGCAAGACGAGGCTCGCCCTTGCCGCCGTGGACCGCATCCGGCCCCAATACCCGGACGGCGCCTGGTTCGCCGATCTCGGCCCGTTGGAGGAGCCTCGCCTCGTCCCGGCCACGATCGCCGCCGCCCTGGGGGTCGATGTCGGCGGAGGGGAGGCACTGCGCGTCGTGATCGCCGCGCTGGCCGGCCGACGCGGGCTGCTGGTGCTCGACGGCTGCGAGCACCTGCTCCAGGCCGCCGCCGACGCGGCCGAGGCAGTCCTGCGAGGCTGCCCCGGCATCGCGATCCTGGCGACCAGCCGCGAGCCGCTCCGCGCCGAAGGTGAGCGACTCCACCGGCTGCAGCCCCTGGGCGCGGCGGCATCCGATGTCGCCTTCACCGCCGATCGGCTGGCGGACTACCCCGCCAGCGAGCTTTTCGTCGAACGCGCCCGGGCGGCGCTCGGCGAGTTCGCGCCGGGGGATACCGACGCCGCCGAGATCATGAAGATCTGCCAGCGGCTGGACGGCATCCCGCTCGCGATCGAGCTCGCGGCCCCAGCGTTGCAGGCCATGACCCTGAAGGAGCTTCGCGAGAGGCTGGAGCGCCACTTCGAGCTGCTCACCGCCGGGCGGCGGACCGCGCTGGCGCGGCAGCAGACGCTCAGGGCCACGATCGGCTGGAGCCTCGACCTGCTCGAGCCGCCGGAGCGCGCGCTCCTGCTGCGGCTGTCCGTCTTCAGCGGCACCTGGACCGCGGGCTCCGCCGCCTTCCTGGCGGGCTGCGTCTCCGGGGAGGACGCGGTCTGCGGCCTGATCGCCGCGCTGGTGGACAAGTCGCTGGTCCAGGCAGACGTGACAGGGGTGCATGCGCGCTACCGCCTGCTGGACTCGACGCGCTACTACGCCGCCGAGCGCCTCTCCCCCTCCGACCTGGCCGAGGCGCGGCGCAGCCTGACGCGATGGCTGGTCAAGGCCTACGAGCGGGCCGAGGCGGATTGGCCGTTCATGCCCGACGAGGACTGGTCCGCGATCTATTCCCCGGAGATCGAGAATCTCCGGGCGGGCCTCGCCTGGGCCTTCGGGCCGGATGGCGACGAGCGGCTTGGCGTCGAGCTGACAAGCCACACCGAGCATGTCTGGGGCGAGCTTTCCCTGACGAGCGAGTTGCACGCCTGGTTCGACCTGGCGATCTCGAGGATCGATGAGGCGACCCCGCCCGAGATCGCGGGCCGGTTGTGGCTCGGTCGCTGCGGGTGGGTGGCCCCCAGGGGCACCCAGGCGCTGGACGCCGCGCGCCGGGCCGCCGCACTGTTCCGTGCCGCCGCCAGCCGGATCGACCTCGGGCGCGCGCTATGGCGCCAGGCCTGGCAGCATGTCCTCGCCGGAGATCTGGCGGCCGCGGGGCCCCTGCTCGACGAAGCGGAAGACCTGCTGCGTGCCGGGCGGGCGAGCAAGGCCCTTGTCTCCTGCCTGAGGGCGCGCGCCGTTGCCGCCTTGCGCGGCAACCAGCCGGCTGCCGCCCGTGCGAACCTGGAGGAGGCGCTCCTCCTTGCCCGAGACCTTCGCAGTCCGCGCGACGTCGCTCTGACGCTCGGGAGCATGGCCGAGCTCCACTGCGCAGCGGGCCGGATGGGAGAGGCGATCGCGGTCGCGCAAAGGGCGCTGGCCTCCCTCGGGGCGGTGCAGGCGCGCTCGGCCTGGGTTCAGCATATTGCTGGAGCGATCGCATCCTACAGGCTCGCGGAGGGCGACATCGCTCTTGCGCGTCCGATCGTCGCGGAACGGCTGGCAGCAGCCCGCCTCATGGCGCTGCCGCACGAAGTCACCGCCAATCTGGAAAGAGCCGCATTGATCGCGGCGTGCGAGGGCAACCTCGCGGCTGCCGGGCGGCTCTTTGGCCATGTTCAGCTCCGTCATGCGCAGAGGGGCATCCTTCGGAGCTTCGGCTCTCAGGCCGTCCATGACCGGCTGCTCGCGATGCTGCGCCAGCGGCTGGCCCCGGACGAACTGGAGGAGGTCGCCGCGCACGGAGCCGGCCTTGGCGAAGAGGAGATGGTGGCGGAGGCCCTCGGCATCGCTCTGCGATGATGGTGCATTTCCGAGGTGCCGACAGGCGGACCGTACACCCGCAGCCCCGCCAGAAGGTCTGGCCAAATCCGATACGCCGCCGATCGCGAAGCGCTGGCTCTCATAGGGTTAGCCGGCGCCCGGTTGGCCCGTCAGGTCGCTGAGCTCCAGATCCAATCCAGCATCTTCATACCATCATCGCCCTTGGTCTGACCGACACCGTCGTCCGTGCCTGATCAGCGTCCGAAGGAGGAAATCGCGCCCTCGGCCTCATCTGCGCAACAAGGCCCGGCAGAGGCCGTCGAAGCACCTAGGCAGATCCGTTGATATGGTCAACGATATACCAAATGGGAGGCGACGGATCTTGACGACCTACGATTATATCGTCGTCGGCGGCGGCTCGGCCGGTTGCGTGATCACCCAGCGGCTGGTCTCGGCCGGCAAGGGCGTGCTGCTGCTGGAAGCGGGCCCGGCGGACAACCATCCCTTCGTCCACATCCCCGGCACCTTCGTCCGCGTCATCGGCTCGCGCCGCACCTGGATGTATCGGTCCGAGGCGGAGCCGACGCTGAAGGGCCGCGCGATGTACGTGCCGCAGGGCCGCACGCTCGGCGGCGGATCATCCGTCAACGCGATGATCTACATCCGCGGCCAGCCGCAGGACTACGACACCTGGCGCGAGTTGGGCGCGGAGGGCTGGGGCTGGGACGACGTGCTGCCGGTCTTCCGCCGCTCCGAGGCGAACCAGCGCCTGGCCGGCCCGCTGCATGGCACGGAGGGGCCGCTGCGCGTCTCCGACACGCGGCACCGCCACCCCCTCAGCTACGCCTTCCTACGGGCGGCGCAGGAGGCCGGCATTCCCTTCACCCACGACTTCAACGGGGCAGAGCAGGCGGGCGCCGGCTTCTTCCAGACCACGACGCGGGAGGGGCGGCGCGGCTCCACCGCCGCCACCTATCTCGCGCGCGTGCGGGGCAACCCGCTGCTGACGCTGCGCACCGGCGCGGCGATCGAGGCGGTGCTGTTCGAGAACGGCGCGGCCTCCGGCGTGCGCTACCGTACCGATGACGGCGCGCTGCACGAGGCGCAGGTGCGGGAGGAGGTGGTGATCTGCGCCGGCGGCATCGGCTCGCCGAAGGTGCTGCAGCTCTCGGGCATCGGACCGGCGGCGCATCTCCAGGCGCTGGGTATCCCCGTGCTGCGGGACCTGCCCGGCGTGGGCGAGAATTTCCAGGACCACATCTGCGCCTCCGTCTATGGCCGCACGCGGGAGCCGGCGAGCCTGCTCGGCGCCGACAAAGGGCTGAAGGCGATCCGGCACGGGCTGGAATACATCCTCACCCGCTCCGGCCTGCTCTCCTCCAACATCGTGGAGAGCGGGGCCTTCGTGGACACGTCAGGGGCGGGCCGCCCGGACGTCCAGATCCACATGACTCCGACCCTGGTGGGCGACGTGGAGCGCGCGCCGCCGCCGGGGCACGGCATCACGCTCAATCCCTGCATTCTCCGCCCCACCGCGCGCGGCTCCGTGCGGCTGCGCAGCCCGGACCCGAAGGCTGCGCCGAAGCTGAACGCCAATCCCCTCGGCACGCGGGAGGACCTGGAGACGCTGATGCGCGGCGTGCGCCTGTCCCGCCGCATCCTGCGCGCGCCGGCCCTGGCGGGCGTGCTGGAGGGCGAGATCCTTCCCTCCCCGGAGGAGGAGGTGAGCGACGCGGTGCTGGAGGATCACATTCGCCGCGTCGCGAAGACCGTCTTCCACCCCTCCGGCACCTGCCGGATGGGGCGGGACGGGATGGCGGTGACGGACCCATCGCTGCGCGTGCACGGCGTGCCGCGGCTGCGGGTGGCGGACGCGTCGGTGATGCCCACCCTCGTCAGCGGCAACACCAACGCGCCCACGGTGATGATCGGCGAGCGCTGCGCGGACTTCCTGCTGCGCGTGACCTGACCGGGCCGCACTACGTCTCGGACAGGAAGGCCGTCGCGGCGGCGCCGACATCCTCGGCGCGTTCCCAGGTCATGCAGAAGCGTGCGCCGGGGATGACCTGCATCCGCGCGTCGCGCAGGTGCTTCAGCATCGGCTCGCGATGCTGCACGAAGTAGAAATTCTCGCCCGTTAGCATCAGCACGGGGCAGGTGATGCGCTCCAGCCCGCGCGGCAGGTCGTAGAGGTGCAGTGCCTCCAGCGCCTGCCAGCGGTTGCGGCCGGCCTCGATCTGCGCGGTGTTGATCCGGTCCATCCAGGACTGGGTGGGGTTCATCGGCGAGTGCTCGGGGTCGTTCGCCAGGACGAAGTCGATCGTGCGCGTCACCGGAAAGCCGGAGGGGTCGGTCGGTCGCACGGCGTGGTCCACGTCGCCGCCCGTGCCCTTCGGCCGCTTGCCGGGGACATAGGGGCAGTTCACCAGCACCGCCTTTTCGACGCGGTCGGGATGGGCGCCGGCGATCTCGGTGGCCACGAAGGTGCCGACGGCCTCCCCCATCACATGCGTCTTCCGGATGCCGAGCGCGTCCATCAGCTCCACGGCGACGCCGGCATAGTCCTGGATGGTCGGCTGCGACTCGACATGATCGGAATGGCCGTAACCCGGGTAGTCCATGGCGACCACCTGGAAGCGGGGCGCCAGCGCCGCCATCAGCTCCAGCATCAGGGCGGAGGATTGCTGGTTGATGTGGAAGAGCATGATGTTCGGCCCGGCCCCGGCCTTGCGGTAATGCACATGGCCGAGCCGGGTGCGGACGAGGCCGCGTTGGATATCCAAGATCGCGTCTCCCGCGGGTGTCAGAGGATGTCGGCGCCGGTGGCGCGGACGAGCGGCGCCCAGCGCACGGCCTCGGCGCGGATGTAGGCGAGGTATTCTTCCCGCGGCACCGCTTCCCCGGCCACCACGCCCATCTTGGCGAATTCGCGCAGCAGGACGGGATCGCGCAGCGCCCTGCCCGCGGCCTCGAACAGCGCGTCCTGGATGTCGCGCGGCGTCGCGGCGGGGACGCCCAGGCCGTTCCAGTTGTCGGACAGCACGCCGGGCAGGCCGAGCTCCGCCGTGGTGGCGACATCCGGCAGGGATTCGAGGCGCCGCGCGCTGGTGATCGCCAGGGGTCGTAGCGTCCCGGCGGTGAAATGCGCGGCGAGGCCCGGCAGGTCCGCGATCACGAAGTGCACGCGGCCCGCCAGCAGATCCGTCACCGCCGGCGCCATGCTGCGATAGGGGACATGGACGACCTCCAGCCCCGCCTCCTTCGCCAGCAGCTCGCAAGCGAGATGGGTGATGGAGCCGACGCCGGAGGAGCCGAATTGCAGCCCGCCGGGATTGGCCTTCGCCGCCGCGATCAGGTCCCGGACGCTCGCGATGTTGCCGGCGGAGCGCACCGCCAGCACCTCCGGCGCCTTCACGATCATGCTGATATGCGCGACGTCCCGCATGGGATCGTAGGGCATCGGCGAGGGCATCGCTGGCGCGATCGCCAGGTTGCCGCAGGTCGTCATGCCCAGCGTCAGCCCGTTCGGCGGCGACTTCGCCACTGCGTCCAGCCCGGTAACGCCGCCGCTGCCGGCCCGGTTCTCCACGATCACGGGCTGGCTGAGCGCATTCGACATCGCCTGCGCGAAGACACGGCCGTAGAGATCGGTCGGACCACCCGCCGCGAAGGGCACGACGAGGCGCAGCGGCCGGTCCGGCTGCCAGGCCCGGGCGGGACGGACCAGGGCCGCCGTGCCGGCGGCGCCGAGCAGGGTTCTGCGGAACATGACCGCCTACTCCGCGACGAGGCCGAGGCGGTTCACCAGCTCCCGCTCCTTCACCGCCTCCTGCCGGATGAAGTCGGTGTAGCCGGCAGAGTCCATGTAGCTCAGCGGCAGGTCGTAGCGCGTCATCGCCTCCCGGTGCGCGGGGTCCATCAGGGCCTTGTGGAAGGCGTCGTGCAGCACGCGCACCACGCCGGGGTCCATGCCCTTGGGGCCGGAGACGCCGAAGGGGGCGACGAAGGCGGCGTCCATGCCCAGCTCCTTCAACGTCGGCGCCTGCGGGAAGCGGGGGGACCGCTCCTCCGTCCAGACGTTCAGCAGGCGGAACTGGCCGCCCTCCACGCCCGGCGCCCAGCCGGAACCGTCGCCGACGCAGTCGATCTGTCCGGCCGTCAGCGCCGTCAGCGCATCGGCGATGCCGCGATAGGGGACGTGCTGAAGCTGGATGCCCGCCTTCTCGAACACGATGTGGGAGAAGACGTGGCCGTCAGACCCGACACCGGAGCTGCCATGCGTCAGCGTGTTCGGGTTGGCGCGGGCATGGGCCACGAAGCTCGCCCAGTCCGTCCAGGGGCGGTCTGCCCGCACCACCATGCCGAACATGTAGCCGGACAGGCGGATGATGTAGGTGATGTCGTTCACCGGATCGAAGGACAGGCTCCGCCGCATGTAGGGCTGGCGGATCGTGCCCATGTGGGACTGCGCGAGCGTGTAGCCGTCCGGCCGCACCTGGCCGGAGGCAAGCATCTGCGCCGCTAGCACGCCGCCCGCGCCGCCGCGGTTCTCCACCACCACGGGCTGGCCGAGTTCGCGCGCGGCGGCGGTGGCGAGCACGCGGAAGACCACGTCCGTGGTGCCGCCCGGCGCCCAGGGCACGAGCAGGCGGATCGCCCGGCTGGGGAAGCGTTCGGTCTGCGCGAGGGCGGGGGTGGACAGCCCCGCCGCCACACCGCCGAGCAGGGCACGGCGCGCGATCGCGCCGGAGCGTCGCTGAAACATCTTGTCGTTTCCTCCGGTCAGTTGGCCTGACCCTGATAGAATCGTTGCTATCATCAATGGTGGACAGTATCAACGGTTCCGTGCCGTTCGCGCGGTGCGGGCTCCGCAACATACCGGCCCGCCCTGACAGGAGCGAACGTATCGCAAGGATGCGCCAGGAGGCTCCGCCTCCCGGACCCTCCGCCGGGGGGCAAGCGTGCCCCCCGGACCCCGCGATCTGTTTGACTCGACGCGGTCCAGGGGCGCGTTCGCCCCTGGTGGTTGGGGTCTGGGGAAGGCGACGCCTTCCCCAGGAGCATCATGTCCAGTCAGCTCGGAACAAGGGCTGGCTAGACCGTCGTCAGCACCTCGCGGTTCACCACCGCGTCCACGTCCGGATCGCCGGCCAGGAAGTTGATCACGTTCCCCGCCGCGTCCCAGCCCATGCGCTGCAAGCCCTCCGCCGTGCTGGCCGCGACATGCGGCGTGACGACGACGTTCTCCAGCGCCAGCAGCGGCACCGGGTCGGCCATCGGCTCCACGCGCAGCACGTCCAGCCCCGCGCCTGCCAAGTGCCCATCGCGCAGCGCGGCCTCCAGCGCGGCCTCGTCCACCAGCGTTCCGCGGGCGGTGTTCACCAGCACGGCGCCGGGCTTCATGGCGGCCAGAAAGGCGGTGTCCACCATGCCGCGGGTCGCATCGCTCGCCGGAAGGTGCAGGGTCACGATGTCGGCCGCGGCCAGGCCGGCGTCGCGCTCCTTCACCACCTCGTATCCCAGGCCGCGGATCGTGCCCGCGGGGATGAAGGGATCATGCACCATCACCCGCATGCCGAAGGCCGCGCAGAGCCGCGCGACCCGCGTGCCGATGCGGCCGAAGCCGATCACCAGGACGCGCCGTCCGCCGAGCTCGAAGGTGGCGGACTGGCGCTGCACGCGCCAGAGGCCGCGCCGCACGCCGGCATCCACCGGCAGCACCTGCCGCGCCACGGCCAGCATGAGCATCAGCGCGTGCTCCGCGACGGACGCCGCGTTGGCCTCCGGCGTGATCATCAACGCGACGCCGCGCCGGGTGAGCGCCGGCACGTCCACGAGGTCGTAGCCGACGCCGTGGCGGCACACGACGCGCAGGCGCGGTGCCATGTCCAGCAGCGCCTGTCCCACGACGGTGCCGCGCACGATCAGGCCCTCCGCGGTGCGCAGCGCGGCGGCGAGGTCCAGCCCTCCGGGAGCGCCGGGATGGTCCAGCGTGACGCTCGGAGCGTCCAGCAGTCGCCGGATGCCGTCGGCATGGATGGGGTCGGCGACAACGATATGCGGCATGTCTCGCGTCTCAGTTCCGGGCGCCGTGGGGCACGCGTGCGTGGAGGGCCCGGACCGTGCTCTCCTCCCCCAACACCGTCGTCTTGTAGGCGTCGCCCAGCAGGGGGCGGAGCGGCACGGCGAGTTGCGCCGCCTCCGCCAGAAAGGCCGGGTCGGACAGCGTGGCGCCGAAGGCAGTGACCAGCCGCGCGGTCATCTCGGCGGGCAGGCCGGGCGGGGCGACGAAGCCGCGGATGGATCCGCCCAGGACGTCCAGACCCTGCTCGCGAAAGGTCGGCACATCGGCCATCTCCGACCAGCGCGCCGGCGCGGCCTGGCCGAGGCAGCGGGTCCGCCCCTCGCGGAGCAGGGCCAGCCCTTCGCTCAGGTTGTAGGAGGCGACATCCACCTGGCCGCCCAGCAGGTCCCGGATCACCAGGGCGGTGCCGTTATAGGGGACGTGGAGTGCCTTCACCTCGGCTGCCGCCTCGAAGGCGAGGAGGAGGAAGTGATCGTCGGACAGGGTTCCGGCCGCGGTGCCGACCGAGACCGCCTCGGCCCGGCGCGCGGCGGCGGCGCGCAGGTCGGATGCGCTGCGGAGTGGTGAATCGGCCCTGACCCACAGCGCGCCGGGATCGTCCACGACGTTCGCGATGTAGGTGAAGTCCCCGGTCCGCCAACGGACCGGACGCTCCAGCGCGTTGGTGATGAAGCTGAGCGTCGCGACCGCGCCGAGCGTGTAGCCGTCCGGGCGGGCGTTGAAGATCGCCTCGTTGCCGATCTGCCCGCCGGCGCCCACGCGGTTGCTGACGACGAAGGTGGTGCCCGGCAGGCGGGCGGGCAGGTGCTTCGTCAGCAGCCGTGCCATCAGGTCCACGCCGCCGGATGCGGGATAGGGCACGATCACCTCGATCGGCCGACCCGCGGGCCAGGCTGGCTGCGCCAGTGCGGGCCGGGGCAAGGCGGCGGCCGATCCCAGGCCGAGCAAGGCCGCTGCCGAAAGGTCACGCCGTCGCATCATGTCCGTTTCTCCCCGTCCGCTTGTACCACCGAACGGGGAAGGCGCACGGGGCGTCCGGCCGTGGCCCCGACCCCGGCCCCGGCGCCGCAGCGTCACATCCGGGTCAGAGCTTCAGCCCGATGCCATCGCACGGACCGGACTCCGGGGGACGGCAGAGATCCGCGGTCGCGCCTAGCGGCACCTCGATGTCGCAGAGGAGTCCGGTCGCGGCCCAGGTGACGAAGACGCTGCCGCCGAGCTGGCCGTGGATGGCACCGTCCAGCACGCGGGAGCCGAAGCCGCGCCGCGTCGGCGATCCCTTGACGGGAGGGCCGTTCGTCTCGGCCCAGCGAAGGTGCAGAAGGGTTCGGCCGCGCGTCCCCGGCGCGATGTGCCAGGACAGGCGGAGGCGGCCGTCCGGTACCGAGAGGGCGCCGTACTTGAGGGCGTTGGTCGCCAGCTCATGCACGACCATCGCCAGGGGCTGGATCGCCACGGGCGGCAGGGAGACGGGCGGGCCGTCCAGCACGACTGGCGAGGCGCTGCCGTCGAGGAACAGCGCGAACTCCCCCTCCAGCACGGAGCGAAGGTCGGCGCCGGTCCAGTTGTCCTGCGCCAGGAGGGTCTGCGCCCGCACGAGGGCGGCCACGCGGCCCTCGATGGAGCGGACATAGCTCGGCACGTCGGACGCCGTCGTGAGGCGCAGCATCGCCTGCACGACCGCGAGCGCGTTCTTCGCGCGGTGATCCACCTCGCGCGAGAGCAGCAACTGCCGGTCGGCCGCGCTCTTCTGCTCCGTGACGTCGAGCGAGACGCCGGCCATGCTGAGGGGCGTGCCGTCCGCGGCGTAGAGGGGCCGGCCCCGGACCTGCACCCAGCGGATCACGCCGTCCGCCCCGAGGGCCCGGTACTCGATGTCGTAGTCGCTGCGCGCGGTGATGGCGTGCGTCACGGCGGCCAGCATGCGGTCCCGGTCGCCCGGGACGATCGAGGCCACGAGGTCGGCATAGGAGAAGGTTGCGCCGGGCTGGCGGCCGAAGTTGGCCAGGCAGGCCGGAGACGCCTTCAGGATCATCGTGCGGAGATCCAGTTCCCAGGCGCCGAGGCGGCCGGCCTCCAGCGCGAGGCGGAGGCGGGCCTCGCTCTCCCGCAGGGCCGCCATCACCTCCCGCTGTCCCCGCCGCGCCCGCGCCTCGGTCAACGCGCGGCCGATGGCCACGGGCAACCGCGCCAGGCGCTGCTTCAGGACGTAGTCGGTCGCTCCCTGCCGCACGGCCTCCACGGCCGCCTCCTCGCCCAGCGTGCCCGAGACGAAGATGAAGGGGATGTCGGGCGCGAGCTCGCGGGCGAGGGCGAGGGCCACCAGACCGTCGAAGCCGGGCACCACGTAGTCCGCGAGGACGACGTCGAAGGCACCCTCGACGAGGGCGGCCGCGTAGGCCTCCTGCGTGAAGACAAGCTGGATCGTGCAGCGGACGCCCGCGCGGGAGAGCTGCTCCGCCACCAGCTCGGCGTCGAGCGGACTGTCCTCGAGATGCAGGATGCGGCAGGTGACCTTGTCCGCCAGGGCCGCCTCGACGAGGACGCTCATGGCCCGCTCCCCGCGCCGGGCTGCTCGAGCGATCCCGGCGGCGGCTCGTTCAGCACGGCCCAGAAGGCGCCGATGTCGCGGATGGCCTCGAAGAACTCGCGATGCCCGACCGGCTTCACGACGAAGGCGTTCACGCCGAGGCCGTAGCTGCGGATGAGGTCCTGCTCCTCGCGCGAGGAGGTCAGCATGACGACGGGGACGTGCCGCGTGCGCGGCTCCCGCCGGATGCGCTCCAGCACCTCCAGCCCGTCCACCCGGGGAAGCTTGATGTCGAGGAGGATGACGACCGGCAGCGGCGCCGTCTCCCCCTGGCCGAGCAGGAAGTCGAGGGCCTCCACGCCGTCGCGCGCCACGGAGACCGGGTTCGCCAGGCGGCACTTCTCCAGCGCGGCGAGGGTGAGCTCGACGTCGTTCGGGCTGTCCTCCACCAGGAGCACGGGCCTGAGCTGCGTCATGGGGTGACCTCCGGCTTGTCGGCCCGCGGCAGGGTGAAGTGGAAGGCGGCGCCCTGGCCGAGCGCGCCCTCGGCCCACACGCGGCCGCCATGGCGCTCGACGATGCGCTGCACGTTCGCGAGGCCGATGCCGATCCCCTCGAAGTCCTCCGCGCGGTGCAGCCGCTGAAACACTCCGAAGAGCTTGTGCGCGTAGGCCATGTCGAAGCCCGCGCCGTTGTCGCGGACGGTGAAGACGACCTCCTCCGGCGCCTCGTTGGCCGCGACCTCGATCACCGCCGGCTCCCGCCCGCGCGTGTACTTCAGCGCGTTCGAGAGCAGGTTCTGGAACACCTGGCGGAGCATCGCGGGATCGCCCCGGACCGTCGGCATCGGCGTGACCCGCCACTCCACCGCCCGCTCGCCCTGGTCGGAGACGAGGGAGCGCCGGACCTCCGAGACGAGGATCGCCGGGTTGAAGTCCACCTTCACGAGGGCGTTGCGGCCCATCTGGGAGAAGCTCAGCAGCGCGTCCACGAGGCGGCCGGCATTCTCGGCGGCCTCCATAATCGTGCCGATGTAGCGCTGGCCCCGCTCGCTCAGCCGGTCGCCCTCGCGCTCGCGCAGCATCTCGGCGAAGCCGACGATGTGGCGGAAGGGCGCGCGCAGGTCGTGCGACACCGAGTAGGAGAAGGCGGCCAGCTCCTTGTTCGCGCGCTCCAGCCGGCTGGTCAGCTCGGCCCGCTCCTCCGCGGTGCGGAGCACGATCCCGACGATGGCGGTGCGCAGGTCGCGCGCGGCCTCGATCTCCGCCGCGCTCCAGGGCACGGCGCGCTGGCGCACGGTCTCGGCCCAGGCGGCGAAGGAGTGGCGAGGGTGCAGGCGCCCGGGCATCGCCTCCGCCGGCTTTCGCGGATCGCCGCCCCAGGTCACCGTCCGCACCACCTCCGGCCGGAACCACAGGACGAAGTCCGGGTGCAGCCGGGAGGTGGAGACCGCCAGCAGGCCGCTCGCCGTGTCGGTGAAGGCCTCCGCCTCCGGCATGAGGGTGGACAGCGCGGCCGTCTCGAACAGGTCGTCGGTGCGGCGCTCGGACAGCCATTGCGTGATGCGCCGGATGACCGCCTCGGGCGGGGTCAGGCCGGCGGTGACGCATCGCGCCTCGTTGACCACGGCCACGCCCTGCGCGCCTGCGAGCTGGAGAAGGTCCTCCGGTTCCGCGAAGAGGCCCTCCTCGAAGCGCGGGGCGGCGGCCATGCGGGCGAGCAGGCGTCCCTCCAGCCCCTTGAGCCGCGCGCGCTCCTCCGTGTGGGCCATCTCCTCCCGCGCGGCGATGCGGACGGCGACCATCTGGCCGACGAGGTCGCAGGCGTTGCGGGCCGCGAAGGGCACCCGGCGCGGCGCGGCGTGGTGGCAGGAGATCAGGCCCCAGAGCCGCCCGTCCGGGCGCAGCAGCGACACGGACATGGAGGCCGGGGTGCCCATGTTCCGCATGTACTCGCGATGCACCGGGGAGACGCTGCGGAGCGCGGCGTAGGTGAGGTCGAGCGGCGGGCCGTCATGGGCCGCGAGCAGCGGCACGGGGCGGTACGCGACGTCGGCGATCAGGCGGAGCGGGTTGACCTCGTAGAGCCGCCGCGCCTGGGACGGGATGTCCGCGGCCGGGAAGCGAAGGCCGAGATAGGAGGGCAGGCGGCCGTCGCCGTCCTCCGCGATGACGACGCCGTCCCAGTTCTCCTCGAAGCGGTAGACGAGGACGCGGTCGAAGCCGCTGATGCCGCGCACCGCCGCTGACGCCGTGGCGGCGAGTTCCTCGACCGAGGCGGCGCGTCCCAGGCGGGTCAGGGCTTCCCGAAGGCCGGGGTAGAGGGCCTCCAGCGTGGTGGCCGAGGCCGAACCGTCCCCCTCCCCCTCATGCTCGAATTCGAGGATCGCGTGGCCGTCGAGGGCGCGGTGGGCGACGGCCTGGTAGAACGCGCCCGAGGAGGACCGGAAGCGCCCCAGCTGGACGGAGCCGGCGGCGGGCAGGCGGCGCAGGCCCTCGTGCAGCGCCCCTGCGGACGGGCCGGCGACGACCGCCCTCGCCGGTTGCCCGAACAGCGCACCGGGCGGGCCGGCCAGCACGGCGTCGGCGTTCGCGCTGGCGTGGGTGAGCGCGAGATCCTCGCCGGCGAAGGCGAGAAGGCAGCCATGGGGCTGGATGCTGCCGGGAACGTGAATCGGCTCGCTCTCGCACCCGACCACGGGGTCGGCGGCGGTGGCGGGCCCGTCCGCCGGCGTCACTCCTGGCCCTTCGGCCGGAAAGGCCTCGTGATCCCGGTGATCGGAGCGGGCGGGGGCGATGGGACGCGTCGTGAACAGCCGGCGCTCATCCAAACTTGGGTGGAAGCCGGGCACCGCGCGATGGCAGACGCCGGCCAGCCCAGTCCTGGGCTCCCGGGGGAACCTCTCCTCCTCCGCATGGTTTCGAGGAGCCCCTGGCAACGTGGCGCGGTTTTCTAGAATGCGCCGGAGAGGCGGGTCAAACGCGATCGGTTCACGGCTGCGGGACCACCCGGCGCCGCGCGGGGTCCCTGCCACCGGCGCCTATGCCCGGGCATCCCGTTGCGCGCCGGAGAACTGCCCGTTCGGTGCGCGTCGTTCCGGAGGGTGACGCGGCGCCCGGACACGCCCCGCGCGGGTGGGGGCGGGTCGGCCGCAGCGCGCGCTCACCCGGCCGACGGACTCCGCGATCGGCCTTCGGCCCGGGCCGGCGCGGCGGCCGGCCCGTCCTGTCCCATGCGGCCCGGTGGCACCGCGGGACACAGGCGTCCGTCCGACAGAAATCCCAGCCGGCCGGCCCAGCCGACCACCTGCGGCGCATGGGACGCGACGATCAGACCGAAGCCGAACGCCTGCTGCAGCGTGCCCAGGAGATCGAGCAGCGCGGCGGTGGTCACGGGGTCCAGCGCGGCGGTCGGCTCGTCCAGCAGGAGGATGGCCGGACGCAGGCAGAGAAGCCGCGCGAGGGCCGCGCGCTGGCGCTGGCCGCCCGACAGCTCGTCCGCATGCCGGTCCAGCGCGTCGGGCGGGACGCCGCATCGAAGAAGGGCGTCCCGGGATACCGCCTCGCGCCCCGCCGCGTCCTCCCCCTGCCCGTGCAGGGCCAGGGCGGCGTGGAACTGCGTCCGCAGCCGAAGGGCCGGGTTGAAGGCGCGGGCCGTGTCCTGGGGCAGCAGCAGCACGCGGCGGTGCCAGTCGCGCCGCCCCCGCCGGTCGCGCGGAGGTGGCAGGGGCGTGCCGTCCAGCGCGATCCGCCCGCGGTCGACAGGTTGGAGCCCGGCCAGGGCCCGGAGCAGGGTGGACTTGCCGCAGCCGGAGGGGCCGGCCACGGCCAGCCGCTCCCCCGCCGCGAGCGCCAGGGACACGCCGTCCAGCACCGGCCGGGCCGCGCGGGAGAAGCGCAGCGCGAGATCCTCCGCGATCAGCAAGCCGGCGCTTCGGCGATCAACGCCTCGGGGAGAAGGCGCGGCAGCCCGGCGGCCTCGGACAGGCCGCGCGCCACGGCGGAGGAGGGCTGGCGCAGGATCCGGGCCGCGGGCCCCTCCTCCGCGATCCGTCCCTCGTCGAGGACGAGGAGCCGGTCGCACAGCGCCGCCGCGCCGGACAGGTCGTGCGTGACGAGCACGAGGGCCACGCCGGCCCGCCGCGTCAGCCGGTCCAGGGCTGCCACGACGGAGGCCGCCGTCGCCGTGTCCAGCGCGCTCGTCGGCTCGTCCACGACGAGCACGGCCGGGTCCTGCGCGAGGGCGCAGGCGAGCGCGGCCCGCTGCGCCTGCCCGCCGGAAAGCTGGTGCGGGTAGCGGCTGGCCAGGGCGGGATCGAGCCCGGCCCCGGCCAGCCGCGCCGACACCTCCGCCTTCCCGCCGGGGAGGCGGGCGGCCCGCAGCGTCTCGGCCACCTGGCTGCCGATCCGGAGCATCGGGTGAAGGGCCGCCTGCGCCTCCTGCGGCAACCAGGCGACGTGGTGGCCGAGCCCGGCGCGGCGGGCGGCGGCGACCGGCGCGGCGCCCCCGGGCCAGCGCAGTGTGCCGGTCACGGCGGCGCCCGGCGGCGACAGGCCGCAGAGGAGCCGCGCGAGGGTGGACTTGCCGCCGCCGGACCGGCCGATGACGCCCAGCCGCTCCCCGCCGCGCAGGGACAGGGACACGCCGTCCAGCGCCCGCAGCGGTCCCGCCGCCGTGGCGTGGACCGCGGAGAGCCCCTCCGCCGCGAGGACGGGGCCGCCGCTCATGCGGGGGTGGCGAGGATCAGGTAGCGCTCATGGGTCGGCGCCTTCGTCCAGAGAGCGGCGTCCATCAGGGGCACCACCTCCGGCTCCTGAAAGCCGGCCTCCCGCAGCGGGGCGGCGAGCTCGGCGGCGGGGCGGCCGCCGAACAGGGGGAGGCGGTCCGCGACGGCCGCGTACTCCTCGCGCACCGGCATGTCCCACCAGGCTCCTTCCACCAGCGCCACGCGGCCGCCGGGGCGGAGCAGGTCCCGCCAGGACCGGAGGGCGCGGAGCGGGTCGGGCAGGGTCCAGAGGACGTGGCGCTCGACGATCAGGTCGAGGCTGGCGGGCGGCAGGGGGGGCGCCTCCGCGTCGCCGTGGTGGAAGGGCACGTCCAGGCCCCGCTCCGCGGCCTTGGCGCGGGCGCGGGACAGCATCTCCTCCGCGAGGTCCACCCCGGCGGCGCGGTGCCCGGCCTCGGCCAGCAACAGGGCGAGGAAGCCGGTGCCGCAGCCCACGTCCAGCGCGTCCAGCGGCCGCCCGGCCGGGGCGATCCGCGCGACCACCTGCCGCCACGCGGCGTCCTGCGCGGGGTTCAGCAGGCCGTGGGTCGGGCCCGCGTCGAAATCGGCGGCCCGCCGGTTCCAGTGCGCGATGACCGCGTCCTTCACGTCCTGCATGGGCACATCCTGCATGGGCACGTCCTCCCTGGGGACCTCCTGCACCGAGACCGCTCCGATGTCATGCCTGGATGATCCGCTCCAGCCGCAGGCGCCGCCGCAGCCAGCCGGCGGCGATGGCCGCCGCCCAGAGGCTGGCGGCGATGGCGGCGGTCGGGGCCGCGAGGAGCCAGGGCGCGTCCAGGAAGGCGTCCCGGCTCTCGGCGATCATGGCGCCCCAGGTGGGGGCGGGCGGCGGCGTGCCGAGGCCGAGGAAGGCGAGGCTGGCGAGCAGCATCACCGCCGCCCGCAGCTTCACGAGGCCAAGCCAGAGGCCGGTCCCCGCGAGGTTCGGCAGCACCTCCCGCCCCAGCACGGCGGCGGTCCCGAAGCCGAGGGAGCGGGCGCACTCGACATAGGGCTCGGCCAGGATGCGCCGCGCCTCCCCGCGCAGGATCCAGTGCAGGTCGGCCCAGAGCACGAGGGCGACGCAGAGGACCTGCGCCGGGGCGCCCCGCCCGGCCAGGGCGAGCACGACCAGCGGCAGCCAGAGCGGCGGGAAGGAGAGCAGTGCCTGCGCCGCCCCGTCCACCGAGGTGCCGAGCCCCCTTCCCTCTCCCCACGCCGCAGAGAGGGCGGTGGCGAGGGCGGCGGCAACGGAGGCGACGAGCCCCAGCAGCGCGAGGCCGAGGCTGCCCGGCAGCGCGGCCAGCAGCCGTGCCGCCACGTCCCGCCCGAGCATGTCCGTGCCGAGGGGATGGGCGAGGTCCGGCGGCGCCAGCCGGTCCCGCGAGAGCGCCAGCGGGTCCGGCAGCCACCACACCGCCGCGAGCCCGAGGGCGAGCAGCGCGAGGAGGAGAAAGCGCCTCATGCCGCTGCCGCGTTCGGCCGGGGATCCAGCCAGGCCTGCAGCGCCTCCGCCACGAAGCGCGCGAGGAGGAAGCCGACGCCCGCGGCCAGCATGCAGCCGCGCAGCAGGGCGAGGTCCCGGTTGGTCAGCGCCAGCACCGCGAGGCGGCCGAGGCCCGGCAGGCCGAACACCGTCTCCATCACCAGCGCGCCGCCGAGGAGGTAGCCCGCGTGCAGCGCCCCGAAGCGGGCCAGCAGCCCCGCCGCGGGCAGCAGCCGGTAGGCGAGGAGGTGCCGCACCGGCCCGAGCGAGCGGGAGAGGGCGAAGGTCACGAAGGGCTCCCGCGCCAGGGCCCGCAGCCGGTCCTGCAGCAGCAGCCCGAGCTTCACGGCCAGCGCCCCGCCGATCAGCGCGGCCGGCAGAAGCAGCGACACCCAGCCGCTGAAGCCCGCCGCCGGCACCCAGCCGAGTTCCACCGCGAAGACCTGCACCGCGAGCACCGCGCCCACGAAGCCCGGCACGGAAAGCAGGAGCAGTGGGAACCGGGCGAGGCCCGGCCGGCCCGAGGCGAGAATCAGGCCGAGCACCGTGCCCCCGACCAGCCCGAGCGGCCAGGCGAGGGCGGCGAGGCGGAGCGAGACGGGCAGGGTCTCGGCCAGCAGCTCGGCGACCGGGCGGCGGAGCCAGACGGAGCGGCCGAGGTCGCCGGTCAGCACCTCTCCGACCGGGGCGAGGAGGCGGGAGAGAAAGGGCAGGTCGAGGCCGAGTTCCGCCCGCAGCGCGGCCCGCGCCGCGGCGTCCGTCTCGGGGCCGAGCTGGCGGGTGGTCGGATCGCCCAGCCCTTCCGCCGCCAGGCCGAGCAGCACCAGGGCCACGAGCAGGGCGAGCGCGCCGCCGAGCAGCCGGCGCAGGGCGATCATCGCCGGCCGAGCCTCCCCGGCTCACCCCATTCCCGGCTCACCGGCCCCTGCTCACCGGACCCCGCTCATCGGGGCCGCAGCGTCCCGAAGTCGAGGCGGCCATGGGACGTCCGGGGCATCTCCACCGCATCCGCCACGCCGTAGGCCATGCGGGGATAGGCGAGGTAGACGGCCGGCGAATCGGCCTTCGCCACCTCCATGACCGCGGCGGACGCGGCTCCGCGCTGCGCCGCGCCCTCCGCCCCCGCATAGGTGGCGAGCAGCGTCGCCAGCCGTTCATCCGGGCGATAGCCGAAGGTGGGGGCGAGGAAGCCCGCGCCGGCGTAGAGGGCGGCGTAGGGCCGCACCGCGTCGTGCACGTGGTTGTCCAGCGCGGTGATCATCCAGAGCTGCCCGCGCGTCTCCCGCGCCAGCCGCCCCGCATCGAAGATGGCGGCGGCGGATTCCACGGGGGTGATCCGGACCTCGAATCCGGCACCGGCGAGCTGCGCCTGGATCACCTGGGCGGCCTGGCTCTCGGACGGAGGCGCCAGCAGCTCCACCGGGACAGGGCCGGTCAGCCCGGCCTCCCGCAACAGGGCGCGGGCACGGGTGGGGTCGTGATCCGCGGTGGGGAAGGCAGGGACGTAGCCGCCGTATTCCTTCGGCACGGCGCCGGTCGCGACCTCGGCCAGGTCGCCCCACACGGCCTCGGCCAGGGCGGCGCGGTCGATCGCGTGATAGACGGCGCGGCGCACCCGGGCGTCGTCGAAGGGCGGCTTGAAGGTGAAGGACAGGTACTGCGTCCGCGCGCCAGCCTGCGTCACGAGCTTCACGCCGCGGCCGCGGGAGACGCGGGCGAGCAGCGCCGGCGGGATGTCCGCCGCCACCTGCGCCCCGCCGGAGAGAAGGTCGGCGACGCGGGTCGAGGCCTCCGGCACCACCTTCACGGTGATGCGGGGGAAGGGCGGGTTCGGCAGGCGCCAGTGGGTGCCGGTGGCGGCGAAGGTGATCCGCTCGCCAGGGCGCCAGGACTCGATCGCCCAGGGGCCGGAGCCGACCGGGCGGGTACGCCAGGACGCCGCCGCGTCCGCGAGCTGCGCCGCCGGCAGGGTGGGCACGCCGGAGACGATGTCGGGCAGCAGCCCCGTCGGAACTGAGGTGGTCAGGACGAGGGTGGTCGCGTCCGGCGCCTCGGCCCGGGCCAGGGGGATCGTCTGGAGCCGGATGCCAGAGCGGTTCGCGGGGTTGAGGAGGTAGTTCAGCGTCGCGGCGCAGTCCGCGGCGGTCAGGGGCGAGCCGTCATGGAAGCGGGCGCCCTCCCGGATCGTCAGGCGCCAGGTGTCGGGCGCGGTGCGCGTCCAGGCCGTGGCGAGGCCGGGGGTGAGGTGCCCGTCCGTGTCGCGGTCGATCAGCGGGTCGAAGACGAGGCTGCCGGGGATGGTGAAGTCGAGGCTGCGCAGCGGGTCGATGGAGGCGAGGTCCCGCGTCTCCGAGAACTGGGCCACGACCAGCTCCGGCCGCCCCTGCGCGAGGGCGATCCGGGACGCCGGCAGGGCTGCGAGGGCGGCGAGGAGGGCGGAGCGACGGGACAGCATGGGCAGGATCCAGGACTCGCCGGGGTATGGCGCGAGTGCAACTACCTCGCAAGTCCAGCCGGGGCCGGCCCGGCTCCGCCGGGCAAAGCGGCGGATCGCGGCTCCATGGCCGAAGCCGCGGTCCGCCCTACATGGGCTCCATGGATGACGGGACAGCGTTGCAGGACTTCATCGGGCGCCACGGGCGCCTCTTCGTGCTGACCGGGGCCGGGTGCAGCACGAACTCCGGCATCCCGGACTACCGGGACGCCGATGGCCAGTGGAAGCGCGCCCAGCCCATGACCTTCCAGGTCTTCATGGGTGGCGAGCCGGCCCGCCGGCGCTACTGGGCCCGCAGCCTGATCGGCTGGCGCCGCTTCGGGCAGGTGCGGCCGAACGGCGCCCATGCCGCCCTGGCCCGGCTGGAGGAGCGGGGCAAGAGCCGGTTCCTGCTGACCCAGAACGTGGACCGGCTGCACCAGGCGGCCGGGAGCCGCGCGGTGGTGGACCTGCACGGCCGTCTGGACCAGGTCCGCTGCACCGGCTGCGGTGCGACGATCTCGCGCGAGGCGCTGCAGGCGGAGATGATCCGCCTCAACCCGGGCTGGGCGGAGCGGGAGGCCGGGATGGCGCCGGACGGCGACGCGGACTTGGAGGCCGCGGATTTCACCGACTTCCGCGTGCCGCCCTGCGCCGCCTGCGGCGGCGTGCTGAAGCCTGACGTCGTGTTCTTCGGCGAATCCGTGCCGCGGGAGCGGGTCGATGCCGCCCACCACGCCCTGGCGGAGGCGGACGCGATGCTCGTCGTCGGCTCCTCGCTGATGGTCTATTCGGGCTTCCGCTTCGTCCAGGCCGCGGCGCAGGCCGGAAAGCCGATCGCGGCCGTGAACCTCGGCCGCACACGGGCCGACGACCTGCTGGCGCTGAAGGTCGAGCGGCCCTGCGACGAGGCGCTGGCCTTCCTGCTGGAGCCGCAGGCCGCGATGGATTGACCGGGCGGCGCCGGAACGAGCAAGAATTTTCCCGCACAGGACGCTGCGCCCGGTCCGAGTGGAGGGGCGTGCCCGTGCGGGAGGACGCGACATGATCCGTGCGGGCCATACCCGGCGCGACAGCCTGAGGGCGCTCGCCCTGGGCGCTGCCGGCCTTGGCCTGGGCGGGCGCGCCGTGGCGCAGGCCCCCGTACCCGAGGTGCCGATCCTGATGGACGGCCACGTGCACATCACCAACCGCGTCTACTGGGAGGGCATCGACCCCTGGCAGCCGCAGCCGGTCGGCTGGGACTACGCCCGCGCGAAGGCGGCCGGCGTGAACGTCATCATCGAGAATGTCGGGACCTACGGGGCCGGGAACTTCAACACCACCGCCCGGCATGCCCTTCGTCTGATCGAGACCTTCCATCGGACGATCGAGCGCAACGCGGACAAGATGGGGCTCGCCGTCACGGCCGCCGAGGCCCGCCGCATCGCGGCCAGTGGGCGCATGGCGGTGTTCCTGGGGATCGAGTCCGGCTTCGACCACGAGGGCGACCCCGACCTGCTGAGGGCCTTCCACCGGCTCGGCCTCCGCACCGTGCAGTTCGCGACGCAGACGAGCTTCAACGCCTTCGCCGACAGCGACATCGCGGGGCCGCCCCACTGGAACGGCATCAACGAGCGCGGGCGCATGCTGGTCGCCCTGATGAACGAGCTGGGCATCCTGATCGACGTCACCCACGCCACCGCGGAGGCGCAGGCCCAGATCATCGCCGCGAGCCGGGCGCCCGTGGTGGCCAGCCACACCGCCCTGGCCGCCGTGACCGGCGCCGGCGGCCTGACGGATGAGGTGCTGCGCGCCCTGGCGGCGAAGGGCGGCATGGTCGGCATCCACGGCGGGGCCGGCGCGGTGGGCCGGCGCTACCGCGCCTGGGTCGCCGCCAACCCGGATCGGGCCAGCCGGCTTGGGGCGGCGGTTAACGAGATGGTCCGCTACAACGCGACCGGCACACGCCCCGCACGCGACCACGGCGAGTTCGGCGCCGGGCTCGATGCCGAGATCCGGGCCCGGCACATGGCGGCCTTCGCGCCCTGGCAGGACGATCCGGAGGCCGCGGCCCTGGTCCCCACGCCGGATGAATGGGCAGAGCAGGTGAACCACGTGATCCGCACCGTGGGCGCGGACCACGTTGGGATCGGCCTCGATCTGGTCGGTGGCCGGAGCAGCGTGCCGCGCGATTCCGGCGGCTATCCGGACCTTGTCGCCGCGCTGAACCGGATCACCACACCGGAGAACGTCCGGAAGATCACGGGGGAGAATTGGCTCCGGGTGCTTGATCGCGCCAGGGCAGGGTGATTCCGGGCGGTTCTTGTTCTGAGCGGGCGGCCGGGGAAGGCGCCGCCTTCCCCGGGCCCCATCCGCCAGGGGGCGGACGCGCCCCCTGGACCCGCGTTAACGTCATCATCCCCTGACTCATGCCAGGAATGGCGAGCGGGTCAGATCGCGACCTCGCGCTCCGCCTCCCGCGCCTTCCAGGGCATGAGCCATTTCTCCGCCAGCCGGACCAGCGCGTTGAGGAGGAAGGCGAGCAGCATGATGACGATGAGCGCCGCGAAGACCCCGGCGGTGTCGAACTGGCTGGAGGCGTTGGCGAGGACGAAGCCGAGGCCCCGGTTCGCCGCGATCAGCTCCCCCACGATCGCGCCGATCAGCGCGTAGGGCACGGAGATGCGAAGCCCCGCGAAGACCCAGGTGATGGCGGAGGGAAGCACGACCTTGCCCAGCACGTGACGCTCCTCCGCGCCCATCAGGCGCAGGATGGCGACGAGCTCCCGGCTGACGTTCCGCACGCCCGTGAAGGTGTTCAGGAAGACGAGAAAGAAGACGACCGTCCCGGTCAGGACGATCTTCATCTCCATCCCGATCCCGATCCAGAGGATAAAGAGCGGCGCCAGCGCGATCTTCGGCAGGCTGTAGAAGGCGAGGATGAAGGGCTGGAGCAGGTCCGCGAGGAACTGGATGCGCCCCAGCAGCACGCCCGCTGCCACGCCGGCCGCCGCGCCGAGGATGAAGCCGACAAAGGCCTCCGTCGCGGTGATGCCCACATGAAAGAAGAGGTTCCCGGTCGTGACGAGACCCCGCAGCGCGGCGAGGATGGCGGAGGGCTTGCTGATGAAGAATTCCGGCACCAGCGGCCCGGACGCGAACTGCCAAGCGAGGAGGAGGACAACCAGCAGCAGGAGCCGGTAGAGGGCCATGCGCCATGCTGGCGGGGACGCCTTCACGCCGACTCTCCCCGCGTCGCGGCCAGGGTGGGCGTGATCATGTCCCAGAGCTCCGCCGTCAGGGCGAGGTAGTGCGGGTCGCGCCGCAGGCCCATCAGGTCCCGCTCCCGCGGCAGGGGCGATTCCAGCACGGCCCTGATCGTTCCCGGCCGGGGCGAGAAGACGACGCAGCGGTCCCCGAGGGCCGCCGCCTCATCCAGGTCATGGGTGACGAAGAGCACGGTCTTGTCCAACCGGCGGCTCAGGCGAAGCAGCTCCCCCTGCATACTCAGGCGGAGTTGCGCGTCCAGCGCGGCGAAGGGCTCGTCCAGCAGCAGCGTCTCCGGGTCATAGGCGAGGAGGCGCGCCAGGGCGACGCGCTTGCGCATCCCGCCGGAGAGCTGGCTGGGATAGGATCGCTCGAAGCCCGCCAGCCCAACGAGCTCCATCAAGGCCCCGACCCGCTCCCGCATCGCGGCGCGCGACAGGCCGCGGATCTCCAGCGGGACCCCGATGTTGCCGGCCACGCTCCGCCAGGGCAGGAGATGGTCGTTCTGCGTCATGTAGCCAGTGCGCAGGTTGATCGCCTGCACCGGGCGCCCATCGTAGTGTACCGTGCCGACGGTCGGGCCGAAGAGGCCGGCCGCCATGTTCAACAGCGTGGACTTGCCGCAGCCGGACGGGCCGACGAGGGTGACGAACTCCCCACGCCGGATGGACAGGTCGATGCCCCGCACCGCCTCCACGGTCCGTCCATCCGCCTGGAAGGTCTTCCCAACGCCCCGGAACGCGATCAGCGGTTCTGCCATGATCCCGCTCAAGCCGGACGCGCGAGCGCCTGGGCGGCGTACTCGTTCGTCCAGGCGGCCTCGGCGCCCCGCCGATCCAGCGGCTCGGCCTGGGTCTCGTTCACGAAGGCGACGATGCGGTCGATCATCGAGGATTCGAGGGACACATTCTGCGGGTAGGACGGAGCTGCGTTCTCCCAGATGCTGTCGAACAGCGCCTTCTCCGTCCGCTGCTGGTAGCGATTCCAGATGGCGTCGCGCGCGGTGTTGGTGCGGGCGGGATCATGGATCACGTCCAGCGCCGCCTGATGGGCGCGGAGAAAGCGGATCGCGACCTCCCGGTTGCGGCGCAGCCAGGATTCCCGCGCGATCACGCCGATATAGACGAAGCCGTTCAGCGCCGGGATCTCGCCGCGGCCGGGCGTGAACATGGGGCGGGCGCCGTGGTTGCGGATGGCGTCGTCGCCGGTCGGCGGCGGGATGACGAAGCCGTCGATCCGCCCGCGGGACATGGCGGCGAGCATGCCCGCCCCTTCCGGGATGGCCGTCATGGTCAGGTCCCGGTCCGGGTTCAGCCCGGCCTGCTTGCAGAGGAAGCGCAGGAGCTGATCCGCCCCGCCGCCGACGGAGGAGACGGCGAGCGTCATGCCCCGCAGCGCCCGCAGCTTCTCCTCCAGGCTGCTGTTGGGTGTCAGGTTGTTCCGTCGGGCCCAGGCCTCCGACATCGTCACGTTGTCCGTGTACTGGGCGATGGCGGGGGCGATCAGCGTCACGTCGCTGCCCCGCGCGCGGGCGCGGAAGGCGGAGGACGGGGCGCCGATGTTGAAATGCGCGTCGCCGCCGGCGACGGTCGCCAAGGACCGCGCGCCGCCGCCGGCGCGGACCAACTCCACTTCCAGGTCCTGCTGGCCGAAGAAGCCGAGCTCCTGCGCCGTCAGCGTGCCCCAGAAGAGCAGGTCGAAGCTCGACATGACGACGGTGAGCTTGTCCTTTGCGAGCGCGATCCGCGGCGGGGCCGCCAGCGCGGCGCCGAGGGTGATGCCCACCCCCCGGCGCGTGATCCCCTTCGTCATCGTCCTGTCCTCCCGGCTTTCGTGACTATCCCTTGATCCGCTTCATCGCGGCGCTGAAGCCGCCGTGGAGCATCTCCACATCGCTGGAATAGGCGAGCAGCAGCGCGCCGGCCTGCTTCCACTGCTCCAGCTGCTCGGGGCTGGAGACGAGCATGGCGGTGGTCTTCCCGTGCTTGCGCGCGGCCTGGATGATGAGGTCGCGCCGCTCGTCCAGCACGCGCGCCTGGTCGGGCGTGCCGAAGACGCCGAGGTCCTGCGCCAGGTCCGCCGGGCCGAGGGTCAGGGCGTCGATCCCCGGCATGGCGGCGATCTCGTCCAGGTCGTCGAAGGCGGCGGCCGTCTCCAGCATGACGGTGACGAAGACCTCCCGGTTCGCGAAGGCGCGGCGCTCGGCCACGGTGCCGGCCGTGCTGAACTCCGTCGCGGCGCTCAGCCCGCCATTGCCGCGCAGGCCCATCGGGGCGTAGCGGGAGGCTGCGACGATCTCCGCGGCGTGCGCAGCGGATTCCACCTGGGGGCAGTGGATGTTCCACACGCCCACATCCAGCAGCCGCGTGATCCATTCGCGGTTGGCCACGGGCGGGCGCACGGCAATTGGGAAGTCCAGGGCGCGGGCCATGGCGGCCATCTCGCCGATCGTCTCCATGGAGGCGGCGGTGTGCTCGATGTCCACCCGCGCGAAGTCCACGCCCGCGGCCTTCAGCAGCATCAGGATCGAGGGGGTGCGGACGAGCGTCACCCAGGTGCCGATCTGGACCTCGCCGCGCTCGACGCCGGCCCGCATGGGATTGCCGCGCATTCCGCTATTCCTCTCTTGCAACCTGGATCGTCGTCATTCGGGCCGGGTCCCGGACAGGCGGACCAGCTCCGCCCATTTCGGGATCTCGGCGGCCTGGAAGGCGGCCAGCTCGGCCGGCGTGCCGCCGGCGGCGTCCAGCGCCAGGGCTTCCAGCCGGTCGCGCATGGCTTGGGCCCGGACCACCGCCACCGTCTCATGGGATAGGCGCTCCACGGCCGCGGCGGGCGTTCCCGCCGGCGCGAAGAGCGCGAGCCAGCTGCTCAGCTCATAGCCCGGCAGCACCTCCGCGATGGCCGGCACGCCGGGCAGCACGCCCATCCGGCGCGGGATGGTCAGGCCAAGGGCGCGCAGCGCGCCGCTGCGCACGGGGTCGAGCACCTCCACCGCCGGGGCGAAGCTCAGCTCGATGCGGCCGGCCAGCAGGTCGGCGGCCGCCGGCGCGCCGCCGCGATAGGGCACATGCGTCATCTCCAGCCCCGCCATCCGGCAGAACAGCGAGGCGGCGAGGTGCTGCGTTGAGCCGTTCCCGGCGGAGCCGTAGTTCAGCTTTCCCGGATGGGCCCTCGCGTAATCGATCAGCCCCGCGATGTCCTGCGCCGGCACGGAAGGATGGACGACCAGCAGGTTCGGTGCGTGCGCGACCAGCGATACCGGCGCGAAGTCTCGCTGGGGGTGGTAGGGCAGCGTGCGGTAGAGGGCGAGGCTGGCCGCGTGCATCGTCGCGCTGGCGACGAGGATCGTGTAGCCGTCCGGCGCGGCGCGCGCGACGTATTCCGCCGCGATGAGGCCGGAGGCGCCGGCCCGGTTCTCCACCACGACGGACTGGCCCAGACGGGGCGTCAGCGCATCCGCCAGAAGGCGGCCTGTCACGTCGGTGCTGCCGCCGGCGGCGAAGCCGAGGATCAGGCGGATGGGACGGTTTGGTACCCAGGGCGCCTGCGCGGGCGCTGCCCCCGGCAGCGCGCCGGCCGCCAGGCCGCCCACCAGGGCGGTGAACTCACGCCGTGAGGTCATCCCCGTCTCCCTTTGCCAGGAGGCGTCAGGCGCGCGGCACCTTCTTCCGCTTCACCAGCGCCTCGATCTCCGCCAGCGGCGCGCCGCCGGCGATGGCGGCCTGCAGCGCCGTCTCGATCACCAACACGTCCTCCGCCTGATGGAGCACGTCCGCGAGGCGGGCAGCGGGGATGATGAGCACGCCATCCTCGTTCGCCACCACCACGTCGCCCGGGCGGACCTGGGCTCCGCCGCAATTCAGCGGAACGTCCAGCGCCACCGGTTCGATGTTCATGGGCAGCCGCACGGCGGTGCCGGCGGAATAGACGGGCATAGGCAGGGCAGCGATGCCGGCGGAATCGCGCACGGTGGAATCCGTCACCATGGCGGCCAGCCTGTGGCGGCTGGCGAAGCTCGCCATGTTGTCGCCCATCAGGTTCTCCTTCGTCGCGCCCGTGCCGAAGACGAGGATCTCCCCGGCGCTGAGGCCGGCGATGGTGGCGTACATCGTTTTTGACCAGCCGCCCTCGCCGCGCTTGGGGCCGAAGAGAAGGGTGCGGGCACGGCCGACGGCGAAGCGCTCGCCCCCGCCGACCGGATGTAGCCCGTCCATCCAGCCGTGCAGGCCGAGGCGCATCATGCAGTCGGAGATCACGCCGGAGCCGGCCTGTCGCAGCCGACCGAAGGCCGTAGGGTCGTCGGTGCCGTCCATATGCATGGCTCCTGCGGTCATCGGCGCGGCTCGCGCGCGATCCAGGGGGTGCTACGCCAGATGCGCGCGAGCTCGGCGTTCGAGGCCTGGAGGTAGCGGCCGTATTCCTCGGGCCCCATGTACTGGAGGGCGAGGGCGATGTTCGCGGCGGCGGCGGCCAGTTCGGGATCGCGGAGCGACTTCTCGCAGGCGGCGGCGATGGCCTCGATCGCCTCCCGCGGCATGCCGAGCGGGCCCACGAGGCCGCGGCTGGCGCCGCCCGTCACGTCGTAGCCCTGCTCCTTGTAGGTCGGGATTTCCGGGGCCAGCGAGACACGCTCGTCCGAAAGGATGCCCAGCGCACGGATGCTGCCATCCTGCATGAAGCGGTACACATCCCCCAGCGCCGAGGCGATGAGCTGCAACTGCCCGCCGAGCAGCGCCGTGCGTGGCGCCGCGCCGCCGTCATAGGGAATGTGGTCGAACCGCACCCCCGCCGCGGTCTCCAACTGGATGAGGTCGAGATGCGTGTTGGAGCCGATCCCGGCGGAGCCGACCGTCACGCGATCGGGCTGCGCGCGCGCTGCGTTCACCGCATCCGCCAGGGTACGGATCGGGCTGTCCGCGCGCACGGCCAGCACGGCGGGATCGAAGACGAGGTTCGCGATGGGCTCGAAGCTGTCCACGGTGAAGCCGGCATCGCGCTCATGCGGCTTCATCATCGTGTTCGGCACGTTCATGAAGCCGATCGTGTAGCCATCGGGCCGGGCACGGGCGATCTCGTTGGCGCCGATCTGGCCGCCCGCACCAGGGCGGTTCAGCACCACGACCCGGCCGGGCAGGTGCCGCTCGATATAGGGCACGATCATGCGTGCGCTGAGATCAGTGCCGCCGCCCGGCGCGAAGGGCACGATCAGGTTGATGACCCGCTCCGGATAAGCCGCCAGGGCGGGGCGCGCCAGGGCGATCCCCGCTGCACCGAGGGCGAGCGCCCTGCGTCCGATCGCCATGCTTTCCTCCCCTCTCAGGCCTTACCGCGCTCATCGAGGATCTGACCCAGGCCGGTCAGGATCGCGTCGTGGATCCAGGCGAAGGCCATGAAATCCTCGCGCACCGGCTTGCCGGCGGCGCGGGCGGTCTCGCTCGCCTTGCGCAGGGCCTCACGCACCGCGGGGTGGCCGGGGTTGCCGGCGTGGCCGAGCGATTGGGAGAGGTCCATCATCCCGAAGGAGACGTAGTCCACCCCCTCCAGCGCCACGATCTCGGCCATGGCTTCCAGCCCCGCCGCGCTCTCGATCATCAGGCAGAGCGAGACGCCCTCATTCGCGTCCTGTAGGTGCCTGGGGAGGTCGGGGGCGTTGATATGGTCGTGCGGCCGGCCGCCGCCGAAGGAGCGCTGGCCGAGGGGGGCGAAGTAGGTCGCCTCGATGGCGCGCCGCGCGTCCTCCACCGTCTCGACATGCGGTACGACGATCCCGCGCACGCCGCGGTCGAGGAAGCGGGTGATGGCGGAGACCGTGTTCTCCGCCACGCGCGCGATCGGGGTGAGGCCGTGGCGCTCCGCCATGACGCAGCAGGCCTCGATGTCGCGCAGCTCGAAGGCACCGTGCTCGCCGTCCAGGTAGACGAAGCCGAGGTCGAGCGAGGCCGCCACCTCGATCACCACCGGGGAGGGGAAAGTCAGATGGAAGCCCCGCACCGTGGTCCGGTCGGCGATGGCTTGTTTCACGCGGTTGGTCATGGCGTCGCCCTATTCCGCCTGCACGCGGGCGGCGCGGGCCACCGCGCCCCAGCGCTCCGTCTCCGAGGCGACGAAGGCGCGGACCTCCTCCGGCGTCCGCGCCGGGGCCGTCACGCCGAGCTCCGCGTAGCGCGCCGTCACCTCCGGCGTGGCGATGGCGGCGATCACCTCCCGGTTCAGGCGCTGGATGATCGGGGCGGGCGTGCCGGCGGGGGCGAAGAGCACGCCCCAGGTCAGGGATTCGAAGCCCGGCAGGGTTTCCGCGATGGTGGGCGCCTCGGGCGCGATGGCGACGCGCTGCGGGCTGGCGACGCCCAGCAGCCGCATCTTCCCGTCCCGCACATGCGGCAGGCCGGAGGAGATGTTATCGAAGGCCATCTGCACGCTGCCCGTCATCAGCTCCGTCATGAGCTGGCCGGAGGAGCGGTAGGGGATGTGGGTGGCGGTGGTGCCGGTGAGCTGGGTGAAGAGTTCCCCCGCCAAGTGGATGGAGGTGCCGACGCCCGACGAGGCGTAGTTGAACGTCCCGGGTTGCGCCCGCATCAGCGCCACCAGCTCCGCCACGCTGCGCGCGGGGGAGGACGCGGGGACGAAGAGCGCGTTGGGCTGCACGCTGATCATGGCGACCGGCGCGAAGTCCCGCAGGTTGTCATAGGGCATCCGCGGATAGACCGCGTTGTTGATCGCGTGGCTGCTGATCGTGCCGATGCAGAGGGTGTAGCCATCGGGCGCGGCCTTCGCGCAGACGTCGCTGCCCACGTTGCCGCCGGCGCCGGCGCGGTTCTCCACCACCCAGGGCTGGCCCAGGCGCTGCGTGAGTGCCGGGCCGATGAGCCGCGCCGTCAGGTCCGTGGTGCCGCCCGCACCGAAGGGGACGATGACGCGGATCGGGCGCGTGGGCCAGTTGGCGTCCTGCGCGGCGGCCGGGCCGAGCGCGAGAGCCAGCAGGACCAGGGCCGCCAGGCTGCGACGGAGCATGCCTTGTGCTCCCGTGCCGGGGCGCGTCATTGGATGGGAACCCCCTGCTCGATGCCGACGGCGCGCGCCGTCTCGCCCCATTTCGTCATCTCCGCCTCGACGAAGCGGTTCGCCTCGGCGGGCGACATGGTCCAGATCGTGGTGCCGAGGGTGGCGTGACGCTCCACGATGTCCGGGCGGCGCAGGATGGCCACGACGTCCGTGTGGATCTTCTGCACGACCTCCGGCGGCGTGCCGGCGGGGGTCATCAGGATGCCCCAGACGGTGCTGGTGAAGCCGGGGATGATCGTCTCCCCGACCGTCGGGATCTCGGGAATCTGGCCCGCGCGCTCGGCGCCGCAGGTGGCCAGCATCTTCATCCGGCCGGCGCGGACATGCGGCAGGGTGGGCGTGACGGTGTCGAGCATCGCGTTCACCCGCCCGGCGATCAAGTCCGGATGGCCCTGGGTGGAGCCGCGATAGGGCACGCGCGTCATCTGCAGCCCGGCCTGCCGGCAGAGCAGCTCCATCCCCAGCGCGCCGAAGGTGGCGTAGCTCGTCTGGCCCGGTCGCGCCTTCACGTAGTCCACGAATTCCTGCGCCGTGTTCGGCGGGAAGTCCGGTGCGACGATCAGCGCCTGCGGCGTCTGGGAGGTGGTGGTGATGTAGGTCAGGTCCCGCATCGTGTCATAGGGCGTGCGGTACATGGCCGGACTGATGGAATGCGCCGTGCCGGCGAGGCAGAGGGTGGTGCCGTCCGGCGCCGCGCGCGCCGTGGCCTCGGCGCCGATCATGCCGTTGGCGCCGGCACGGTTCTCCACCGTGACGGGCTGGCCCCAGATGGGCGTCAGATGCTCCCCCAGCAGGCGCGCGGTGATGTCTGAGACGCCGCCGGCCGGATAGGGCACGATGATCCGCACCGGGCGGGACGGGAAGCGCGCCGCCTGTCCCCAGGCATGGCCGGCCCCGACCAGGATCGCGGGCGTGGCCAGGATGGTCCGTCTTGCAAGCGTCATGCGTTTCCTCCCCATGGCCGCCCCGCGTCGTGGCGCGCGGGTGCGGCGATCCTCGTCGCTCTAGCCGCCCTTCGCGATTCGGGCGGCCTCACCGATGCCCTGGCCCTTCAGCACGTGCTCGAAGATCACCTTGTCCATCGCCTCCGCCTTCTCTGCGCGGGCAAAGACCTCCATCAGCCGGTCCTTCGGGATGCAGACGACGCCGGTGCTGTCGCCGACCAGGATGTCGCCCGGGTTCACCACCACGTTCTCCAGCCGGATGGGGACCTGCGTCGCGGCGGTGCGGACGCGTGTGCGGCCGCTGACCGGCACGGCGTGGCAGACGAAGAGGTCCATGCCGCTGTCCACGATCTCCTCCAGGTCGCGGACGCCGCCGTGGACGACGATGCCGTTCACGCCGCGCACCTTCGCCGCCGTCGCCGCGGCGCCGCCCATCATGGAGACCATCGCGCCGCCCGCGTCGATCGCGATGACATCGCCCGGCGCCGCGTTGTCGACATAGGCGGGGATGTCGAACTCCTCCGGCGCGAAGGTGCCCAGGGCGCCGACCGCGACGTTCACGGTGAAGGCGGGGCCGGCGAACTTCCGATCCGGCGCCACGGGCCGGATCGGCGGCACCACCAGCCCGTCGATGCCCAGCGCGTCCAGTGCGCCGCCCACGGTGCTCGACCCGATCTCCCGCAGGCGGGCATAGATGCGCGTCAGCTCGGTCTCGGTCATGTCGTTCCTGTCCTGCGGGTCTATTGCGGTTCGATGCGTGCCTGCCGCACGAGTTCGCCCCAGCGGTCGGTCTCGGTGCGGATGAACTCGGCATAGGCGGTGGGGGAGGCGGAGAGCGTCACCTCGAAGCCGAGCGCGGCATAGGTCTGCCGCACCTCCGGCGTGTCGTAGCGGGCGCGCAGCGCCTCGAAGATGCGGGCGATGATGGCGGGATCGGTGCCGGCGGGCGCGGCGATGCCCTGCCAGGGCGCGAGGTCGAAGCCCGTGAGTCCCGCTTCCGACAGGCTCGGCATATCGGGCGCCAGCGGGGTGCGGTGCGGCGAAGTGACGCCGAGGCCGATGGCCGAGCCGGCGCGGATATGCGGCAGCGCGTTGCCCGGATCGGCGAAGGTGAAGGAGAGCTGCCCGCCGAGCAGGTCCGTCACGGTCGGCGGGATGCTGCGATAGGGCACGCCCACCGCCTCGATCCGCGCGGCGTCCACCAGCATGGTGGCGGCGATCTGGGAGGAGGAGCCGGAATAGCCGTAGCTCAGCTTCCCCGGATTGGCGCGGCCATGCGCGATGAGTTCCTGCAGGGTGCGGGCCGGCAGGGAGGGGTGCGATAGGAGCACCAGCGGCCCGGTCGCGAGGTTCGAGATCGGCGCGAAATCCGCGACTGGATCATAGGGCAGGCTGCGGAAGAGCGCCTTGTTCGCGGCGTGGGTGGAGTTGGTGACGATCAGCAGCGTGTGCCCGTCCGGCCGCGCCCGTGCCACGGCCTGGGTGCCGATGATGCCGCCGGCACCGGTGCGGTTCTCCACCACGGCCTGCTGGCCCAGCCCTTCCGACAGGGCGCGTGCCGCCTGGCGCCCGACCACGTCGGTGGAGGAGCCGGCCGCGAAGGGGACGATGATGGTGATGGGCCGGCTGGGATAGGCCTGCGCCGCCGCAAGGCGCGGCGCGGCGAGCAGCGCGGCAGCCCCCGCCAATCCCCTGCGGGTGATGGTCATGATCGTTTCCTCCGTCGGCACGTCCCTTATTCGGGCTCAGGCCGATCACGCGGTCGGCACTAAAGGCCCGGCGCGATCCCTGGACAAATGGAAACAATGGAAGGATTAATTCGCCGACCTTATGAATCCGACGCTTCGACAGTTCGAGGCTTTCACCCGCGTGGCGCGGCTCGGCTCCTTCGCCCGCGCGGCGGAGGCGCTTGGCCTGTCGCAGCCCGCGCTCAGCCAGACGATCGCACAGATGGAGCGGCTGCTGGACGTGCGGCTGTTCGAGCGGACCACCCGCTCCGTCTCGCTCACGCCGGAGGGCGCCTTCCTGCTGCCGCGGGCCGAGGCGATCGTCACCAGTATCGGCGACGTGGTGACGGCGCTGAAGGAACAGCACCGCCGGCGCCAGTCGCGGCTCTCGGTGGGATCGCTCCCGTCCCTCGCCACGGGGCTGCTGCCCGACATCCTCCGCCGCTACCGCGAGCGTCACCCGGCCGCGGAGGTGGCGGTGACGGATGGAACCTCCGAGATCCTCTATGCCGGCGTCGAGGCCGGGCAGATCGACCTGGCGATCAGCAGCCGGTTGCCGGACCACGCCGGGGTCGCCTTCCAGCCGCTCCTGCGGGAACGCTTCCTTCTCGTCCTGCGGCGCGACCATCCGCTGGCACGACGGGCGGAGGTGACCTGGCGGGACGCGCTGCGCCACGACTTCATCGCCTTCCTGCGCGGCAGCGGCGGCCAGGCGGCGATCGAGGAGGCGCTGGCGGGCACGGACCTCGTGCTGAATCCGGTGATGACCCTCGCGCAGTCGAGCACCGTGCTCGGCATGGTCGAGGCGGGGGTCGGGGTCACGGCGCTGCCCGTTCTGGGTTGCCCGCCGGCGGACCACCGCGTGCTGACGACGCGAACGCTCATCGAGCCGGCGGTGGATCGGGAGGTGGGCTTCCTCCTGGCGGTATCCCGCGCGCCGACGGCCGGCGTGCTCGCCCTGCAGGCGCTGACAATGGACTACGTGGCGAGAAACCTCGTACCGGGCATCGCGCCGGTTTGCTGACCGCACTTCCGCGGCTGCGGCGCGGTTATCAGACGCGGGTGCGGTCGCACCATTCGTGGCTGCGTTCGGCTTGGAACGGCTCGTCTTCCGATCGGGTATCGATCCCGGGGTCGCCCGCTTGAGGGGTCAGAATGTCGGCGCGCCGGGCATGCGCCGGAGACCGGGCCGGAGGTGGCGGTAGGCGTAGCCCCGCAGGTCGGCCAGGTGCAGACCCGGTGAGGCGGCGACGATGATCCGCTCCGCCAGGACCTCGTACTCCGCGCGGAAGTGGACGGTGCTCTTGAGCACGATCACCGGCACCGCCTTGGGGTCGATGCCGGCGTGGCGCAGCACCGCCGTATCGGCCGCCTGGAGCCGCCGCTCGCTGACGAGGACGCGCACGCCTCGGTGGCGGAGGAGGGCGGTCGCGCCGAGGGCCCAGGTGTTGCCGCGGTACATGGGGCCGACCGCCACCACGCGGCCATCCGTCAACCGTTCCACGGTGAAACGTGCCTCGACCGGGATCTCCGGCACCGCGCCCGAATGGGCGCCGAGGCGGAAGTCGGCCTCCGCCCCCTCGCCCAGCCGGTGCGCCAGCCGGGCCGCCTCCGGGTCGTGCAGCAAGGCCAGCACGGCGTCCGGCGCGTCCTGCGCGATGAGGGCGCGCAGCAGCCCCACCGTGTCGCCCGTGCCGCCGGCGCCCGGATTGTCCTGGGTGTCAGCGATGACCACGGGGCCGCGCGGTGTGCGCAGCGCCTGCCGGACCGCCTCCTCCGCGTCCGGGAGGGAGCGGGCGAAGGCGTCCTCGGCCTCCAGCATCGCGCGTTGCAGCGCGTCCGCCTCCTGCTCCGCCGCGGCGGGATCGCCCAGCACGACGATGGAAGGGCCGGCATGCGGGACGTCCGCCGGCGGGAAGCCGAGTGCCAGCTCGGCGCCCGCGATGCCCGGCCGCCCTGCGGCGGCCGCGCAGAGGGCATAGAGGAATGCCGCGGGGTTCACTCCGGTGGCCTGCGCGTGCAGGGGGATGAGGTAGGGAAGCTGCCGGAAGGCCATCGCGAAGCGCTCCCCCGCGATCCGGCGGTGCAGCAGGGCGGCCGCGCGGGCGCCGGTCTCGGCCATGTCGAGATGCGGGTAGGTGCGGAACATCGCCAGAGCGTCCAGCGCCGCCACGCGCGCGGCGGAGAGGTTCGCGTGCAGGTCGAGGCTCGCGACCACAGGCATGTCCGGCCCGAGCCGCACGCGAAGGCGCCGGAGCAGCTCCTGTTCGGGGTCGGGATAGGCCTCGCTGACCATGGCGCCGTGCAGGTCGAGATAGACGCCGCCGAGATCCGGCACGGCCGCGATCCCATCGAGGATCATCCCCGCGATCGTCTCGAAGGCCTCGCGCGTCACGGCGCCGCAGGGGACGGCGCTCGCCCAGGCCACGGGATGCAGCGTGTGCTCCATCGCGGAGAGCGCCCGCATGGCGCCGGAGATCGGCACGTTCAGTTCCGCGAAGACACGGGAGATGTCGTCACCGACCGTCAGCCCCGGCAGCGTCGCCGGCCGCCGGAAGGCGTCCAGGTCGGCCGGCTGGGGGGAGAAGGTGTTCGTCTCGTGGAAGAACCCGGCGAGGGCGATCCGCGTCACGCGCGCCGCAGGCCCGTGAACATCACCCCGTTCTCCGCCATGTCCTGGAGGTTGCTGCGATAGGCCGTCGCGCGGCGGATGAGGCCCAGCGGGATGTAGGGCACGTCCTGCCAGACCTGGCGCTGCATCTCGTCGCAGATCCGCTTCTGCGCGGGCAGGTCGGGGGCCTCGAACCAAGCGGCCCGCAACGCCTCCAGCCGCGGGGAGGTCGGCCAGCCCACCCAGGCCTGCGCCCCGTTGCCGCGGATTGCGAGGTTCGCGGCCGGGCTCGCCATGTCGAGCCCCGCGAAGCCGGAATGGTGGATGTTCCAGCCTCCGCGATCCGGCGGCGCGGTGGAGGTGCGGCGCTGCACCGCCGTGCCCCAGTCCACGGTCTGGTAGTCCAGGTTCATGCCGATGCGGCGGAACATGTCGCCCGCCACCTCGCAGATCGCGGCGATCTCCGGCACGTCGGTCACGCCGAGCATCACCACGCGCTCCCCGCGATAGCCGGCGGTGGCAAGGTCGCGTTTCACCTTCTCCAGGTCGCGGGGGCCGGTCAGCACATCCATCCCGGCCTCGCTGGCCAGGGGCGTGCCGGGGGTGAAGGCGCCGCAGCGGTCGTTCCAGAGCGCCGGGTCGGTACCGCCTGCGGCCTGCATGTAGTCGGTCTGGCGGATGGCGCCTAGGATCGCGCGCCGCACCGCCGGATTGTCGAAGGGCGGGTGCAGGTGATTGAAGCGGAGGAACTGTAGCGCACCGGTGGGTTCCAGCACCTTCGTGGTGACGCCGCGTCCCCGGCGCAGCAGGGGCAGCATGTCGGCCGCCGCGCGCTCCCACCAATCCACCTCCCCGGCCAGTAACGCGTTCGCGGCGGTCGAGGCATCGGGGATGATATGCCATTCTACCCGATCGAAGTTCGCGACCTTCGGGCCGGCGGTGAAGCTCGGCGTGCCGTCGGGGCGGGGAACGTAGCCCTCGAAGCGCTGGTAGACGGCCAGGGCGCCCTGGCGCCACTCGCCCGGGACGAAGCGGTAGGGGCCGCTGCCGACCATCTCGTTGATGCGGGTGTTGGCATCGGTCCGCGCCAGGCGCTCCGGCATGATGGCGGGCATGTTCACGCCGCTCTTGCCCAGCGCGTCCGGCAGCAGCGGGAAGGGCTTCTTCAGCCGGAACACCACCACGCGGTCGGAGGCGGCGCTGATCTCCTCGGTCACGGCCATCAGGGCGGAGCCGAAGGCGTCGCGCTGTCCCCAGCGCTGGAGGCTGGGCACTACGTCCTGGGCGCGGACCGGCTCGCCGTCGTGGAAGCGCAGGCCGTCCCGCAGGGTCAGGCGCCATTCCAGGCCGTCCCGCTCGACGCTGTGGCCCTGCACCATCTGAGGCTGGGTCCGAAAAGTTGAGTCCGTGGCGTAGGGCGTGTCGAAGACGAGGTAGCCGTGATTCCGGGTGACGGTGGCCGTGGTCCAGACGGGATCGAGTACGGCGAGGTCGGCCTGGGGCACGAACTTGACCACCCGCGCGGGTTGCGCCCGCAGGCCGGGCGCGGCCAGTCCTGCCAGAGCCGTGCCCAGGACCGCGCGTCGCCTCATGCCCGCCTCCCCATCGTTGGCGACATCCTGTCGTGGCTGGGCCGGGGGCGCACCACAAAAGCCGGTGCGCCCGCTGCGGCGGTCAGTCCGCGCGGATGTTGCCCTCACGGATCACGCGGCCCCAGACCTCGGTCTCGCGGGCCAGCATGGCCCGCATCGCGGCGGCGTCGCCCGGTTGCAGCTCCACGCCCTGCGTCGCGAGGCGCTCCTTCAGGGCGGCGTCGCCCGTGGCCGTCTGCAGCGCCGCGGTCAGGCGGGCCAGGACGGGCTCCGGCGTGCCGGCGGGCGCGAAGAGGCCCATCCAGAAGGAAGCGTCAAAGCCCGGCACCGTCTCCGCCACCGCGGGCACCTCCGCCAGCAGCGGCAGCCGCCGGGCGGAGGACACGGCGAGGGCGCGCACCACGCGCTCGGACAGCAGGGACTGGGCTTCCAGTGCGGAGGCGAAGGTCGCCGCGATCCGCCCGGCCTGGAGGTCCAGCAGCGCGGGCGAGCCGCCGCGATAGGGCACGTGCTCCACCGCGATGCCGGCCCTGTTCTTCAGCATCTCGAACATCAGGTGGTTCGTCGTGCCGATGCCGGCGCTGCCGTAGTGCAGCTTGTCCGGGTTGGCCTTCGCGTGGGCGATGAATTCGGCGAGCGTGGTCACCGGGACGGAGTTGTGGACGAGCAGCACCAGCGGGTTGCTGTAGACGGTGCCAACCGGCGCCAGCTCCCGCTGCGGGTCGCGCGGCGTCAGGGTCGGCTGGAGCGCCGGGTTGATCGCCAGGGAGGAGGCGCCGAAGAGCAGCGTGTACCCGTCCGGCCGGGCCTGCGCGACATAGGTGGAACCGATGGCGGTGGCGGCGCCCGCGCGGTTCTCGATCACCACGGGCTGGCCGAGGTCCCGCTCCATGATCTGCGCCACGGCGCGGCCGACGAGGTCGGTGCCGCCGCCCGGCGCGAAGGGCACCACCGCGGTGATCGGGCGCGTCGGGAAAGCGGCCTGCGCCCGCGCGGCGCGGAGGGCCGGCAGCGCCAGCGGCGCGGCGAGGAGAAGGCGGCGGGAGAGCGGCATGGCGGGGTTCCTTCTCGGCGAGGCGTCAGTCGGCGCGGAGGTTCGCGGTGCGGATGAGGGCGCCCCAGGTGGCGGTCTCCTCCGCCAGCAGGGCGGCGAGGTCGGCGGGCGTGCCGGGGGTGATCTCGCCGCCCTCCAGCGCCACGCGGGCGCGCAGGCCCGGATCGGCCAGGGCAGCGGTCAGGGCCGCGGACAGGGTGGCGATGACGGCGGGCGGCGTGCCGGTGGGCGCGAAGAGGCCCTGCCAGAACACGGCGTCGAAGCCCGGCAGGGTTTCCGCCACGGCGGGGATGTCCGGCAGCGCGGCGGAGCGGTCCTTGGATGAGGTGGCGAGAGCGCGGATCGCCCCTTCCCGCATCATCGGCTGGGCGAGCAGCGCGGAGTTGAACAGCGCCTGGATCCGTCCGGCACGCAGGTCCAGCAGGGCGGGCGCCGCGCCGCGATAGGGCACGTGCTCCATCGACAGCCCGGCCCGCTGGGCCAGCAGCGCGAAGATGAGGTGGTTGGCCGACCCGTTGCCGGAGGAACCGTAGTTCAGCGCACCGGGATGGGCGCGGGCGTGGTCCAGGAACTCCGGCAGATCACGCGCCGGCACGGCTGGGTGCACCAGAAGCAGCAGCGCGCTGCGGTAGACGGTGCCGATCGGCGCCAGCTCCCGCTGCGGGTCGCGCGGCGTCAGGCTCGGTTGCAGCGCGGGGTTGATCGCGAGCGAGTTCGCGCCGAGCAGCAGCGTGTATCCGTCCGGCCGGGCCTGCGCGACATAGGTAGAGCCGATGGAGGTGGCGCCGCCGCCCCGGTTCTCCACCACCACGGGCTGGCCGAGTTGTCGTTCCAGCACGGCGGCCACCGCGCGACCGATCGTGTCCGTGCCGCCGCCGGGCGGGTAGGGGATGACGAGCGTGACCGGACGGGCGGGGAAGTCCTGCGCCCTCGTGGGCGCCGCGGCCAGCAGGGGCGCGACGAGAAGGGCGCGGCGGCGCATCAGAACCGCCCCGCATCCACCTTGATGCGGTCCCCCGTGACGGAGGAGGCCGCCTCACTCGCGAGGAAGAGGGCGGACCGCGCTACCTCCTCCGGGTCCACCCAGCGGCGCAGGGCGGAGACATCGGTGTAGTTTTCCCGGATGATGCTTTCGGCGGGACGTCCCTCTGCCTCGGCGCGGCGGGCGATGACGCGGTCCATCAGCTCGCCGCTGACGGCGCCGGGGCAGAGGGCGTTCACGCGCACCCCGGCAGGGCCGACCTCGCGCGCCACCGCCTCCGTCATGCCGATGAGGGCGAACTTCGTGGCGCAGTAGGCCGTGCGCATCGGGTAGCCCTTCAGCCCCATCAGCGACGACATATTGATGATGGACCCGCCGCCTCCGGCCGACAGCACGCGGGCCGCGACGCGCAGCACGTGCATGGCGCCGAAGAGGTTCACCTCGATGCAGTCGCGCCAGGCGCCGACATCCACCTCCGCGATGTTGCCCACCGGGCCGCTCATGCCGGCGTTGTTCACCACCACGTCCACGCGGCCGTGCCGCGAAAGGGCGGCCGCGAAGAGCGCCTCCACGGATTCGAGGCTGCGGACATCGGTGGGGACGATGGTGCCGCCGGTCGTGACCGCCACCGCCTCGAGCGTCGCGGCGGTGCGGCCGGCCAGCACCACTTGCGCGCCGGCGCGGGCGAAGAGCTCCGCGATGGCCTTGCCGATGCCGGTCCCGGCTCCGGTGACGATGGCCACCTTGCCGTCGAGGCGAAGGACGGGGTCGAGCGATGCAGCGGTCATCAAGCGTTCCGGTTCATGTCTTGGCCCATGCGGCGTCCGCCGCGAGCTCCGCGGGCGCAGCGAAGTCGCGTCCGGGATCGAAGAGGGGCATCTCCGGCTCTCGCCCGAGGATGAGGTCGCCCACCAGGCCGCTGATGTAGGGGCCGATGGTGTAGCCGCCGCGCACACAGCCCAGGACGAAGGCGCCGGGAATGCCGGGAATCGCGCCGGCGAGCGGGTAGAAGTCGGGCACGTTCGCCTCGAACCCCGTCCAGCTTCGCACGATGCGCAGCGCGCCGAGGCCGGGCACGGCGTGGCGTGCGAGTCGGAGATTCACCGTCAGCGTCTCCGGGTCCGGCTCGCCGCGGCCTTCCTCCGGCGTGCCGGTGCCCTGCCAGCCGCCGCCGATCAGCACGGTGCCGTTCGGCTTCTGCTTCATCGTCAGCAGGCCGGTGGCGTGGCCGATCACGGTGCGGAACAGGATCGGCGCACGTTCGGTGACGGAGACCGTGTTCACCCGGGCGCGCACGGGCAGGTCGAGCCCGAGCATCGCCCCCGCCGCGCGCAGCCAGCCGCCGCAGGCGAGCAGCAGGCGCCGGGCCGCGATTCGCTCGCCGCCCGCGGTTAGCTCGAAGCCGCCCGCCTCCCGCGCGATGGCGGTGACGCGGGTATGCTCGCGGGATTCGATGCCGGCGGCACGCAGCCGGGCGCGGTAGAAGCGGCCGGTGAGGCTCGAATTCGCGTAGCCGTCCCAGGCGCACCAGCTGGCGGCGACGATGCGGCGGGCGATGGCGGGCTCGATCTCCGCGACGCGGTTGGGGGACACCGTCTCGATCGGCGCGCCGGCCGCGCGCTTCAGCGCCGACCGCTCCTCCAGCAGCGCTGCCTCGCGCTCGGTGAAGGCGAGGGTGAGGCCGCCGGTCTCGTGGTAGCCCACCGCCTCCCCGGCCGCCTTCCAGAGGTCGTGGCCGCGCAGGGCATAGGGCATCAGCCGCACGCGCTTGATCTGCAGGGACAGCGTGCCGGCATTCACGCCGGAGGCGCCGCCGCCGATCTCCGAGGCATCGAGGACGAGCACGCGCATCCCGCCTTCCGCGGCCCGCAGGGCGGCGCCGCAGCCCATGATGCCGCCGCCGATCACTGCCAGGTCATAGGGCGCGCTCACAGCAGGGTACTCGTCGGGAAGGGGATGTCGGCGTAGTCGAAATCGCCGGCGAGTACATCCAGCGGCACGGGGCGCAGCGGCGGGCGGCCGGTGGATTGGCCGATCTCGGCGGGGCTGCGGCCGGTGCGGGCGGCGATGAGCATCGCGACCGGCTCCGCGCAGTGCCGGCCGCCGCAGGGACCCATGCCGCAGCGCGTGGCGGATTTCAGCGCGTTGAGCGTGACGGCGCCGGCGTCGATCTCCGGTTCCAGGTCGGAGCGGCGCAGCCCCTCGCAGCGGCAGAGGATCGTGTCCGGCGTGGTGAGGTCCAGCAGCGCGGGGGGCGGCGTCGCGACCCGCGTCATCGCCGCGCCGAAGCGGGCGATGCGGGAGAGCGCCTTCTCCAGCCTGGCGATCCGGTCCGCGTCCACCGCGCGCCCCAGATGCTTCGCAGCGCCAAGGGCCGCCAGCGCCCCCGTCAGAGGCGCGGCATCGGCACCCCGGATGCCGGCACCATCGCCGCAGACGAAAAGGCCGGGGATGGAGGTGGCCCCCAGCGCATCCGCGTCCGGCACCCAGCCGCCGAGGGCAGGATCGTGGCGATGCGCGGCGCGAAGCAGGCCCGTCACCTCGGTCGCGGGGAGCAGCCCGTGACCGAGGCAGAGGGCATCCGCCGTGAAGCGCCTAGCGGGGCCACCATCGAGCGGCCCGACTTCCACGGATTCGACAAACTCGCCACCGAGGACGCGACGGACGGCGTGGCGGCGCAGCACCGGCACGCCCGCGCGGCGGATGCGCGCGGCCCAGCGCAGCCCACGCGCGACGAGGTCCGGCCGCGCGGCCAGGGCCGGTGCCTGCCGCAGCCAGTCCGTCCTGCCCGCCGCGTCCACCACTGCCGCCACGCGGCCGCCGCCCTTCAGGATGGTGGCCGCGACCAGCAGCAGAAGGGGGCCGGTGCCGGCCACCACCACCTCGCGTCCCGGAAGAACCTTCTCCGACTTCAGCAGCACCGTCGCGGCGGCAAGGCCGATGACGCCGGGCAGGGTCCAGCCCGGCACAGGCAGTACCCGCTCCCGCGCGCCGGTGGCGACGATCAGGGCGCGGGCCGCGTGCTCCTCCGGGCCCTCCGGGCTGATGCAACGGGCGCGGAAGCTTCGGTCAACATGCCAGACCCTGCGGCCGAAGAGCGTGCGCGCGCCGCTGCCGGCGAGCGTGGCGCGCAGGGCCGCGCCAGCCGGATCTCGCGGCGTGTTCGAGACGGCAGCAGAGGGCGCGCGATAAACTTGCCCGCCCGCCTCCGCCGCCTCGTCCAGCACGAGGGCGCTGAGGCCGAGGCGCTGCGCCTCTACAGCCGCCGCGGCGCCGGCCGGGCCGGCGCCAAGGATAACGACGTCGTGCGTCGTCACGCCGACCCTCCCGGCCCGCTACGCGCGTCCAGCCCAGCGCGGACCGGGGTGCGGCAGGCCTCGACCAGCCGCCCGTCCACCATCACCACGCATTCCTGGCAGGAGCCCATGGCGCAGAAGAGGCCGCGTGCCCCGCCATCCCCTGGCCCGTGACGCAGGGTACGGAGATCGGCGGCCATCAGGGCGACGGCGAGGCTTTCCCCGGGAAAGCCCTCGATCTCCGCCCCGTCGAAGCGGAAGCGCACCGGGGCGGCGCGGGTGACGCCCGCCGTGATGCGCAGCCCGCTCATGCGTGCGGCAGGCCCACTTCGGCCAGGCGGCGGCGCAGGGCGTCCAGCGCGGCCTCGTCCAGCGGCAGCACGGGATCGCGCGGCACGCCGGCGGGCCAGCCCATCAGCGACAGCGCCCCCTTCAGCGAGGAGGGCCAGGTGCCCGTCCCCATCAGCGCCTGATAGGCGACGGTCAGCTTGTGGTGCAGCGAGGCCAGTTCCGGCCCTGGCGCCTCCTTCGCCACCGCCATGATCCGCGCGGCGTCGGCGCCCAGCAGCTCCGGCCCCGTGGCGATGAAGCCGGCGGCGCCGAGCGCGAGGCCCGGGAAGATGAAGTGGCAGGGGCCGACCATGATCGCCAGCCGGTCGCGGAAGCGGTGCAGCAGGTGGGAGTGGTGGAAGAAGTCGCGGTGGCTTTCCTTGATGCCGATGATCGGCGCGACATTCGTGATGCGGTCGAGGTCGTCCAGCGACAGTTCGATCCCGCCGGTGCGGCGGGGGGAGTTGTAGGCGACGATGGGCAGCGGCACGGCCTTCGCCACCGCCTCGAAGCGGCGCAGCAGCTCGACGCTGCTCGCCTTCAGCACATAGGTCTGCGGCATCATCAGCAGCCCGTCCGCCCCGGCCTCGGCCGCGGCGCGCGCATAGGCGACGGAGCCGGCCGCGGAGGGCGCGGTGCAGCCCGTCATCACCGGCACGCGGCCCTTCGCGACGTCCAGGGCGATGGTCGTCAGCCGGGCACGCTCGGCCGCATTCAGTGCCCAGCTCTCCCCGTTGTCGCCGGCGACGGCGATGCCGCGCGCGCCGATCCCGATCAGCCGGCCGACGATATCGGCGAAGGCGTCCTCCATGATCTCGCCCGCCGGGGTGAAGGGCGTGATGACCGCCGGCACGAAGCCGCCGAGCGTTTCGCGGGAGAGGGGAAAGGCGGTCACGTCTCGGACTCCTCAGGCAGGGCTTCGTGCAGGTCCACGCGGTGGAGAGCGCCGGCCTGCGCCTCCAGGATGAAGAGGGTGCGGGAATCCGCGGAGAAGGCGACGCTGGTCGTCCAGAGCCCGCCCGGGGTGCGGATGCGCAGCAGGGGAAAGCCGAGCGGATCGAAGAGCCAGGCGGTGCCGGCCTGGGCATGCGCCACGGCCAGACGTCCGCGCCCGTCCATCGCCAGGCCGTCCGGGCCAAGCCCGCCCGAGAGCTGAAGGTAGGTGCCGACCATCGGCAGCAGCGGGTCCGGCGCATCGGCCAGCAGGCGCCACACCGCATTCGCCCGCGTCACCGCGACATGCAGGAAGCGCCCGTCCTGGCTCAGCGCGAGGCCATTGGGATAGGGCAGGTTGTTCAGCACGAGGTCCAGCGCCCCGTCCGGCCGCAGCCGGAAGATGCGCCCCGTGGGATCGGACAGGCTGGAGCGCCCGGAATCGGTGAACCAGAGGCTGCCATCCGGCCCGCGGCAGAGATCGCTGAGGCCACGGAAGTTCTCCGTGTTCACTCGGGAGAGGATCGGCGTGAGTGCGCCATTCTCCAGCCGCAGCAGCCCGCGCCGGTAATCCGCGACGACGAAGGCGCCGTCCGGCAGGCGCAGCAGGCCGTGCGGCTCGCCGTCATACTCATGCGCGACCTGCCAGACGCCATCGCAGGAGACGCGGAGGATGCGGCCGTAGGGCACGTCCACCATCCAGGCGGTGCCGTCGGCCTCCAGGCTCAGCCCTTCCAGGAAGGAGTGCAGCCGCTGTCCCGGGCGCGTGGCACGCACCCAGTCATTCGGCTCGCCGCGCCAGTGCAGCGCCTCCGGCAAGCGGGCGATCGGGGTCGCGGTGATGGTGGGCGGCAGGCCGAGCACGGATCCCCTCAGCATCGATGAGGCGGGACGACGATGCCACTTGCTTTGCATACGGTCCAGTGTTTAGCCTGCGAAACACACCGCGACGGACGAACCGGCCGCATGCCCAGCGCCATCCTGCACCGCGACCTCCGCAAGACCCCGACCCTCGTGGCCCGGGGAGAGGGCATCTACCTCTATGACGAGGCGGGGAAGCGCTACCTCGACGCCTCGGGCGGGGCGGCGGTGTCCTGCCTCGGGCACAGCCATCCCGCCGTGATCGCGGCGATCGAGGCGCAGCTGAAGACGCTGCCCTTCAGTCACACCTCCTTCTTCACCAACGCCCCGGCCGAGGAACTGGCGACACGCCTGGTCGCCGCGGCGCCGGAGGGCTTCGGCGCGGGCCGCGTCGCCTTCGTCGGCAGCGGGTCCGAGGCGATGGAGGCGGCGCTGAAGCTCGCCCGCCAGCACTTCGTGGAGAAGGGCGAGACCTCCCGCAGCCGCTTCATCGCCCGGCGCATGAGCTACCACGGCAACACGCTCGGCGCGCTGGCGATCGGCGGCCATGCCGGGCGACGCGCGCCCTATGCGCCGTTGCTGATGGACGTGACGCATGTCTCGCCCTGCTTCGCCTATCGTTTCCGGACGGAGGGGGAGACGGACGCCGCCTATGTCGCGCGCCTGGCGGATGAGCTGGACGCCACGATCCGCGATCTGGGGCCGCAGAACGTCGCTGCCTTCATCGCGGAGCCGGTGGTGGGCGCCACCATCGGCTGCGTGCCGCCCCTGCCCGGCTACTTCGCCGCCATGCGCGCGGTGTGCGACCGCCACGGCGTGCTGCTGATCGCCGACGAGGTGATGTGCGGCATGGGCCGCACTGGCCACCTCTTCGCCATCGCGGAGGAGGGCGTCGCGCCCGACCTCATCACGGTCGCGAAGGGGCTGGGCGCCGGCTACCAGCCGATCGGCGCGGTGATGGCGAGCGAGCGGGTGGTGGCCCCGCTCGTCGCCGGCAGCGGCACGCTGCAGCACGGCCACACCTACATGAGCCACGCCATCGCCTGCGCGGGATCGCTGGCGGTGCTGAAGGCGGTGGAGGAGGAGCAGCTCCTCGGCGCCGTGCGGCAGCGCGGGGCGGAGCTGGAGGCCGCGCTGCGCGCCCGATTCGGCGATCATCCTCATGTCGGCGACATCCGGGGACGCGGCCTTTTCTGGGCGCTGGAGCTGGTGGAGGACCGCGCGACGAAGCGGCCCTTCCCGAAAGCGGCGGGGCTGGCGGCGCGGATCAAGGCGCAGGCGCAGGCGAACGGCCTCATCTGCTATCCTTCGGCCGGCACGGCGGATGGGGAGAACGGCGATCACGTGTTGCTGGCCCCGCCCTTCATCATCGCGCCGGATGGGATTACGGAGATCGTGGACCTGCTGGACGCGACGCTGTCCCAGGTCCTCTCCTCAACCCGCATGGCGGCCTGAACACGATGTCCAAGAAAACCATCCTCACCTGCGCGGTCACCGGCAATCTCACCATGCCGTCGCAGAATCCCGCGCTGCCCATCACGCCGGAGCAGATCGCGACCGCCGCGATCGACGCGGGCAAGGCCGGTGCCGCCATCGCCCACATCCACGTCCGCGACCCCGAGACGGCGCGCGGCAGCATGGACCTGGCGCGTTACACGGAGGTCGTCTCCCGCATCCGCGACGCCGGGTCCGACATCATCATCAATCTCACCACGGGGGAAGGCGGGCGCTTCATGCCCGGGCTGGAGGAGCCGCGCGAGGCCGGCCCCGGCACCACCTTGACGACGCCGGAGCGCCGCGTGGCGCATGTAGAGGCGCTGCGGCCGGAGATCTGCACCCTCGACTTCAACACGATGTTCTCCGGCACCGGCGTCGTCATCAACACGCCCCGCAACCTCGGCATCATGGCCGAGCGCATCCGCGCCGCCGGCGTGCTGCCGGAGATCGAGATCTTCGACAGCGGCGACCTGCAACTCGCGAAGGTCTTCCTGGCGGAAGGGAAGCTCGCCTCCCCCGCCCTGTTTCAGATCGTGCTCGGCGTGCGCTACGGAGCGGTCGCGAACCCCGAGACGCTGATGTACCTCAAGTCCCAGCTGCCGCCCGACGCGATGTGGGCGGCCTTCGGGATCGGGCGCATGGCCTTCCCGATGCTGGCGCAGGCCTACCTTCTCGGCGGCCATGTCCGCATCGGGATGGAGGACACGGTCTACATCGACAAGGGCGAGCTCACCCGCGGCAACGTGCAGCTCGTCGAGAAGGCCGTGGGCATCATCACCAGCCTCGGCGGCACCCTCGCCACGCCGGCCGAGGCACGCGCCATCCTCGGCCTCCGCTGAGATGTCAGCCGGGCGATCCGAAGTGGCCCAGCCGCTCCGAGATCGCCCGCGCCGCCTTCAGCACCTCCGGGACGGTGATGCCCTCCACGTCCTCCGGGAAAGCGGAGTCCGGGCCGGAGACGTCGATCGCCGCCACCACGCGGCCGTCGCGGTCCAGCACGGGCGCGGCGACGGTACCGCCCCCCGCATCTACCATCCCGCGGCTGACGACATGCCCGCGCGCCGCGGCCTCGGCCACGCAGCGCTGCAGCGCCGGCAGGTCGGTCGGCGTCTGCTCCGTGCGGGGCGGCAGCGCCACGCCGCGATAGAGCCCTGCCAGCTCCCGCCCGGACAGGTCGGACAGCAGCAGCCAGCCCAGTGGCGTGACATGCGCGGGCAGCCGCGCGCCGGTGTTGAAGGTGGTCAGGAAGCCGCGCCGGGACGGCACGCAATCCAGGAACAGAACGTCCCGGCCATCGCGGATGACGAGGTGTGCGGAGATGCCGGTCGCATCCCGCAGCGCCTGCAAGGCGCCCTGCGCGACCTGGATAAGGCTCTGCCCGTTGAGGTAGGCGAAGCCGAGGTTCAGCACGCGGGGGCCGAGCCCGTAGCTGCGGCCGTCCGCGCTGCTCTCCAGGAACTTCAGGAAGCGCAGCGTGTAGATCAGCCGGAAGGCGGAGGAGCGGCCGACACCGATGCGGGCCGCAATCTCGCTGACGGTCAGCCCGCGCTCCGCCGCCGCGACCGTCTCCAGCACCCGCAGACCGCGCTCCAGCCCGGGGACGATGTAGCCCTCGTGGTTGTCGGGCATCGCGGCGCCCGGATCGGGGCGCGGATCGGTTGGTTCGTTCATGGTCCCGTGGCGGCGCGCCGGTTGCAGGGTGGCAACCGGCTTCTTCCCTTAGCGCAGCCATGTCGTCCCCGACAAACCCACTTCGCATGAAAGGACTCCCGCCATGACCTCGCGCCGCGCCCTTCTCGCCGCGCCCGCCGTCGCGCTGCTGCCGTGGCGCGCCCGCGCCCAGTCGCCGGCCTGGCCGACGCAGCCCGTGCGCTTCATCGTCGCCTACACCGCCGGCGGCACGATCGACGTGACGGCGCGGATGCTGGGGGAGAAGCTGGCACCGATCTGGGGCCAGCAGGTGGTGGTGGAGAACCGCACCGGCGCGGGCGGCACGGTCGGCGCGAACAGCGTCGTGCGCGCCGCGCCGGACGGGCACACGATCCTCATCTCCTCCGCGGCGGAGGTCGCGGTGGCGCGGCTGACGCAGAAGAACCTGCCCTACGACCCGCAGGCGGACCTCGCGCCGATCATGCTGATCGCACGCAATCCCTTCGCGCTGGTGGTCACGCCGACCATCCCGGCGAAGAACCTGCAGGAACTGCTCGCCTATGGCCGCGGGCGGCAGCTCTCCTACGGCAGCTCGGGCGTCGGCACGACGACGCATTTCGGCTCGGAGCTGTTCAAGCAGCGCACCGGGCTGGACATGGAGCACGTGCCCTATCGCGGCAGCGCGGCGCTGATGACGGACCTGCTGGCCGGCCGCATCCAGATCTCGCTGGACGCGATCCCCGCCGTGCTGCCGCAGATCAGCACGGGCGCGGTGACGCCGATCGGCGTCGCGACGCTGACGCGCAGCCCCCTGGCCCCGAACATCCCGACGCTCTCCGAACAGGGGCTGACCGGCTTCACCGCCGGCGGCTGGACCGGCGCTCTGGCGCCCCGCGGCACGCCGCCCGCCATCCTGACAAAGATCGGAGACGACATGCGCCGCGTGATGCAGGACGGCGTCGGCAAGGAGCTGGAGGCCCGCGGCTTCGAACCGGTGGCCAGCACCGCCGACGCCTTCCGGACCTTCATCACCGAGGAGACGCAGCGCTGGACCGAGGTGGCGCACCGCGCCGGCATCGAGCCGGCCTGACGCCATGCGCGCGCTGGAGGGGATGCGCGTGGTGGATTTCAGCCACGTCATCGCCGGCCCCTTCTGCACCTACCAGTTGGCGCTGCTGGGGGCGGAGGTGATCAAGATCGAGGAGCCCGGTACCGGCGACTACATGCGTAGTCGCGGCGGCGTGGAGGCGCTGCGGCAGGCGGGGATGGGCGACCACTTCGCGATCCAGAACGGCAACAAGCGCTCCATCGCGATCGACCTGAAGAGCTCGGCGGGACTGGGGATCGCGCGTCGCCTGACCGCGACGGCGGATGTGGTGGTGGAGAACTTCCGGCCCGGCGTGATGCAGCGCCTCGGGCTGGATCACGCAACCCTGTCCGTGGACAACCCAAGGCTCGTCAGCCTGTCGCTGAGCGCCTATGGCGCGGAAGGCGCGTTCGCCGGGCGTCCGGCCTATGACAACGTCGTGCAGGCCGCGGCCGGGCTCATGGCGATGACCGGCACGGCGGAGTCCGGGCCGCTGAAGGCCGGCGCGCCGGTGCTGGACTATGCGTCGGGCACCATGGCCGCCTTCGCGGTGATGTCGGCGCTGCTGCGGCGGGAGCGTACGGGCCTCGGCCAGCACGTCGCGTTGTCGATGATGGACACCGCCTTCCTGCTGATGAGCCCGGCCATCTCCAGCCTGCTGAATGGCGGCAAGGCGCCGGTGCTGCACGCGAACGACCACGCCCTGGCCGGCGCGAGCTGCTACGAGGCGGGGGATGGCGCGCTCATCATGCTCGGCGCCTGTAATCAGCGGCAGTTCGACGCTCTGTGCCACGGGATCGGCCGCCCCGACCTGCTGGAGGACCCGCGCTTCGCCGATGTGCGCCAGCAGGACCCGCACCGTGCCGCCCTGGCCGCGATCCTGACGGAGGAAATACGCCGCCGCCCCGCCGCGGAGTGGGAAGCGATGCTGGCCGATCGGGTGCCCGCCGCCCGGGTTCGCCCGCTCGCCGAGGCGCTGACGGAATCCGAAGTCCTTCGGCGCGGCGTGGTACAGACCCTTCCGGGTGAGCTGGGGCAGCGAGGGGTGACCGTACCGGTGGCGGCCTTCCGCGCGGATGCGGACGGACCGGCGCTGACGGATGCGCCACCGCTTCTGAGCGAGCATCGTAACGCGATCCTGGCCGAACTGGGCTGCGACGCTGCCGAGATCGCGTCCCTGGCAGAGGCCGGCGCGTTCGGCGGTGTTGAGGCGCCGATCCGAGGCCGATGACCTCGCGATTCCGGCGAGGCCTCGTTCCGATCTGCCTGGGAGTGACGGCCCTGGAAGGCGAGCTGGAAGCAGTGCTTCCAGCTGCCCGCTTCCCACGGCCCGGAGACGAGCGCGTCCCCTGGACCCGCGCCGAATATACCGCGGGGTCCGGGGGGGACGTTTGCCCCCCGGCGGAGGGTCCGGGAGGCGGAGCCTCCCGGCATATCCCTGGGGCGGATCAGAACAAGGGTCGACCGGTTTGAGCCTCCCGCACAGCGTCCTCAGGCCGGGCGGATGCCCCAGAACTTCGTGAAGCCGGTCTGCAGACCCTGGATGCCGCGCGTCGCCGTCTGCTGCTTGAACTGGCCGAGGGGGTAGTAGGGCACCTCCTCCATGCAGGCGGTCTGGATATCGCGGCATACGGCCTGCCGCCCGGCCAGGTCGGGCGCGTCGAACCAGGCATTGTAGAGCGCTTCGAGACGCGCGCTCTCGTACCAGCCGGCATAGCCGGCTGCGCCGTTGCCGCGGATGCCGATATGGGTCGCAGGGTTGAGCCAGTCGGTGCCGGTCCAGCTTGTGGCGAAGAGGCTCCAGCCACCGGATTCCACCGGACCGCGGTTGTTGCGGCGCTGGAGCATGGTGCCCCAGTCGGTCGCGACATAGTCGACGTTCACGCCGACGCGCCGGAGCATGTCGGCGCCGACGTCGCCCAGCGCCTTGATCGTTACGTAGTCCGTCGGCACGAGCAGGACGACCTTCTCGCCCTTGTAGCCGGCCGCGACCAGATCGCGCCGCACTGCGGCGTCGTCGCGCGGCTTGCGGAGGGGGTCGAGGCCCACCTCGCTCGCCATCGGCGTGCCGGGGCAGAAGAAGCCGGTCGGCACGTGGTAGAAGGTGCGGTCGTCCCCGACGATGGCCTGCATGTAGGCGGCCTGGTCGATCGCACCCATCAGAACGCGGCGGATCGCTGGGTTGTTGAAGGGCGCCTGGGTGGTGTTGGGCCGCAGCATGCCGATCGTGCCCGTCTCCTCCTGGATGCGCAGGTTGGCGCCGCGGGCGCGGCCCACCATCGGCTTTAGGTCATGCGCCACCTGCTCCCACCAGTCCTGCTCGCCGGCCACGAAGGCGCCCGCGGCGGTGGAGGCATCGGGGATGGTGGTCCAGACGACGCGGTCGTAGTGGACCACCTTCGGCCCCGCGCTGCCGAGCGCCGGGCCGTTCTCCCGCGGCCTGTATCGGTCGAACTTCGCGTAGACGTTGCGGGCGCCCTGCAGCCGCTCCTCCATGACGTAGCGGAAGGGGCCGCTGCCGATGATCTCGGTGATCTGCGTGCCGGGATCGGTGGCGGCCACCCGCTCCGGCATCATCGCCGGCATCATCGCGGTGGTCTTGGCCAGCGCATCGGGCAGCAGGGAGAAGGGCTTCTTCAGCCGGAAGACGATGGTGCGGTCATCGGGCGCCGAGAGCTCGTCCGTCGCGCGCATCAGGGCGCCGCCGAAGGCGTCTCGCGCGCCCCAGCGACGGATACTGGCCACGCAGTCCCGCGCGCGCACGGGCTCGCCATCATGGAAGAGCAGGCCCTCCCGCAGGCGGATGGTCCAGCGCTTGCCATCATCCTCCACCGTGTGGCCCTCGGCCATCTGCGGGTGGGGCACTTCGTTCTCGTCCAGCCCGTAGAGGGTGTCGAACACCATGTAGCCGTGATTGCGGGTGATGTTCGCCGTGGTCCAGTGCGGGTCGAGGAAGGCGAGGTCGATCTGCGGGATGAAGCGCAGCGTGCGCGACGATCCCTGCGCGAAGGCGGGCGCGGACAGGGCCGCGCCCGATGCGGCGATCCCCTTCAGCAGCGAGCGGCGGTGCATCAGTCCGTCTCCTTCATGGCGTGCCGGTTGTTCGCCGGCGGGGATGGCTCCGGGCCCGCAGCAAGGGCCAAGCCGGGGTGATTCACGGGACGCCGCTGCCGCGGACATGCAGGCGCGGCCGGTGATCGAGGTCGTCCAGCGGGAAGAAGGGGCGCGCGACGGTGAAAGGCAGGTCCTGCACGCGGTAGGAGGTCATCCCCGGCGTGTCCACCGTGACGCAATCCCCGATCGCGGCGTAGTTGAGGGTGAAGTGGTAGCCGGAGCGAGTGATCACGATCCCCATCGCGGCGGGATCGACGCCCATGGCGCGGAAATAGCCGGGATCGAGGTAGGAGTAGGGGTGCTCCGTGAGCACCACGTGCACCCTGCCCACGCGCAGCACGGCGTACCCGCCCAGCCCGATGCGGGTGCCCGCATCCGCCGGCCCGGCATAGGTCACCTCGGCCGAGGCACCGCAGGAGACGATCTCCCCGGTCACGGTGACAGGCGGCGAGGCGGTGGAGTACCGCCCGCCCACCGTCAGCGTGACCGTGGCGCCGAGGCCGGCCCGGAGGCAGGCCTGCACCGCCGCCGCATCCGCGATCGGCACGGCGGAGGGCGGCAGGTCGTCGCGCGCGAGGAGGGCGCGCAGCACGTAGGTCCCGTCGCCCGGGCTGCCGCCCGCCACGCGGTCGCCCTGGTCGCCGAGGATCAGGGGCCGCTCGGTCCCCCGTGCGGCCCGGTCCAGGGACTCGTCCAGCGGGGGATAGGTGCCGATCAGTGCGTGGCGCTCGTCCCAGAGCGCTTGGGCGAGTTCCAGCGCCAGGGCGTCGGGCGCGGCGCCGTTCCCATAGGCCAGCACCCATTGCCCGAGGCCGCGCACATCCAGGAACTGCTGCGCGTTGAAGATCGAGACGTCGTAGGCCGCGCCCGCCTCCACCGCCGCCCGGGCGAGGGCGTGCAGGCTGCGCAGCGGCTCCTCGTCCGTGCGGTCGTTGCCGAGCGTCAACATCGGCAGGTGGACGGCCGCCAGCGCGGGCCGCAGCCGTCCCTGCAGCATGTCCAGCGCGGCGCGGACGGCGCGGCGGCCCGTGGGGCCCTGATCACCGTGCGGGTTGGTGTGATAGCCGGCCAACAGGTCGCAGCGCGCGAGGATCTCCGGCGTGACATGCGCGTGCAGGTCGAAGCCCGCGGTCATCGGCAGGTCCGGCCCGACGATCGCGCGCAGCGCGGTCATCAGGGCGCCTTCGGGATCTTCCAGGCTCGGGGTCAGCATGCCGCCGTGAAGGGGCAGCACGACGGCGTCGAAGTCGCCGCGCCGGGCGGCGTCGCACATCTGGTCGCGCATCTCGGCGAAGACGGCGTCCTTGACCGGGCCGCCGGACTGGGCGCGGAAGATCGTGGGGACAACGACCTCCGCGCCCGCCTCCTCGGCCGCATCCACGATGCCGCCCAGGACCGAGTTGGTTCCCCGCGCCGTCTCCACTGCGTCCCGGCCGGTGCGGATGCTGAAGCGGGACCGGTCGGTCGGCACGGGGTTGAAGGAGTGGGATTCCTGCGCGATGCCGCCGGCCAGGATCCGCGTCTTCGCCATCACGCTGCCTTCGGCTGTCCGCCGGGAAGCAAAGCCGGGGCGGTCGCGGGGCGCAAGCGGCCGCGGGCGGAATCGGCCCGCCTCTCCCGGCGCGGTTGTCCGGCCCTTAGGGCGGAGACAGGCTCTCCCGCCCGGCGGCGCGCGCCACCTCCGCCATCAGCCGCTCCTCCTGGCCGGGGTAGCGGGGCGAGAAGTGGAAGGGCTCGATCCGGCGCACCCCGGCCGCCCGGGCAATCTCGCCCGCGGCCTGGGTCGTGAGGTGCTGGCGGTCGAGCGCGATGGCCGCGTCCTCCGCGACGAAGGGCGCCTCGATGAACAGCGTGTCCGCATCCCGGGCCAGGGAGATGGCGGCGGACCGGTTCGCCGGGCGGTCGGCGAAGTCGGTCAGATAGGCCAGGCGCTGGCCCGGCGTGACGCTGACGAGGTCCCGCAGTTCCGCCAGCCGATGCGTACTGGCCTGCCGGGCTTCGGAGGCGCGGGCATAAACCGGGATCAGTTCATCGTCTGGGCGCTCCGCCATGATCGCGGCCTTGAGCCCGGCGAGCCAGGGTCCGGTGGGCAGGCCGCGGGCCTCGAGATGGGTGCGCCAGACATTCAGGTGCGCCTCCTCCTCCAGCGCGAAGCCGAGGCAGGGCGTGCCGTGGTCCAGCACCGCCGCCCGCAGACGCAGGGGACCCAGGGACAGGACGCTGCCGTCTGGCGTGGCCGGCAGGGAATCCAGCGCCTCCGGCTCGAAGCCACTGTGCAGGGACAGTTGCGTGCGGGACCACAGGGCGGATGGGGTGACCTCGGTTACCTCGAAGGCCAACTCCGCCGGGATTCGGTCGGCGAGGTTCCATGTGTAGGCCTGCAGGCGATGGCGGAGCCGCCGGGCGAAGCCCTCCGGCCCTACAACTGACAGGCGCTTCTCACGCCCGATCAGCAGGCGGAGGAGCCGGTCGAAATCCGCCCAGTGATCCATGTGGGCGTGCGACACGGCCAGGATGCCCACGCGCAGAAGGTGCCGCGGCGAGAGGGCCGAGAGGTCGCCGCAGTCGAACAGCACCGCATCGGGGAGGTGCAGCGCCTCCACATACAGCGCCGGGTCGCCGGTCCGACCGTTGAGGAGGCGCGGGTGGAAGCTGGGCCGCATGCCCCCGGACTGCCACGCCACGGCCCGAGGGTCGAGGCCACGCGATCCGTCAGGAACAGCCGTAGAGGTTCAGACAGGCGAGATAGCGCGTGAAGCACTGCTGCGTGCAGCCGGCGCGGTCCGTCGGCGTGAAGGCGGGGGCGCCCGGGTTCGGATTCCACATCGGTGGGCAGGCCATGCGGCAGGAGGCCTGCATCGTCTCGCAGCCCTGGCGGAGCGGCGCGGCGCAGGCGGCACGCCCCTGAGCGGACTGCGGCGTCTGTTGCGGCACTTGGGGCCGGGCCTGCATCGGGGCTGGGGCCAAGGGCTGCACCGGCGGCGGCGGAACGACGGCGCCCTGGGTGGGTCGGGGTGCCTGCCCGATCCGGCCCATCGGTGCCTTCGGGAAAGGCGACCCGTCCGTGGGCGGGAGCGGCCCGGCCGCGACCGGAAGCGGCATCGCCGAAGTCAGCGTCGCGATCACCGCGAGCACACCCATCCAGGACCGCATCGTCACTGCCTCACGCCGAGTTTCGCCGGCGGTCCTGTGGCCCATCTTGCTCGTGGGGGCCAGGATCAGAACGGTCTCATGGGTCACGCCGGGAGAGGGAGAATTCCTTCTCTCCCCCGAGTCACGCGCGCGAGGGATCGGCGCCGCCCCTATCCGGCATCATTCGGCGAGGCGGTCGAATCCGTCGTCCCGGGCGGGGGAGAGCCGGTGCTTCATGATGCGCAGGCTGGGCGTGCGCTCGAACTCCTCGACGGTCGCGAGGTAACGCGGGTTCTGGTAGGGCGCGACGCGCGCGCCGATGAAGGCGGAGAGTTCCGCCAGATCCACCGACACCCCGGCCCGCGGCTTGACGAAGAGCTTGATGTCCTGCTCCCCGACATCGGCGGCGACGCCGATCATCGCGCAATCCTCCACCGCCGGGTGGCTCGCCGCGACGTGCTCCACCTCCCAGGCCGAGACGTTCTCGCCCTTCACGCGGACGCTGTCGGTCAGGCGGCCGTGGAAGAAGAGGTTTCCGTGGGCGTCGAAGGAACCGCTGTCGCCGGTGTGCAGCGCGCCGTCCCGCAGCGCCTTCGCCGTGGCCTCAGGGTTGCGGAAATAGCCGGGGGTCAGCGCGCCCGGGTCGCTGCTGCGGACCACGATCTCCCCGCGCGCGCCCACGGGCACGGGCTGGCCCGCCTCGTCCGCCAGGGAGACGGTCAACCAGGGCACCGGCCGGCCGACCGAGCCAACGGGGCCGCTGTCGTTGAAGGTGGTGAAGCTCGACGCCTCCGTCATGCCGTAGCACTCGCGGATCTGGAGGCCGAAGCGCCCCTCGAAGGGGCGCCAGACGTCGATCGGGCAGCCGCCGCCCCAGGCGATGCGCGCGCCATGCGCCCGGTCCAGCGGGCCTTCCGGCTGCTTCAGCAGGATCTGCAGGATGCCGCCGAGGAAGTGGATATGCGTCGCGCCCTCGGCCCGCACCTCCTGCCAGAACCGCCCGGCGCTGAAGCGGCTGACCATGGCCAGGATCACGCGCCGGCGCAGCGGCAGCACGATGAGCTGCGCACCGCCGATGTGGTAGAGCGGCTCCCACACGAAGAGCACGTCGCCGTCCCGCGCGGCGGCGACGAGCAGCGCCCCCTCCCCCGCCAGGCGCAGCATGTGGTGCGTCACCATCACGCCCTTGGCCGGCCCGGTGGTGCCGGAGGTGTACATGATGGCGAAGAGCTCGTCGGGCCGCGGCGGCGGCGCCTCGGCCAGCGGCTCGGTCGCGAGAAGGCGCTCGATCGGGAGGGCGGCATCCGGATCGCCGGCCACGACCAGCGATCGGCCCTCGGCCGGCGCCCCGCACTCGGCGATGCGTGGCAGCGCCTCCGCGTCGGCGATGACGGCCCGCGGGTCGGATTGGGTCAGGACGTGGCGCAGCCCCTCCCCGCGCAGCGCGGCGTTCACCGGCACCCAGACCATCCCGGCCCGCGCCAGCGCGAAGAGCAGCGCGAGCGAGACCGGGCTGTTGCGCATCATCACCGCGACCCGGTCGCCGCGCGCGACGCCGAGCCCCGCCAGCCCGGCCGACAGCGAGGCCGACATGCGGTCGAGATCGGCGAAGGTGATCGGGCGCCCGTCGAAGCGGGCATAGACCCGCTCGCCCTCCGCCGCCGCGATGGCGGCGAAGAGTTCCCAGAACCCGCCCTCGGGCGCCGCCATCAGCCCCCGCTCGCCTTGCGTGCGGCCCGGGCGGCGAGGAAGGCCTCCATCTCCCGCGCGGGCTCGCCGGTGGCGTAGCTCGCGCGCTGGTTCCGCACGCCGGCGGCGAGGCAGTCGCGGAAGCCGGCCTCCGTCACCTCGCGGAAGCGAGCCTTGTTCAGGCGCATGGCGACCGGCGGCTTGGCGGCCAGCTCGTTCGCCAGGGACAGCGCCTCCTCCATCACCCGCTCTTCCGGCACGATGCGGTTGATCAGGCCGATCCGCTCGGCCTCCGCCGCGTCCATCATGCGGCCGGACAGGGTGAGGTCGATGGTGCGGGCAATGCCCAGCATCTCCCGCATGATCCACGGGCCGGTCGTGCTGGCAATGCCGGAATTGATCTCGGGCTGCCCCATGGTCACGCCGGGATGGGCGATGCGGAAATCGCCGAGCAGCGCGACCTGGAAGGCGGAGCCCGCGGCCACGCCGTTCAGCGCCATCACCAGCGGCTTGGAGAGGGAGCGGATGCGGTCGTAGAGACGCTCCCACTCGCCGATCCATAGCTCCGCGCGGTCGGGGTCGAAGGTCTTCGTCTCGTTCAGGTCCTGGCCGGCGCCGAAGGCGCGGTCCCCCGCGCCGGTCATGACGATGGCCCGCACGCCCTCATCCGCCTCGGCCTCCTCCAGCGCGGCCACGAGCTCGGAGCGCATGGCGGTGTGCCAGGCGTTCAGCACCTCCGGCCGGTTCAGCGTCAGGATCGCGACGGCGCCGCGCCGCTCACGAAGGATGAACTCTGCCATGGCGTGCTCCTCTGGCCGCGTCGGTCCCGGCGCCGCATCCACGGGCCGTTATCGTATTGCGGTTACGGTTATCGCCTACTATCCTGCCCGGACGGCGCCCCGTCAACGCGGCGCGGTGCAGAGGGAGACCCGTCCTGACCGCCTCGACCGAACCGCGCCGCCGCGCTGCCCCTGCCTCCACGGCCGAGGATGGGCTCTTCGTCGGCTCGGTCGAGAAGGCGTTCCGGGTGCTCGGCGTCTTCGGGCGTGGGGCGCGCAGCATGGGGCTGACGGAGATCGCCCGCGCCGCGGACATGGACCGCAGCGCCGCGCAGCGCTTCACCCACACGCTGGAACGCCTGGGCTACCTGCGGAAGGACCCGCGGACGAAGCACTACGAGCTGACGGTGCGGACGCTCGACCTTGGCCACCGCTATGTCGCATCCAACGCGCTGGTAGACCGCGCGGCGCCCTACATGCTGGACCTCAGCCGCGCGACGGAGGAGGCGGTGAGCCTCACCATCCCGGACGGGACGGAGATCGTCTACCTGTCCCGCCTGCTCAGCCGGCACGTGCTGCAGACGAACATCCAGGTGGGCAGCCGGCTTCCGGCCTATTGCACGGCGCCGGGGCGGGCGATGCTGTCGCGGATGGGGCGGGACGCGGCGCAGGCGTTGCTCGAGCGCTCGGACCGGATCGCCTACACCCCACAGACCGTCACGGCGCTGCCGACCCTTCTCGCGCGGCTCGACGGCGCGGCGGAGCAGGGCTTCGCCCTCGCGGTGGGGGAGATCTATCCCGGCGACGTCTCCGTGGCCGCGGCCGTGATCGGTGCTGACGGAGCCCCTGTCGCGGCCGTCAACGTCGCCGTCTCCCTTGCGCGCTGCGCGCCGGAGGCGGCGGTGGAGCGCTTCGCGCCGCTGGTCGTGGCCGCCGCCGCCGCGATGTCGCAATCCCTGCCACGGGAGGCGGCGCGATGACGGGCCGCATCCTTCTTTTCGGCACGGGCGCCTTTGCCACGCGCATCGCCTGCGACATCGCCGCGACAGCGAGGCATCCGGTTCGGCTGATCCTGGCGGGCCGGGACCGCGACCGGCTGGCCTGGCTGGTCACCGCCTGCCGCGCGCGGGCCGCGACCTTCGGCACGCGCGTCGAGACGGAGCTGGCGGTCGCCGACCTCTCCTCCGCGGAAGCCGTCGCGCCGGTGATCGCCGCGGCCCGGCCGGATGTCGTGGTGCAGGCGGCCTCGGTTCAGACATCGGCCGTCATCGCCCGCAGCGGCGATGCCTGGAGCCGGCTGGTGGCGGAGGGCGGCCTCTCCGCCACGGCGGTGTTCCAGGCGCTGCTCTCCGCGCGGGTGGGGCGTGCGATGACGCAGGTGGCGCCGCGCGCACAGCTGGTGAATTGCTGCTTCCCCGACGTGGTGAACGGGATGCTCGCCGCGCTTGATCTGCCGGTGGTCTGCGGGATCGGGAATGTCGGCATCCTTTCGTCGGCCTTCGCCGGCGCGCTCGGCCCGGGGAAGGATGTGCGAGTCCTCGCGCACTACGGGACCATCGGTGCCTGGCGCCGCCCGCCGGGGGATCGTGGCGCCTTCACCCCGCCGCGCGTCTGGCTGGACGGGTCCGAGATCCCCGACGTCCACGCCCGCTTCGCGGAGGTCCAGCTCACGCCCGAGCCGGCCATTGAGGTGTCGGGTTCCGCCACCGTGCCCCTGCTGGTCGCCATGGCGACGGCCGACACGACGCTGCGCGCCCACGCGCCGGGCGCGCTCGGCCTGCCGGGCGGCTATCCCGTGCGCTGGTCCGATGGCGCGCTTGCCCTCGACCTGCCGCCGGGCCTGACGCGGGACGAGGCCGTGGCCTGGAACCGCGCCTTCGAGGAACGGAACGGCCTGCTCATCTCGCCGGAGGGGCGCGTGACCTATACGGGCCTGCTGCGGGAGCGACTGGCCACGGTCAGCCCCGCCCTGGCGGAGGGCTTCGACTTGCGCGACCTCGAAGCGATGCATGTGGAGATGGCCGCGCTGCGCGAACGCCTTCAGGCGGAAGGGGCCTGAAGAGGATGACGGCGGGCCCGCTGTTGCACCGGGTGCTGCCGCGCCGGACGCCCCGCGTCACCATCCGCATCGACGGCACCTCCGCCGAGGCGCATGAGGGCGAGAGCCTTCTCCTCGCCGTCCTCGCACACGGCGCGCAGCTTCGGCTGCATGAGGTGGACGGGGCGCCGCGCGCCGGCTTCTGCCTCATGGGCGCCTGCCAGGATTGCTGGATCTGGACGCCCTCCGGGCAGCGTCTCCGCGCCTGCACCACGACCGTGACCGCAGGGCTGGAGGTGCTGACCCGGCCGCCGGAAGCGATCGATGCGTAGGATCGTGATCATCGGCGCCGGCCCCGCCGGCATGGCCGCTGCCGGGGTGCTGGCCGAACACGGCGAGCGCCCGATCCTGCTAGACGAGGCGGAGCGGCCCGGCGGCCAGATCTGGCGCACGCCGTCACCGGCCGTCGCCGCCGATCCCGGCCGCGTGCTGGGCCGCACCGGGGCCGCGGAGCACGTCGCCGGGCATGACGCCTTCGCCGCCGTGCGGGACCGCGTGGACCATCGCCCTCGGCACCTTGCCTGGACGGTGCAGAACGGGGAGGTCTTCGTCGCGCGGGAGAACGAGACGCGGACGATCCCCTATGACGCGCTGCTCCTCGCGACCGGCGCGACGGACCGGCTGCTGCCGTTGCCGGGCTGGACGATACCCGGCGTCTTCTCCCTCGGCGGGGCGCAGACGCTGCTGAAGGATCAGGGCGCGGCCATCGGCCGGCGCGTGGTCTTCGCCGGTGCGTCCCCGTTGCTCTATCTCGCCGCATTGCAGTACCGGCGAATGGGCGTGGAGGTCGCGGCGGTGCTGGACACCACGCGCTTCGCGGAGAAGCTGCGGGCGATGCCGGCGCTGGCGCGCACGGCGCCCCGCACCCTGTCGCGCGGGCTGGGCTACATGGCGAAGCTCCGCGCCGGCGGCGTGCCGATCCTGCACGGTATCTCCGCCCTGGCGGTGGAGGGCACGGCGCGCGCGGAGGGCGTCCGCTTCCGCGACGCGTCCGGCGCGGAGCAGCGGATCGCGTGCGACGCCGTCGCGCTCGGCTTCGGGCTGCGTGCGGAGACGCAGCTCGCAGACCTCGCGGGCGCTGCGCTGCGCTTCGATCCGGATTTCCGCCAGTGGCTGCCCGCCGCCGACGCAGAGGGCCGCTGCGGGCCGGGGCTCTACGCCGCGGGCGATGGCTGCGCCATCGGCGGCGCGGAGGCGGCGGCGATCAGCGGACGACTCGCCGCCTGGGCGATCCTTGCCGATGGCGGCGCGGTGGTGCCGGGGGCGGAACGCGCGTCGCTCCTTGCCCGCCTCGACGCGCTGCGGCGTTTCCAGCGCGGGCTGACGCGCGCCTTCGCCTGGCCGGCGCACTGGCTACCGGACACGCCGCCCGACACCATTCTCTGCCGCTGCGAGGGCATCACGCTGGGCGGCCTGCGGGACGCGGCCACGAGGCCGCTCGGCCCGCGCGACGTGAACCGCGCCAAGGCGCTGACCCGCTGCGGGATGGGGCGGTGCCAGGGGCGCTTCTGTGGCCTGGCCACGGCTGAGGCGCTGGCAGACACGCTCGGCCTGCCGTTGGAGACCGTCGGGCGACTGCGCGGTCAGGCTCCGGTGAAGCCGATCCCGCTGGACGCCACCCTGGCGGCGGAGGTGGCGCCGTGACGACGCTGCGTACTGGCACGGCGATCATCGGCGGCGGGCTGATGGGCTGCTGGACCGCGCTGATGCTCCGCCGCCGTGGTCACCCGGTGATCGTGCTGGAGCGCGGCCATGTCGGCGCGCAGGCCAGCGGGGTCAATTACGGCAATCTCCGCATCCAGGGCCGCCATCCCGGCCAGCTTCCCCTCTCCCTGCGTTCCGCGGAAATCTGGGAACACCTGTCCGACTATGTCGGGGAGGAATGCGAGTTCGAGGCGTCCGGCCATCTTTACGCTGCACGCGACGATGCGAAGGAGATCGCGAAGGCCGAGGACGCCGCGCGGCAGGGGGCCGCCGTGGGGCTGACGACGGAGATCCTGGACCGTGCCGCCCTGTCCCATCGCTTTCCCTGGCTGCACGGCTTCACCATGGCGTCCTGGTCGCCGCGTGACGCCACGGCCAATCCGCGCCTCGTCACGCCGGCCGTCGCGCGCGCGGCGCTGGCGGCCGGCGCCGAGATCCGAGAGGGCGTGCGGGTGCGCGGCGCCGCCTGGACCGGTGACCGCTTCCGCCTGGAGGCGGAGGAGCTGACGGTTGAGGCCGACACGCTGGTGAACGTCGCCGGCGCCTGGGCCCCGGAGGTCGCCGGCTGGTTCGGGGAGAGTGCGCCGCTGTTTCCCGGCGGTCCGCCGCAATTCGTCACCGATTCGCTGCCGCGTCTCATCCCCACCTCGGTGCAGGCGGTGGACGGCTCCGTCATCTTCCGCCAGACGCGGCAGGGGCAGGTGGTGGTGGCGGGGTATCCGCGCGGCGTCTCCGATCCCGTCGCCATCCGCGCGCCGGTGGATGCGCGCAAGACGCTCCACGCGATGGGCCACCTGCTGCGCGCCGTGCCCGCGCTGTCCGGCGCGACGCTGCTCCGGGTCTGGTCGGGGATCGAGGGCTACATCCCCGACATGCTGCCCGTCACCGGCCCGAGCCTGACCACGCCCGGCCTGTTCCACGCTTTCGGCTTCTGCGGCCACGGCTTCCAACTCGGCCCCGGTGTTGGCGCAGTCCTTGCTGACCTCGTTCTCGATGGGAGGACGGCGACGCCGCTCCGCGACTTCTCCATCGGCCGCTTTGCCGACGGTGCGAAGGAAGCAGAACATTTCCGGCGGGAGTTCGATGTCGCGTCCGTGATCCGCGTTGACACCCCAGCGCGGGGCGCGAATACTTTTCAATGAAGCCTATCGTCATCCGATAACGTCCTTCGGCCCGACGGGCCGCGTGCAGGAACGAGGAGAGACAAGGTGCGTGATATCGCAGGGCGCGGCTTCGGCCGCCGTGGTTTTCTCGTGGCGGGTGCGCTTGCCGCGCCGGCGATCATCGCCGGCGAGGCGCGATCGCAGTCTCGAACGCTGACCGTGGCCGACCCGGGCGGCCCCTTCGGCGAGGCGTACGGGAAGGCTTTCTATCGCCCCTTCGAGCAGCAGGCCGGGGTGCGTGTGGTGAACGTCGCGCGTCCCGCGGAGCCGACCGCGCAGTTCCGCGCCATGGTGGATACGCGGGCCTATACCTGGGATTGCTGCATCCTGACGCTGTCGGCCCGCGACATCCTGATGCGGCAGAACCTGCTGGAACCGATCAACCTGCCGCAGTCCGACGTGCCCGACGTGATGCCCGAGGCGCTGACGACGCACTGGCTGGGCACCGACGTCTACGCGACGATCCTGGCGGTGCGGACAGACCGCATCCAGGGCCCGGCACCGGAATCCTGGGCGGACTTCTGGAACGTCCAGCGCTTCGCCGGACGCCGCGCGCTGCGCCGCGATCCCATCGATACGCTGGAGCAGGCGCTGATGGCGGATGGCGTGGAGCAGGCCTCGCTCTACCCACTCGACCTCGACCGCGCCTTCCGCAGCCTCGACAAGATCAAGCCTCATGTCGCGGCCTGGTGGACGGGCGGCGCGCAGGCGACGCAGATGCTCCAGGCGGGGGAGGTCGCGATGATCCCGACCTGGAACGGCCGCGCCCAGCCGGTGCTCGACGCCGGGCTGCCCGTGAAGATCGTGTGGAACGGCGGGCTGTATTCCATCGAGGGCTGGGGCATCCCGCGCGGTTCGCCCCGCGCCGACCTCGCACGCCAGTTCATCCGCTTCTGCGCGGACGCGCAGCGACAGGCTGCCTATACGGACGCGCTCGCCTATGGCCCGACGAACCTGAAGGCCTATGACCACATCTCCCCGGCGCGCGCCGCCGTGCTGCCGACCGCGCCCGACAACCTGAAGGTCATGCGCCTGGCCAACGAGGATTGGTGGAGCGCCAACCGCGCGACCGCGACCGAGCGCTTCAACGCCTGGGTCCTGCGCTGAGTGCCGGACGGGGCCGTGAGTGACGCCGCCGGGACGAAGCTGCTCGCCGACGGCGTCTCCAAGCGGTACGGCCCCGTCGTGGCGCTGGAGCCGGTGCGGCTGGCGGTGCGGGCGGGGGAGCTGATCACCCTTCTCGGCCCCTCCGGCTCCGGCAAGACGACGCTGCTGCAGATCATCTGCGGGCTGACCGAGCCGGATTCCGGGCGGCTCTTCGTGGATGGCCAGGACCAGACGGGCACGCCGGTCCATCAGCGCGACATCGGCTTGGTCTTCCAGAACTATGCGCTCTTTCCCCACCTGACGGTCGGGGAGAATGTCGGCTTCCCCCTGCGTATGCGGAAGCGCCCGTCTCAGGAGATCGCCCGCCGCATTGCCCAGGCGCTGGACATGGTGCAGCTCGGCCATCTGACGGGGCGCTTCCCGCGTGAGCTCTCGGGCGGGCAGCAGCAGCGCGTGGCGCTGGCCCGCTGCTTTGTCTACCAGCCCTCCGTCATCCTGATGGACGAGCCGCTCGGCGCGCTGGACAAGAAGCTGCGCGAGCACATGCAGATCGAGATCAAGCGCCTGCACCGCGAGACCGGCGCCACGATCATGTATGTCACGCACGACCAGGAGGAGGCGCTCGCCCTCTCCGATCGCATCTGCCTGATGAACCACGCGCGGATCGAGCAGGTCGGCACCCCCGCCGAGATCTATGAGCGTCCGCGCAGCGCCTTCGCGGCCGACTTCATCGGCCTGTCGACCATCCTGCGCGGCCGCATCCGTGGCGGCCTGCTAGAGACGCCGGACGGCCGCTTCCGCCCGCCGCCGGGGGCGGATGTCGCCGAAGGGGCTGAGGCGGCCCTGGTCATCCGCCCGGAGCGACTGGTACTCGGCGCCGGCGAGAATGCGATGTCGGGTGCGGTGGCCGAGACGGTGTATGCCGGGGCCGAGACGCGGCTGCTCTTCTCCCTGCCCTCCGGTACGGAGGCGGTGCTGCGCCTGCCGGTTGGCGCCCGCCCACCGGCGATCGGAGAGCCGGTGACCGCCGGCTGGGATCCCGCGCAGGCCGTGCTGGTGCCGCTGTGACGCGCCGGCTCGGCCCCGCCCTCTACGCCGCGCCGGCCGTTGCCTTCCTCACGGTCTTCTTCCTCTATCCCGTGCTGAAGCTTCTCGTGCTCAGCGTGCAGATCGAGTCCACCGGCGCCCTGACGCTGGAGCATTTCGAGCGCGCCCTGACGGCCGAAGTCTATGTTCGCGTCCTCGGCATCACCTTCGGCATCGCGGCGGAGACGACGCTCGGGGCGCTGCTCTTCGGCTATCCGCTGGCGCACTGGCTGGCGCGCCAGCCGGAGGCGCGGCGGGGCTGGCTGGTGATGCTGGTGCTGATCCCCTTCTGGACCAGCTACCTCGTGAAGACCTTTGCCTGGATGATCACGCTGGACCAGTCCGGCGTGATGAACCGCGCCCTGGTCTGGTCGGGGCTGACGCCGACGCCGATCGACGTGCTGCACGGCCGCGCCGGGGTGCGGATCGGCATGATCCACGCCATGCTGCCCCTGGCCGTGCTGACGATGCTGCCCGTGATGATCGCGGTGGACCGGCAGCTCACCCGCGCGGCGGCGACGCTCGGCGCCCCGGCGGGACAGATCTTCTGGCGTGTCCATTTCCACCTCGCCCTGCCGGGCGTCGCGGCGGCCGGGCTGCTCGTCTTCATCACCTCGCTCGGCTTCTTCATCACGCCCGCCCTGCTCGGAGGGCCGCGGGAGACGATGCTGGCGCAGCTCGTCATCAGCCAGGTGCAGGAGATGATGAACTGGAGTTTCGCCGGGGCGCTGGCGACGATGATGCTCCTGGCCGCCCTCGTTACCTGCTGCGTCTATGATCGGATCTTCGGCCTTTCCACCGTGGCCGGGCAGTCTTCGGGTGCGGCGGGAGGCGGTGCCGGTGTGCTTCGGCGCGCCGGCCTCGTGGTGCTGTCCACCCTTGCATCCGTGCACACGGAGATCGCGGGCGCGGCCGCGCGGCTGGTTGGCCGGCGGGCGCTCGGCTGGTTGCTGCCGGCCTACGCCGCGCTGATCCTCCTCTTCCTGTTGGTGCCAACGCTGATCGTCGTGCCGATGGGCTTCACGGACTCGACCTTCCTGTCCTTCCCGCCGCCCGGCTTCAGCCTGCGCTGGTTCGACACCTATTTCGAATCCCCGCTCTGGCTCGGGGCGACGGTGCGGTCCTTCGCCGTGGCGCTCGGCACGGCCCTCCTCGCCACGCTGCTCGGTAGCTTCGCGGCGCTGGCGCTGGCGCGCGGTGGCAGCCGCTGGGGATCGGTGCTGTTCGGGCTGTTTCTGGCGCCGATGATCGTGCCGCGGATCGTCGTGGCGCTCGGCCTCTTCTACCTTTTCGCGCAGCTCGGGCTGGTGGCGACGGAGGCCGGGATGATCATCGGCCATACGGTGCTGGCGCTGCCCTTCGTCTTCATCACCGTAGCCGCCGTTCTGAAGGGCTATGACTGGCGGCTGGACCAGGCGGCCGCGACACTCGGCGCGTCCCGCCCCCGCGTGCTGATGGAGGTGACGGTGCCTCTCCTGAAAGGTGGGCTCGTCGCGGCCTTTCTGTTTGCCTTCATTACCTCTTTCGATGATCTGACCGTCGCACTCTTTGTCAGCGGCGGGATCACGGTGACCCTGCCGAAGCAGATGTGGGACGACATGATCCTGCAGCTCAACCCGACGCTGGCCGCTGTCTCGACGGTGGTGTTGGTGCTGGTGACGGCGCTGCTGGTCCTGGCGGAATGGATGCGCCGGCGCGGGGCGGACCGATCTGCATGACTCGGGGGGGGGAAGGGAACAAGGCCCCCTCCTCTCAGACCATCGAATACGGTGGGTTCTACCGCGTTATCTCTGATCGTACTGCAGCAAATCCCGAGGCCGATTTCCCTCGACGTCAGTGATCCAGGAGTTCGGGATTCCCCCTTCTCGGCGATGACCGCCAATGCGGCCGCTTGTGGGACGGCTTCATTTGCGACCTTGATCTGGCGGTCAGGCGCGACGGGAGCAGTCAGTCCTCCCGCCCACGCAGTCGTTGCCTCTCGGCTTCCGCCTTGTCTCGTAAGGCATGGACCATGTAGCGCGGGAGATAGCCGACTTCATCCTCGATGTCGTCGCGGGTGATGTCCTGCTCCGCCGCCGCCGCGAGGCACTGCTCGGTCAGGTCGTCACCCTCCGGGTCCCTCTCCTCAACCTCGCGTTGCGCATCGGCCACGACGTTGTCTGCGACCCAGCGTTCCACGAACTCCCGTCCCTTGTCGCTCACCGGGTGTCCTCCTTCGTTGTTGCCGGACTGCACCAGATTCCGCCACGCTTCGCAAACGGGGCGGTACTGCGTTGCTTTGTGGCCCACCGCGGCCTGTGCGAGCCGCGATCATGCACACGCTTCCGACAAGGCGCCCTGCTGACGGCAGAACCGCATGATGAGCGCTGCACCCAAGCGGCGAAGCACGTCAAGAGGTTGACCGCGATCTCATTCCGGAATCGGACATAGCAAGGTGATCAGCTGTTCCAGGCCGGCGCTCCGCTGCGTGCGGCCGCCGAGCCACCACCGACGGGCAAGATGATGTCCGTGCGTTTCACCTTGTCCTGATTGCTCCCTTGATCGGTGGGCGCCAGCATGGAAGGTCCGCTTTGGGGAAGGTACGGTTCATCGAATTCTTCACGAGGTGATTGCTCTGACAGCTTGTCGTTCCGTCGGTGCTGCGATCCTGCGATACCGTGCTTCCACGAACTGGAAAATCCCGAACGCCGCAAGGCCCAGAGCGACGAGCGCGAAGAGGGATCGCCCGAAAGGTTGTTCCTGCAGCGCCAGCAGGGCTCCCCCGAGGCCCCGGGCTTGCCGGGGATCAAAACGGTAAGCGGCGACCAGGAGAAACGCTCCCATCATCGCGAAGGCCAGTGCTCGCGCCGCGTAGCCGGCTCGGCCGAGCGGGATGACCCAGGATGCCGTGTCCGGCCCGCACGCCAGGTGGCGTTTGAAGGAGGCGGACCATGCGTTCACAGCCATGCCGATGGCGGCCCCGAGTATAGCGAGGCCTACCGCGGCCACCATCCATCGCCCCAAGGGCTGGCGAAGGAGCCACCGGGTCCAGTCTCTGGCCGCCTGATCCTCTCCGCCGGACGGAGATGAGTCGAGGATGATGGATACGGCGAAGACTCCGAGCCCCACGTAGATGGCTGCCGAGATCAGCTGCCCCGCACGGGTCGCCATAGCGCGCCAGGAGCGGCCGAGCTGATCGGCGTCCATGAGCGCCTGGAGGATCCGCCACAGCGCAAACCCGAACAGCCCAATCGCCATGAGCGCGAGCAGAACTGCGCCCCAGGGCTGAGAGAGAAGCGACTGAAGCGCGCCCCTCGATCCAGTCGCAGCGCCACCCCTGCCGAAGGCGGCGAGCAGCGCCAGAATTCCTACCAGCAGACTCACGACACCGCGCGCCGCATAGCCGAAGCGGGCCAGGAGTTCGATGTGGTTAGGACTTCCGGCCATCCGAGACCGCCCTCTCCGCAGCGGCGGGTGATGCTCTAACGCCATGGCGCAGGCCAGGGTTCCGCGGTGGTCGAATCGCCACGGCGTAGATCCGGGCCTCGCTGCACCGTGGATGAGACCGTGGCCGGATGGCGGCGCCCTACGTGGGCGCGCGCCGGAACGTCATGACGCGGTATAGGTAGTATACCCCAATCCCGATCACGATCAGGTTCGACACGGGATTCACATACCGGCTGACGACCTCATACTGCTCTTGGAGCAGGTAGCCGGCTCCGGCGAGCAGGGCCGTCCACACGGTCGTACCGAGCACCGAAAAGAGGAGGAACGGCACGAGTGGCATCCTGGTCAATCCGGCGGGGACCGAGATCAGGGTTCTCACCGCCGGGATGATCCGACCGATGAGCACGGCCTTGGCACCGTGCCGTCCAAACCAGTCCGATGCCCGGTCGACATCCTCCGGCGATATCGTTAGCCACCGCCCATGCCGACCCGACCACCGTTTCAGCCGCTCGTGGCCCACCCAACGCCCGATTCCGTACCAGAACAGCGCCCCCAGGACGGAGCCTGCCGTGCCTGCCAGGATCACGAGCACGATCTGAAGGTCACCCCGCGCCGCGCTGAAGCCCGCCATCGGCATAATCAGCTCGGACGGGATCGGCGGGAAAACGTTCTCGGCCAGCATGAGCAGGAGGATGCCGAAATAGCCGGTCTCCCGCACGATCGTGACAATCCCATCAAACATGCTTGCATCGGCCCGTTGACTTGCGGCGGAACGGCCCGACGGCAGCCTCGTTGCAGTCGGTCGTGCCCCTTCCGCCGTTTGCCCGGCTGGCAACACGCCGGGAGTCCATACGTTCGGGGGCGGACTGTGCTGACGAGGATTGTGGCGAAGTGCCTGGTGGGAACGAGCAGAGCATGACGGACGCCACCGATGCCAGTCCAGCCGCACTCCTCCAACCCGGCCGGAACTGCTGGACCATCACGAGGGCTGACCGCCTCGCGGTCATCATCGATGCGGACGAGTACTTTCGGGCTGCCCATCGCGCCATGCTCGCTGCCGAGCGGCGGATCATGCTGATCGGCTGGGATTTCGACGCCCGCGTTGCCCTGGTGCCGGACGAGGAGTCGCCGGACGCGCCGACCCGGCTCGGCGACTTCATCCTGTGGCTGGTGCGCAGGCGACCGGACCTGGAGGTGTTCGTCCTCCGCTGGGACCTCGGCGCCTTGAAGAGCATCTTCCGTGGCTCGACCTGGATCACTGTCCTGCGGTGGATGCGGCATCCTCGCATCACACTGAAGCTGGATGGGGCTCATCCACCCACCGCGTCCCATCACCAGAAGATCGTGGTGATCGATGACAGCCTCGCCTTCTGCGGAGGCATCGATATCACTTCGGGCCGCTGGGACACCCGGGAGCATCGTGATGACGATCCCGGACGCCGCAATCCCGGGCGGCAACCGCATCCGCCTTGGCACGATGCCACGACGGCCTTGGATGGCCCCGTTGCGTCCAAACTCGGGGAACTCGCGCGAAGGCGATGGCAAGCGGCCGGCGGAGCGCTCCTACCCCCGGTCCGCCAGCGAACCGTGTGTTGGCCCGAGGATCTGCAGCCGAGCATTCAGGGCGTATCGCTCGCGATCGCTCGGACCAGCCCGGAATATGCCGACTGCGGGGCGGTGCATGAGATCGAGCAGTTGTATCTCGACCTCATCGGATCTGCGCGACGACACATCTATGCGGAGAGCCAGTACTTCGCGTCCCGTCGCATTGCCGAAGCCATCGCCGGCCGCCTGACCGAGCCTGACGGGCCGGAGATCGTCCTCATCAACCCGGTCGCCGCGCAAGGGTGGCTGGAACCCGTCGCCATGGATACCGCCCGTGCGCGGCTGCATGAGGCCTTGAGGCGCCTCGACATGCGGGCGCGGTTCCGCATCTACCATCCCTATACGGCGGGTGGAGCGCCCATCTATGTCCATGCCAAGGTCCTGGTGGTTGATGACCGCGTGCTGCGGATCGGCTCCTCCAACATGAACAATCGCTCGATGCGCCTGGACACCGAGTGCGACTTGGTCGTCGACGCGCGTGCCGACGGGAATGAGCACGCGGCCGAGGCCATCGCCGCGGTCCGCAATAGCCTTATCGCGGAGCATCTCGGATGCCGCATGGATGATGTTGCCCGTAGCCTGGCTGACACGGGTTCCCTGATCGGAGCCATTGAGGCGTTACGGGGAAGCGGGAAGTCGCTCCGTCCATATGATCGCCCAGATCTCAGCGCCGTTGAGACATGGCTGGCCGATAACGAGATCCTCGATCCAGAAGGTCCAGGCGGCATCTTCGAGCCATTGGCGAAGGGCGGGCTTCTCCGAAGGCTCCGATTCCGGCGCAACTGGTTTCGCGGAAGGCGGGCAAGAGCGCCTGGAGAGTGAGGCTGGACCGGCGGTTCTCATCAGATCCGCGGCTGCCTCGCTCCCGAGAGCGCAACGAACGAAGCACCGAGATGATCGAGAATTACGAATTCGTCGCATCGGCAGCAGGTGGCGGTTCTCGCCGCAGCACTGGTCTTGTCCCGAGCTTCAATATCGTCCGCCGGCCCGGAGCAATCCGTTGATGGGTGCCGAGTTCGGCGACCTAGTCGAGGTTGCGGCCCAACAGGAGGCAGTCGAAGTGGGGCGAGTGGCGTGCAGGGTCGAAGACGCGCTTGATCAGGTCGGAGCCCTTGACGGAAGTCTAACCGACCCGGCCTCGCGAGCCTCAGCTCTCCGTCGAAGAAGCTCCGCGTTGGATATGGCAGCAGGCTGTCCGTCGGCAAGACGGCCAAGCGGCCGCCGATTGGCAGGAGGAGCTAACGCCCGAAAAGCCCTTCGCGCAATATATCAGGTTCTACTTGGGTCCTGGCTCCGCCTGAGCAACTCACGCTCTTCTCGGCGCCACTGAGAGATCATGGGGTGATCTTGAGATGGCGGACCGCCCGCCGCAGGAGCCAGCCCGCAACGCCCGGAGCATCATGGATCGCCTTCTGCAAGGCACGGAATTCGGCTTCTGCTTGGCTTCGTGCCCGGATCGCTTCCAGCGCTTGACCACGAGCGACCATCTGGCCCTCCTCAAGGGCGGCGAGCCTCTGCGCGGTCGCAACGGCGATCCCGTGCTGCTCGATGTGCTTCAATCTCGTGCGCGCCTCCGTCAACTCCCCGGACAAGCGCGCGACCTCCGCTTCAAGGTTCGTGGAGGAATGATCGGCGCTCTTGCAGGGCCGGCGCCCGCGGCGCTTGCGGCTCATGTGTGGGGTGTCCCCAGCGCCACGCCTGAGTGGCCGACATCGTCGCGAACCGCCAGCCGGGCCGCTTGAGGGGAAGCGTCGACGGCGGCTGATGTCTCGGACTGCATCAGGTCTCTGCCTCTCCACAAACGGCGACGCCCAGCGCACCGATCCGGTTGGGTAATACGGCCCAGATCAGAACCGTTCGGCACGGCGGGACGGGGTGGATGGAGCACATACCCGGACTGTATCAGCCGCCCGCCGGAGCCGCACCCATCTTCGGCCGCACGCTCGGCTAGCCCTAGCTTACGGTGCACAGCGCGATGCCCGGATTCCAAGAGCGGACGGGATGTGCTGGTGCTGCATCCGTCTGCTTGGATCTTCGCGGTCACCACCATGTATGGGAGCTGCCGCAGTGGGATAGCGGGCCTCCCGTGGCTATTCAAGGCAGGAGATAATTGTCCGTCCGGCAGCTTGGCTGGATGTGCAACACTTCGGCCCCGGTCAGAAGGACCATGTTTGCTCATGGGCTGTGCTGGCAGGAACCACCGAGTGGTTATGCCTATCGTGACCATAGATTCCCAGCGCTATCAACGCGCAACGAAATGCACGAAGACGGACTGCGTGCGGCAGGGATGGCAGACAGAACGCTCATGGCCCGATCGATCGGAGGGGCGCTGCCGATTGCCTCAGCACTCCTTGTCCTCCTGCTGGCATAGCCAGCCGGTGTCATAACGGTCGCGACCCATTCAGATTGAAGCTAAGCGGAAGGGCCATCAAAACATGTATGCTGTCGCTCGCTGGGCCGTGGAAACGACGGTGCTGTTTGGCACATACTCCGCCGTGTTGGTGTACCTGACGCGATAGACTTGCGCGCCCGTAGGCGACGGTGGCGTCTGCGTTTGCGCGTCTCAATCGGTGCGCCACTCAAGGGCGGCTTCATGGCCCACCCGCAATATCATTACGGCGACACACCCTGGCGGAGTGGCAGCCGGGCCGGCATGTCTACTGCACAGTCTTCCTGAGTCGCACCCCGGTTCCGCCGTTGTCATCGGAGATGAATTCGATCCCGGCGGCCTCCAATGCAGCCCGCAAACCGATCAGGGTAGAACGATGAGGCCGGTGCGCTCCTCTTTCAACATTCCGGATTGTTGCCTGCGTGCACAAGGCCGCCATGGCAAGTTCCTGCTCGGACCACTGGAGCAGTTCCCGAGCTACACGGCACTGTTCTGAGGTCATGTTCATTCCACTTTTCGCCCAGACCATCGCGCATCAGCAATGTGCGTGCCGCATCCGTTTTTCGGTCTATTTCAATTCTTTGGAGTAGAGCGACATGTGGCTATCTGGCTGCCTGTCAAGTTTACCAACAGCCTGCAACGACGGCTCAGTTCGATCAGCTTTGCTGTTCGTCGGCAGGCTGATCAGGCCTCGGGTGAGCACTCGACGTCGCGGCTGGATCTCAATGATTGTTTATGGCGGTGCCGGCTCCCCTCGCTTGCCCGGCCGGGGGCTCCGCTCGGACAGCAACGACGGTTACACCGCTTCATAACTGTTCGCGGGTGAACAGGGACGCTGTCCGAACGCCTCAGGCCAGATCGAGCGTACGTCATCCTGGCCCGCGCCAGTTCACCGTGAGCAGCAATGGAAGCTCTTGTCAGACAACGGTCCGAGCTCCTGCTCGGTGACAGCGGAAGTCCCCACTGTGAGCATCACTGTGGTTGATTCTCGCTAGACCTATAATGCGGGCAGGAGCCTTCGCATAGACCGTATGATTGTGGTGAACGCGGACGGCTTGATGCTTGATGAGACCGCCGAACCCGTGACGCTCGACGCGGTCCGCATGCCTGCCCCGGAACGGCCTCCGAGCTTGACGCGCCGAGTCGATGCGACGTTCGCTGGTGGAACGCACGGACCGTCTGGACGGAAGGTCCGGTGCCAGAGATGCAGTGACTTTCCAGGCGGTCCACAGGTCGCGGTGCAGGAGAGCATTAGCTCAGTCTCCGCCCAGTGACGGACGACGCGGAGAATATTGCTGGGCCTCCCCCCCCGTCTGGATGATCGCAGTCGGGGCTCGACGGTGGCGGCGGCTCATCGAGACCTCCGGCGCCCGTGCCGAATACCAGTGTGAGAGAGCGGCACGCGACTGCTGCTGGTGGCTCATCAGCGCGTCAACGCCTTCTCCAATCGGCACCGAAGCCACCCGCATTGGGATCGCCAAGTCACCGGGGCGGTGCACGCGAGAGGTCGCGATACACGACACCCGCGATCAGAGCATCGCGACCCGGCCGGTTGCCAGATCGTAGATCCCGCCCCGCGCCTCCAATTCACCGCGTTGAATCAGTGGAGTGAGAATCGGCGAGCGTGTGCGCAGCGCCTCTACCTTGTGCCGGACATTGGCCTCCAGCGCGCGGCGGGTCTGGTTGCCGCCGGCCTCACGCAATGCCGGCTCGATCCGGGCTTCATCGCGGTGACGAGGCCGGCGATGCTGCCGGGCAGATTGTTGCCTTCCTGAAGCGTGCGCACCGTCGCGTTCACCGCGCGGCAGCTCGTATGTCCCAGGACGAGGATTGCTTGACACCAAGCACCCCTGCGCCGAATTCGAGGCTGGCGAGCCCGTCCGTCGTGACAAAGTTGTGGGCAACGTGCACGACACAGAGGTTGCCCGGTTCTTCATCGAAGAGGAGTTCGGGTGCCACACGGGGATCGGCGCAGCCGAGCACCGCGGCATAGGGGGCCTGCCCCGTGGCGCGGAGGGCTCGTCCCGCAGAGAAGTCCCGTTCATGGGTCGCGTTCCCGGCATAGCGAGCAATTCCTGCGGCGAGCCGTACGAAAGCCGCCGCCGGACCATTCGCGGCCCGGGGCACAGGTTGGGCGTCCGCCTGGGATCCAAGTCCTGTGGCCGCCAGAACACCGACGCTCGCGGTCAGGAGCCCTCGCCGCCCCAGGGCAGCCGCTTCACACGGCCGGCACATGGCCGATCCGCACGGTGAGCCTATCCGAGACAGGGGTGGGGTCTCAAGGCAATGCTCCGGGCCGTCTGGATCGGCTCCACTTCGCCGGGCAGAACGATCCTTCGGCTGGTTGGAGTCTGTAGAGCACGCCGAGAAGTCCGAAGCGGAAAGGTGCGAGGATCTGATCCGGCGCCCGATTCGGTCCATCGAATCGCGTCGGCCAAGTTGCCCACGAGGGGTATGTGAGTCGCCCAGGCTGGCAGGTCTTCCTTCAACGGAGCTCGGTCTCGGGCATGGCGCTTCGACGCTGGACTTCCAGCGGTATGCGACCGGGTTGCACACATCGCTCGGGGAGCGCCGGGAACGACACGCCGGGCTGCACACGGCAGCTCGAGCAGCAGCGCTTCGGCTTGTCGCAATCTGGCTGAACTGACCAGACAGACTGCATTCCTGACGAGGACGCGACGTCCCCTCAGCCCGGCCAGAACTCGCTTGCCAGTGCCGCGCTACCGGGGCACCGGAGGAACCCTCCCTCGTGCCGCCTCAGACCATACACGCCGAGCGCGCCTGCCAGTCCCGCAAATCTGGGAGCAGCAAGCGCGCTACGACGCTACGCGAATCTACCCTCGCGCACGAGGAACGACGACGGGCGCCGGAGCCGGAGCCGGAGCCACATAGGCCGGCGCGGGTGCCACATAGGCGGGCGGCGGCGGTTCCCGGGTGCAAGCGGCAAGGGCTGCGGCAGATAGCAGAACGGCAGCTACCGGCGCGAGACGAACCACCCCATCGGAAATACCAAGCATGCGAACCTCCTTGGAATGAACAACGATCAACCTTGGTTCGAATAGCAACTAAGTGCAAGCTCGGTAACTACTATGTGCGTACATAGTTGCGCGGGTTGGCAAAGGTCTCGGAATGGCATTCAGTCCCGTATCACGGCTCCTTTCCCGGGAGGGTGGCCGTTCACCCTTCCGCCCAGCTCATGTTGAGGTGTCGAGACGCGCTGCTGTCACGGGCGGTCCGTTCGCTCTCGCTGCGGCGTGCGCTCTTGCCGCCTGCAGCACCAGCCCGCCGCCGAGATCGACTGGCATGGTGGTGCGGGAGGCCGATGGCGAACTCGCACGGCTCCGGGATGGCGAGCCGGAATTGGTCATCGCGGGCGAGCGGCTGAACACCGACTTGCTGCGGCGCTTCTACGCACGGCATGGCTTCGCGCCCGTGTGGACGACCCGCGAGGCGCAGGCGGACGCGCTGACCGACGCCGTGCTGCGTGCCGGCGAGCACGGCTTCGACCCCGAGCTGTTTCAGGCCACGGCTCTGCGGCGCAGATCGTCCTTGCCGACGCTGGACCATGATCTCTTGCTCTCGAACGCGTTTCTCTCCTATGCGCACGCGCTGGCGCACGGCGTCGTTCCCTTCGAGCGCCGACGCCCCAGCGAGGCTTTGACGCCAGAGCCGGTCGACGTGACAGCCGCACTCGGTACGGCGATGGGGAGCCCCGAGCCCGCGGAGGTGATCCAGGCGCTGGCGCCCGTGACGCCGACCTACGCCGCCCTGCGGCAACTCCTGCAGAGGCAGCGGCCCCTTGCAGCAGCCGGCGATCGGGCAAGCGGGAACCGTCTGCGCATCCTCGAGGTCAACCTCGAACGCCAGCGCTGGCTGCCGCGCCCCCTCCCGCCCGATCGCGTTTGGGTCAACGTGGCCGACCAGCGCCTGACGCTGTACCGCGCCGACCAGCCGATCTTTTCCACGCGTGTCGTCGTGGGCACGGAGGCGGAGCGCGATCAAAGTCCAGAGTTCAGCGCCATGATCGAAGGGAGCTTTTTCAATCCGCCGTGGGTCGTGCCGAGAGACATCGTCGCACTCGAATTGCTGCCAAGAATCCGCCGTGACCCAGACTACCTGACGAGAAACAACATGGTCCTGCTGGAGAATGGCGAGATCGAGCAGCGCCCTGGGCCGAATGCAGGGCTCGGCTACATCATGCTCGACATGCCCAATCGCTTCGACGTCTACCTGCACGACACTCCGGCCCGGAATGTCTTCAATCGCGATAGCCGCCGCCTGAGCCATGGATGCATTCGCGTCGAGAATCCTCGTGAGCTCGCGGCACTTCTGATGCAGCAGCCCGGCGAGGTGATCGATGAGGTCATCGCCGCGGGCGTCACAACGCGACGGGCGTTGCCCAGGCCTATGCCGGTTTTCATCGCCTATCAGACCGCATTCTTGGACACCGAGGAAAGGCCCCAGTTCCGCCCGGACTTTTATGGCCGTGACGCTCGGATCTGGGAGCAGATGCAAAGACGCCGGCCAGAAAGCTGATGTTGCCGAAAGGTGGGGCCGCAGCGTCTCGCCGAGGAGGCGCCCCTCCCCCGACGGGATCTGGTCAGCAGGCCTTGGCGGGCAGACCCGGCCACCCCGCCCCGGATCATCGCGCGCACCCTGGGCGTCGACGTGCGGAACTTCACCGACCGCGCCTTCGTCTTCTCTGGCTGATGGCGTGGCGCGGCGTGCTCCTGCTCGACAACGGCGAGCACAGGCTGGACGCGGTGGTGGAGACCACCGAGCCGATCCTGCGCGCCGGCCCTCGGATGCCATCCTGACCAAGGGCCGGGGGCCGTTCGGGGCCGGAGGCGGGCACAGCCACTACCCCGATGCGGGATCCGCTGGGCGGCGATCGCTGCAAGCCTGGATTGGCCGAAGTTTGCGGAGGGGAACCTGCTGCAGCGCCTCCTAGTTGCCCAAGAGAGTTGGAGCAGGAAGGCGGCCAGAGCCCTGGCGTGAAACGCTCCTCCTCACCCGTCCTGATCCCTGCCGCGACGAGTTCCAACACGCTCGCAAAGCCGGACTTGGACGGCCCGCGTCTCGTCCTAGCGAACGCCGAACTGGGGCAAGGACCACGGGGCGGCTGTACCCCTCCCGCCTCGATCGTGTCTTGTCACGCGCGGATCGAAGTTTGGAGCTGGTCGGTCCAGCTTGTGACTGCCGCAGGAACAAGACGCAGAGCCACCACGCCGCACTTGCCAGTCGTCGGCAAGAGCAGGCCAGCTATGCTGTGCGCCTCCTTCACTTGCAAATCAGGACGGCAACTTCTATCTCTGAACGGTCAGTTCCGTTGTTTCGGTCGGCTTCTTCTACCCGTTCACATGGGTATCGGTTGGTTTCCGTTTCAAAGTGAAGATGATCCACCGAGGCGTGTTGTTTCGGTGGTTTCCGTTTGTGATCGGACCAAGTCATGCCTATCGGCACCGTTAAGTGGTTCAACGCGACCAAGGGCTTCGGCTTTATCCAGCCCGAGGACGGCTCCAAGGATGTCTTCCTCCATGTCTCCGACGTGCAGCGCGCCGGCCTGCAGGAGCCACGTGAGGGTGACAAGCTCGAGTACGAGATCCAGCAGGATCAGCGGGGCAAGTCGTCCGCCGGCAACCTTCGCGCTGCCTGACGGGAGAGCGGCCAGCGCGCCGCTTCCTTAATCGGAACCGAAGCGCCTGCGCTTCGATGACCTTGAGCTCCGGCTGGAATTTCCAGCCGGGCTTTTCGCTGCTCCTTGCAGGCATTCACCCCAGTAGGAACCAAGCCGGGCTCATCCTGTGGGATCAGATGAGGTTTCTTCTCGAGGACGTGGCCCGAGGGGTGGCATGAGCAGCACCCGCGTTCGAGGTGTGCCGGCCTCCTGATTCGACATTCAGATCAAACCGGTTGGATGCTGCCGCACGACCTCGATACCGTCTGCCCTAAGAAACAGCAGGTTGAAGTTGCATCAGCTGCGTACGCTGTTTCTGGCAAGTTTCATTGTCTGCGCCGGGGGATGCCAAGCGCCACTCGCCTTGTCTCCCGAAGCAGGGCGACACCGCTGCCGTGAGATTCCAAACAGCCTCGTGGAATGCACGCTCATGGAGGACACCGACGTAGGGTCAGCATCGCAATGACCGCTGGACAGGGTGTCGGCGAGGCCAGGCGGGGCAGCGGTCTCGCCCGAGGCTAAGCGACCTCAGACGAGAAGCGCCGGCATAGGGGGCCGGGGGCCTACTAAATCCCAGTGCCAAGCTGCCCTGCCGTCCCTGCAAGCGACCCGTTACGTCACTGACGAACCGGCCCGAGGGTGACGGGCTGCCTGCCATTGCCGCTGGACCTCATCATTCACTTCCTGCGCCGTCTTGCCTGGTCGAACGATCACCTCAGCGCCGTTAAGGCAGAAGCGGTATGGCACGTCGTCCCTGTTGGCCTTCTCAACACACCGGGCGATGACGTGCGGCAGGTAGTCGGTCTCGCTTGTGGGATAGTCCCGGACATTCTGCACCAAGGCTGCCTCCCTGACTTCCTGGGCCGGAGATCATAGGCAGGTTCGCCGGGATGGCCATCATCATCTCGGCGCCGGTCGGCTGATTGGCCTGCGGTTCAGGCCCGCAGAAGCTGTGGCAGGGTAGCGCGATGGATTAGGCCCGGCAGGGGCAGAAGGTAGCGGGGGCCACCATGGCCCGAGAAGGCTGAAGCCTTGCTCACTGTGGAGCCTGCTACCATGAGCAGGCACCGTGCCAGAGCGGCTCAGTGCTGGAACCCGCTTGCGACAGAAGCAGGCTCACACTCCCGATCGTGGAGAATGGGCAGGAACGGGCCGGGCTTCCAGTTCCTCACCCGTTATCGTTTCAGGACGGATTTCTCCGGACTGTCGATTATGACCATCTACTGAGCGTCACGCCTCCACCCGCGCTACGTGAACGGCGGACCGCTTCACCGATGCCCGTCGAGAGAGCTCGGCTTCCAGAGACCGCCCAGTCCAGCCCTCAACCGTCAAGCGCGTCCGGTAGCCCGCCCCACTCCGCGGGACCTGGCAATTCGGTCCAGCAGTGCCGTGGCGTATTCCCTTACCTCCCCCAGATCGGACGCGGCGTCCGTGTCAGCCTGCAGGTCCTGGGCCGCATCGCTACTGTTGGAGATGAACACGAGCAGCGATGCGATCTCCTCCAGATCGGCCTGGGGCAACCGGGCAACGACGGCCGCCAGGGTCATCTCAAGAACGCGAAGCCTTCCTGGTAAGGACGCCCAATCGTCGCTCGACGGGTACAATGCCTGCCCGGCCATGCGGGTCGCTCCCTTTTCCGCTCACCACAACCATTGCGGGCATATACGGGTTTCGGCAACCCCCGGTAGAAATTCGCAGCCCTCCTTGGCTGTTCGGGAGAGGGGGCCAGTCAGGTCCCGAACGGCCCTGTGCAGCCGAGTCGCGCCCTGATGCCTTTTCCCTTCAGGACCGTGAGGGCCTGGGATGCCTCGGTCAGAACGCGTCTTCCAGTGCGTCGAGGTCCACCGGCTGGATGGAGAACCAGATGGGCTCCGGGCTCCGTGCGGCGGTGCGCAGGATCGGCTTGGCGGCCGACAGAAGCTCGTCGAGGGACCGGAAGGGGTTCACGGTGTCTTCTCCGTCGCTGGTACGCATCATGAGTGCGAAGCCAGCCTTGCCGACGCGCTGGGCCACGGAGGCCGAAGACGGTCCCCTCGCTTTCGATGCCGGAGCAGCGATGGGAGAAACAACCTCGGCCACATGAGGTGATGGTTGCTCGCTCCGGGCTGGTGGACGCGAAGCCACCGATGCTGCGCTGGGCTCCGGCGGCGTCGGTGGGATAGGCGCAATGGAGGCGGGCATCGTGACCGGAGTTGCTTGATCAGGCGCAGCGGCTCGCAACAGCTCGGCGTCGGGCGTATTCACTTGATCCGGGATGGCAGGCGCTGGAGCAAGAAGGTCTACTGTCTCGCTCTCCTGCCGGCGCAGCTTCGCGAGGATGGCGTAGATGTTGGCGGGCGTGCAGTCGTAGCTCGCCGCCACGGCAGCGACCTTCTCGCCAGCCCCGACCCTCTTCTGGATGGCCGCATGCGCCTCGCGCGGGATCCTCGGCATCGTGGCTCCTCCGGCCTGTCGAATTCGAACAAATCAAGAACTTCTTTGCCGAATTTCGGGGCCGGACACAAGATTCAAATTTGAACATCAGCCGCCATGACGATTAGCCCGATACCCCCTGGGTCCGCCCCGCGCCTCTCATCGTCTACGCCGCCCTCGCCAACGCATTCCGCGCTTGCACGAAGGGTCAGGAACACGGGGCTGGCCACGCGGAGCCCGGTCTCCTGACGTGACCCGGGCCCGGGCGTCGGCTGGTCTTCCGGTGTGACCGTGTTAGCGGGCCCTGTCCGGCGTCGTCACATCCAGCCCCTGAGGGATCGGCTTGCGAGCCCTTTCAGATCAAGTGGCCGTCCGGCGCGGGAGGGTGCGCCGAAGTCTACGCTCCAGCATGGCCGCCCCCTGCCTGCCTGCCTGCGTCACGAGGTCGGCCAGCTCTGCTGTGGCTCGCGAACGAGGTTGCCAAGTCGGAAAGAGAAGACCGTAGGCCAGCGCGATCCTCGGCCGGAAGCGGCGCAGCACAAGCCCCTCGGCCCCGCTGGACTGCGCCACGAAGGAGTCCGCCAGGGCGGCCCCGAGTCCGGCACGGGCCAGCTGACACACGACAAGGCCGTTCGCGGCCTCGAACCGGATGCGGGCCTCGATCCCCGCATCGCGCGACATCTGGTCCAGGTGCTGCCGCAGCAACGAGCGCGCGTGGGTGGTGACCAGATCGTGCTTCACCAGGTCGGTGAACGCGACGGTCCGCAGGGCGGCCAGGGGATGCCCCGGAGCCATGACGACCACGACCTCCGTCTGGCAGAACTCCTCCACCGTCAGCGCCGGGTGCGGCAGGGGCACGACGGTGATGCCAAGGTCGAAAACCTCCTGGCCAACCCAGTTCTCGATGTCGAGCCGTGCGCGGGCGTCCACGGAGGCGCTGAAGCCGGGGAGACGGCGCGACATCTCCGCCAGCGGTCCGGTCAGCAGGGCGCCCACCATGTGCGGTGCGATCAGGACGCGCACATGGCTGTCCTGCTGGCCGAGCTTCAGCTCGGTGGCCAGCCGTTCGAGGCCGTCATGGCCGGCCAGCACGCGCTCGACCTGGGCGTAGAACCGCCCGCCCTCCGCCGTGAGGGTCAACCGGCGGTTCGCCCGGTCGAAGAGCGCAAAGCCCAGCTCGGCCTCCAGCCCGGCCAGGAGGCGACCGACCTGCGGCTGCGTCCGGTGCAGCCGGGCGCTGGCCGCTGAGATGGAGCCGCCCTCGACGAAGGCGCGCAGGGCCTCGAGACCTCTCTGGCTCAGCATCGCGGCCCCAACTCCATGTGCGTTCAGCGCATGTTTAGCAGCGAATTAGGCATTTGACGCATTCGTGACGGGCTGGTTTCACTGGTCGCCGCAGCCGGAAGGGGATGCTCGGTGCCCGACAGTGACCGCGACAGCGCCGCCTGGGTGGTTCCGCCGAGCGCCTATCTCGAAGGTCGTCCCGCGGCCTTCACGCTGCCGGCGATGCCGGCATCCCGCTATCTGGCGATGCGGGACGGGTGCCGGATCGCGATCGACACCTGGCTGCCGCAGGGGGTGACGGGGCCGGTGCCGGCCGTCATGGTCATCACGCCCTATTACCGGCGGTTCAGCCTGCGGGAGGGCGGCACCGGCGACGTCACGCCGAATGCCGGCAAGTTCATCAACCTTTTGGTGCCGCGCGGCTACGCCGTCGTCGTCGTGGACGTGCGCGGCACCGGGGCGAGCTTCGGCACGCGCGATGCCTTCCGCTCCCCGAAGGAGCGGGAGGACAGCCGCGAGATCGCGGATTGGATCGTGGCGCAGCCCTGGTCGAACGGCCGCATCGGCGCGACCGGCATCTCCTATCCCGGCGCGGCCTCGGACTTTCTGGCCAGCACGGGGCATCCCGCGGTGAAGGCCATCGCGCCGCTCTTCGCGGTCTGGGACACCTATGCCGACAACTACTACCCCGGCGGCATCCTGCTGAAGAACCTCGCGAAGACCTATGACGACCTGATGGTGGCGCTGGACCACGACCGGCGCGACCTGCTGCGGAACTTCGTCTACTTCGCGAATCCCGACCTCGCCGGCCCGGCCCCGGTGGACGAGGACCCGGACGGGACGCTGCTGGCCCAGGCGCTGCAGGAGCATCTCGGCAATTTCCGACAGCCGGATTTCATGGCCGAGTTCCGCTTCCGCGAGGACCCGCTTCCCTATGACGCGTCCTTCAGCTCCGCGTCGTTCAGCCCGTATTCGGTCAGCCCCGGCATCCGCAAGGATGTCGCGGTGCTGGCCTGCTCCGGCTGGATGGACGGCGCGGGCTACGCCAACGGCGCGATCTCCCGCTTCCTCACACTGAGGGACAATCCCGTGCACCTGCTGCTCGGGCCCTGGGACCATGGGGCGCGCTGCAACGTCTCGCCCTGGCGGTCGCGGGTGGAGCCGGAATTCGCGCTGCTCGGCGAGCTGCTGCGCTTCTTCGACCACTACCTCGGCGGCCGCGACACGGGGCTCGGGGCGGAGCGGCGCGTGCACTACTTCAGCCTGCATGGCGAGGAGTGGCGGGCCGACGACGCCTGGCCGGACCTTCCTGTCACGCGGCTGCATCTCGGCCCCGGCCACACGCTGCGCGAGGCGCCCTCCGGCGAGGAGACCGAGGATGCCATGCGCGCCGACTTCTCCCGCGGCACGGGCCACGGCACGCGCTACGAGCGCATCGCCGGCATCAACAGCACGACCTACCACGCGGACTGGGCCGAGCACGAAGCGCCCATGCCGTGCTGGACGTCCGGACCGCTCGACACCGACCTGGAGTGCACGGGCCACGGCATCGCCGATCTCTGGCTCTCCTCCAGCGAGCCGGATGCGGCGATCTTCGCCTATCTCTCGGAAATCGAGGCGGACGGGGCCGTGCGCTACGTCACCGAGGGGCTCCTGCGCGCGCTGCATCGCCGGGAGAGCCCGGCCCCGGAGACCTATCGCACCGCCTGGCCCTTCCGCAGCTTCCATCGTGCCGACGCGAGGCCCCTCACTCCGGGGCAAGCGGAGCGCATCCGGATCCCGCTGCTGCCGATCTCCTGGGTCTTCCGCAAGGGCAGCCGCATCCGCCTCTCGCTCGCCGGCGCGGATGCCGACCATTGCGTCCAGATCCCGCACGGACGCCCGCCGCGGCTGACGATCCTCCAAGGTGGCGAACGCGCCTCGGCGCTCGACCTGCCGCTGCGACCGCGATGAGCGCGACGTCGTTCTCCGCCCTCGCCGAGGCGCTCGCCGCTCCCGACCAGCCGGCGTCCTGCTTCGCGGCGCTGGACAAGGCACTGCAGGACGAGGTCGGGCACCGTTTCCTGACGGTGCTCGTCTATCGGTGGAAGGAGGGTGTGGCGGAACGCCTCTACAGCAGTCGACCCACGCTCTATCCCGCGCGCGGTCGCAAGGCGTTCTCCGATGCCCCGACGCAGAGGCGCGTCGCCGAAACGCGCGAGCCCTATATCGGTCGGGACGCGGCCGACATCCGCAGGGACTTCCCGGATCACGAGAAGATCTTCGCCCTGGATTGCGAGAGCATCCTGAACATGCCGGTGGTCTGGCAGGGCCGCGGGCTCGGCCAGGTGAACCTGCTGCACGCCGCGAATCATTACGGCCCTGCGCAGATCCCGGTGGTGCGCGTCCTGGCGCAGATGTGCATCCCAGTCCTGCTCGCCGCCGATAGGGACGGTTCCCGATGAGCCCGCGCCTCCGCCGACGCGTCCTTCTCGCCGCCGGGCTCTCCGCCGCATCGCTGCGCCGGCCTGCCGCCCAGACCGCGCAGCCCTGGCCGCGCGGAGGGCCGATCCGCGTCATCGTGCCCTTCGGCACGGGCGGGGCGACCGATATCGTCGCGCGCCTCTTCGTTGAAGCGATGTCGCGGCATGTCGGCCAGAGCTTCGTGGTGGAGAACCGGCCGGGCGCGGGGGCCACCATCGGCACCGGGGTCGCCGCGCGCGCGGCGCCGGACGGCTACACCCTGGTCGTCTCCACCATCAGCGGCATGGGGGTCGGACAGACCCTCTATCGAGACCGCATCAACTGGGATGCCGGCCGTGACTTCGCGCATATCGGCATGATCCTCGACACGCCCTGGACCCTCTGCGTCAGGCCGGGCGGGTCGATCCGCACGCTCGCCGACTGGATCGAGGCGGCGAGGCGTTCCGGCGGGCTCGCCTACGGCACCACGGGCGTCGGTTCGGTCGCGCACTTGCTCGGCGTTCGGCTGGCCGCGGAGGCCGGCATCGCGATGGAGCACATCCCCTATCGCAGCCTCACCCAATCCAGCGCGGACCTGATGAGCGGCAACATCCCCGGCATTATGGAGAGCCTGACCGCGACCAGCGGCTTCGTCCGCGCCGGGAACATGCAGGCACTGGCCAGCTCGGCCACCGCGCGCTCCCCGTATTTCCCGGACGTTCCGACCTTCCGCGAGCTGGGTTTCCCGACCGTGGCGGCGGATGGCTGGGCCGGGCTCGCCGCGCCGGCCGGCACGCCCAGGCCGGTCCTGGAGGCGTTGGCGAACGCGCTGCACGCCGCCCATGCCGACCCCACCATCCGCCAGCGCCTGGCGGAGATGTCGAGCACGCCGGGTCAGCGCTTCCTGGAGGAGGCGCAGGCCTTCGTCCGCCAGCAGGTGTCGGAATGGGCCCCGGTGGTGCACGCGTCCGGCGCGCGGCCGGGTTGACGGCGGGCATGGTCGGCACCTCCGCGGAAGCGGTTCAGCCCGTCGTGGAGGCTCTTCTGGCGGAGCAGGACGCCATCCGGGCGCGGCTGGACGCCTTCCTGCGCTTGCCGAGCGTCAGCGCCGATCCGGCCTTCGCGGAAGGGATGCGCGACGCGCGCGCCTTCCTGCTCGACTGGCTGCGGGCGATCGGCCTGTCCGATGTCCGCCTGCTGGACGGGGGCGGTCAGCCGGCGGTCTATGGGGCCTGGGACGGCGCCCCCGGGCGTCCCACCCTGCTCATCTACGGCCATTACGACGTGCAGCCGCCGGCGCCGTCGAACAGATGGCGGAGCGATCCCTTCGAGCCGACCGAGCGCGACGGAAAGCTCTACGCGCGGGGCGCGTCGGACGTGAAGGGGTCCACGACCATCGCCCTCGAGACGGTCGCGGCCTTCCTGCGCGTCACCGGCGGCTGCCCCGTGAATGTCCGGTTCTTCCTCGAAGGGGAGGAGGAGACGGGCAGCCCCTCGCTGCGGGAGATCATCCGCCGCCACGCCCCGCTGCTGCGGGCGGATGCCGTGCTCTCCGCCGATGGTGGCCGGGCCAGCCCGACCATCCCGACCCTGAACGTCGGCGCGCGCGGCATCGCGGCGGTGGAGATCGCACTGCGCAGCGCGACGAAGGAACTCCACTCCGGCCGCTATGGGGGCGCCGTCCGCAACGCCCTGCACGAGATGGCGCGCCTCGTCGCCTCCCTGCACGAGGAGGACGGGCGGATCGCCGTATCGGGCTTCCTGGACGACCTGCACTCCCCGACGCCGCGCCAGCGCGAGGAGGCGGCCGCCGTCCCGCTGGACGAGGCGGCCTTCTGTGCCGAGGTGGGCGCCTCGCCGCTCGGCGAGCCGGGCTACATCCTGCGGGAGCGGCTGACGCTGCGGCCCGCCATCGACGTGAACGGGATGTGGGGCGGCTACACCGGTGCCGGCGGCAAGACCGTCATCCCCGACGAGGCCTTCGCGAAGATCACGATGCGCCTGGGGCCGGGGCAGAGCCCCGAGCGCGCGATCCGCTGCCTCTCCGACCACCTGACGCGCCGCTGCCCGGCGGGCGTGCAGATTCGCATCGCCCCCGGGGCGGGCGGCGCGGAAGCCTTCGAGCTGGCGGAGAACCATCCGCTGCGGCGTGCCGGGGCGGTCACGCTGGAAAGACTGACCGGACAGGCCCCTCTGCCGGTGCGGCTGGGCGCGACCGTGCCGATCACGGCGGTGTTCAAGGAAACCCTTGGGATCGACACGCTGATGTTCGGCTTCAACCTGCCGGACGAGGACGTGCACGCGCCGAACGAGTTCTTCCGGCTCGAATCCATCCCGGCCGGCCTGCGGGGCTGGAGCATGTTGCTGGCCGAGCTCGGAGAGATGACCGAGGCGGATTTCCGGCCCTTCCGGACCGCTGTCTGAAGGAGTCGTCGATGCTTGGCATGGTCGTCGCGGCCCAGCCGGAAGCCGCCGAGGCCGGGGTGCTCGCCCTGCGGCGGGGCGGCAATGCGGTGGATGCCGCCGTCACGGCAGCCTTCGTCCAGGGCGTCGTCGATCCGCTGATGACGGGCATCGCCGGCTACGGCTCCATGCAGGTGTACATGCCCCGCCGTGGCGTGCACCAGCACCTGACCTTCTACGCCCGCGCGCCCCTCGCCGCGCGGCCGGAGATGTGGGCCGATGCCGTGGTCGGCCAATCGCGGGACGGCTTCGCCTATCTCGTGAAGGACCACGCGAACGAGATCGGCTACCTGGCCCCGGGCACGCCCGGCAACCTGCGCGGCTACACCGACGCGCTGGCGCAATTCGGCACGATGGAGCTGGCCGACGTGCTCCGGCCCGCGATCGAGCAGGCGCGCGGCGGCTTCATGGTGCGGCCCTATGTCCACTACTATTGGACGCTCGACCAGCGCAGTTCGGGCATGCTCAATCCGGCCGACTATCTGGGCTTCAGCCGGACGGGACGGGAGATCTACTGCGCGCCGGACGGAACGCCGAAGCGCCCGGGGCAGACGGTGGCCAATGCCGACATGGCGCGATCCCTGGAGCGGATCGCCCGGCACGGCCCGGACCTCTTCTACGCCGGCGCGATGGCGGAGGAGATGGTCGCCGACTTCCGGCGGCATGGCGGGATGCTGTCGCTGGAGGATCTGCGAGGCTATCGCTGCCGGCGGAGCGAGCCGGTCTGGGGCCGCTACCGCGGCCACCCTGTGGCCAGCCTGGCGCCGCCGGGCGGCGGCGTTAGCCTGATCGAGCTGCTGCATATCCTGGAGGCGTTCGACCTCGGCCGCCTGGAGCATGACGGCGTTGAGCACCTGCGCATCCTGGCCGAGGCGATGAAGCAGGTGGCCATCGACAAGGACGCACATGTCGGCGACCCGGAGTTCGTGGACGTCCCGCTCGACATGCTGCTCTCGAAGGACCGCGCGCGGGAGGTGGCGGGACGCATCCGGGCCGGTGGGAAGGCGCATGTGCCCCGCATGGCCTTCGAGCCAACGGAGACAACCCAGGTGACGGTAATGGACGGGGAAGGCAACGCCGTCTCCCTCACCCACACGCTGGGCAATCCCTCCGGCGTCATCACCGATGGGCTGGGCTTCATGTATAACGGGCTGATGAACGGCTTCGATCCGCGGCCGGGCCGGGCGGGCTCCATCGCGCCGGGCAAGAGTCGCACCTCCTCCCAATGCCCGACTATCGTTTTCGAGGGAGAGCAGCCGCGCATCGTGCTCGGCGCCCCCGGCGGCACCGCGATCGTGCCGGCCCTCGCCCAGACGATCAGCAACGTCATCGATTTCGACATGGGCATTTTCGAGGCCGTGGCGGCGCCGCGCATCTCGGTGAACAGTGACACGATCGACGTCTCGAACCGCATTCCGCGCTACGTGACGGATGCGCTGGCCGCGCAGGGCTATCCGATCGCCCGGTCCTATATGGGATTCGCCTTCGCCGCCGTGCACGCCATCGCCGTGCGGGACGGCCGCCTGACGGGCGGCGCCGATCCGCAGCGCGACGGCGTCGCGTTGTCCGCCTGACCCAGACCTGGACGCAGTTCGTCCGCGCCACCGCCCGAGGAGGGACACCCATGCAACGTCGCCAGTTCGCGGCCGCCGCCCTGGCCGCCGCCGGGCTTCCCGCCCTGCGCCCCCGTGCGGCGCGGGCCGCCACGCGGCTCGAGATCGGCCTGGGCGGCGCCTTCACGACGATCGACCCGCATTTCTTCCACGCCACGCCGAACCACACCGTTGCCATGCACATCTTCGAGCGGCTGGTGGACCGGTCACCGGATGGCCGTCTGGTGCCGGGCCTGGCCGAGAGCTGGCGGCTGGTGAACGACACGCTGTGGGAGATGAAGCTCCGCCCGAACGTGAAGTTCCACGATGGCGGCGACTTCACTGCCGACGACGTGGCCTTCACCTTCGAGCGCGCGCCGAACGTGCCCAACAGCCCCGGTGGCTTCGGCACCTTCCTGCGCACCGTCAGCCGGCTGGAGGTGGTGGATCCGCTGACCATTCGCATCCACACGCAGCAGCCGGCGCCTGACCTGCTGCCGAACCTGACCTATGTCGGCATCGTTTCCCGCCGCGTCGGCCAGGGCGCAACGACGGCCGACTACAATGCCGGCAAGGCGGCGATCGGCACCGGCCCCTATCGCTTCCTGTCCTTCACCCCCGGCAACCGGGTGGATCTGGAGCGCTTCGAGGGCTGGTGGGGACCGCGGCAGCCCTGGGATGGCGTCGTGCTCCGCCTTCTCTCAAACCCCGCAGCGCGCACGGCCGCCCTGCTGTCGGGCGACGTGCAGGTGATCGATACCCCGTCCGTCAGCGACCTGCCCCGGCTGCGGGAGGACCCGCGCGCCTCCATCTCCTCCGTCTCGGGCATCCGGGTGATGTACCTCGTGCCCGATTTCTCGCGGGAGGGCGAGAGCCCGCACGTCCTGGGCAACAACGGCCAGCCCCTGCCGGCCAACCCCTTCCGCGACCGGCGCGTGCGGGAGGCCCTCTCGATCGCCATCCAGCGCACTGCCCTGGCCGAGCGGGTCATGCTCAACACCGCGGCGCCGACGGGACAGTGGATGCCGGAAGGCAGCTACTCCTACGCGCCCGAGGTCCGCGTGCCGGAGCTCGACGTGAACCGGGCGCGCCGGCTGCTGGCCGAGGCGGGCCTCGGGCAGGGCTTCCGTCTCACCCTGCACACGCCGAATGACCGCTATCCCAACGATGCCCGGCTCGCCCAGGCCGTGGCGCAGATGTGGACTCGGATCGGCGTGCAGACCTCCGTCGAGGCACTTCCCTGGAGCACCTATCTCGGGCGTGGGCAGCGGCAGGAATTCTCTATGGCGCTGTGGGGCTGGGGCAGCCCGACCTTCGAGGCCGGCTACATGCTGACCAACTGCCTCGCGAGCTATGACCGCGAGCGGAACCAGGGCTCTTACAACTACGGGCGCTATTCCAACCCCGAGCTGGACCGCGTGATCTTCGAGGCGGTGGAGCAGATGGACTCCGGCCGGCGCGAGGCGCTCCTGATCAAGGCGGTCGAGCGGGCTGTGTCCGACCTCCCGATGATCCCGCTGCTAATGCTGGAGAACCTCTGGGCCACGCGGAAGGATGTCACCCTGTCCGCCCGCCGCGACGAGCGGACCCTGGCGATGGACGTCCGGCCGGCTTGATCGGATCCGGGTGGGACGGGACAGGGGAAGGCGATGAAGGACGATCCGCGCAGCCACGGCCTCTGGGCGCATTCCGCGCCGCCTTCCCCGCCGACCAGGCCCCTGGAGGGCGACGCGCGGGCGGATGTGGCGGTGATCGGCGGTGGCTTCACGGGCCTGTCCGCCGCGCTCCACCTCGCCGAGGGCGGCGCGAACGTCGCGCTGCTGGAGGCGGTGGAGATCGGCTTCGGCGCCTCCGGGCGGAACGTGGGGCTCGTCAATGCCGGCATGTGGGTGATGCCGGACGACCTGCCGGCCGTGCTGGGCAAGGTCCATGGCGCGCGGGTGCTGGAACTTCTGAGCGCCGGGCCCGGCGTGGTGTTCGACCTCGTCCGGCGGCACGGCCTGGCATGCGAGGCGGACCACCGCGGCACGCTGCACTGCGCCGTGGGCCCGAAGGGGCTGGAGGAACTGCGCGAACGCGAGCGCCAGTGGCAGGCCCGCGGCGCCCCTGTGCGCCTGCTGGATGCGGAGGAGACGCGGCGTCGGATCGGGACGGGCGCCTATGCGGGGGCGCTGCTGGACGAGCGGGCCGGCACCATCCAGCCGCTTGCCTATGCCAGGGGCCTGGCTGGCGCGGCGATCCGGGCGGGCGCCACCCTCCACACCGCCAGTCCCGTCCTGGCCGCCGAGGATGACGGCTCGTCCTGGCACCTGCGGACACCGGCCGGCAGCGTGCGTGCGGCATCGGTGATCGTGGCGACCGACGCCTACACCGTCGGCGTCTGGCCGGGGATCCGGGCGCAGCAGGTCCACCTGCCCTATTTCAACCTGGCCACCGCCCCGCTGAGCGACCATCTCCGCCGCTCCATCCTGCCGGGCGGCGAGGGCGTCTGGGACACGAAGGAAATCCTCAGCTCTTTCCGGATGGACCGCGCCGGCCGCCTGATCTTCGGCAGCGTTGGCGCCCTGCGCGGCCCAGGCCGCGCCATTCACCGGGATTGGGGACGGCGCGCGTTGGCCCGACTCTTCCCGCAACTGGGCGACATCGCCTTCGAGCACGCATGGTACGGCCAGATCGGCATGACGCAGGACAATGTGCCGCGCTTCCACCGCCTCGCCCGCAATGTCGTGTCCTTCAGCGGCTACAACGGCCGGGGTATCGCGCCCGGCACGGTGTTCGGACGCTGCCTGGCACAATTGCTCCTCGGCGCAGTCCGGGAAGAGGACTTGCCGCTGCCCGTGTCCGATCCCCTGGCCGTGCGCGGCCGCGCTGCATGGGAAGCCTATTATGAGATCGGTTCCCAGGTCGCTCACTTCACCGGCGCCCGATTCTGATTTCACCCGCTCCCAGCGGAGCCCGTGTTGACCGCTGCGCCCTCGTCATGACGCAAGATGCGCTCCTCCTCCCGCTCGGCGCTCCTGCCGGCTCATTGGTCGGCGGCACTTCCAAGACCGAAATAACTCGAGGAGCGGACGGGAGAGCGGGTTCAGGCGCGTGAAGGTTTACAAAAGCTGTTGTATGAACGCGATCAACGGCCTGCGCAGATAGGGCGCCTGCTTTCCACTGCCTTGCCCCACGATGACGAGTGGTTCCATCCAGGCTAGCGATGGAACCACCTGCATGGATCGTTTGCTTTGACAAGAGACGATCGAGATACTCGGAACACACGCGCTGCGTGCGCGGAGCGAGGAAACGGAACAGCCCATGGGTCAGCGCATCGCCATCATCGGGACCGGTGCAGTCGGCGGGTATGCCGGCGCTCATATGGCGCAGGCCGGCGAGGACGTCATTTTCATCGACATGTGGCCGGAGAACGTCGCGGCGATGCGATCCAACGGTCTCCGGATCAGCCATTTGCGTGACATTCCGGAGTTCAATGTCCCGGTCCGCGCCCTCCACCTGACGGAGTTGCAGGGCCTCAGCAAGGAAAGGCCGATCGACATCGCCTTCGTCTGCGTCAAGTCCTACGATACAGCGTGGGCGACGATGTTGGTGCAGCAGTACCTCGCCCCGGGCGGCTTCGTCGTCTCGCTGCAGAATTGCATGAATGAGGCCACCATCGCCGCGGTGGTGGGCTGGGGCCGAACCCTCGGCGCCATTGCCAGTTCCATCACCGTGGACCTCTGCGAACCTGGCCACGTCCGCCGCGCCGCGGGCAAGAGCGGAGCAGCCCACACCGTCTTCCGCGTGGGCGAGGTGCACGGCCGCACCACCGACCGTGCGAGGGCCGTAGCACGCCTCGTCGCCCTGTCGGATAGCACCCGGATCACGGCGAATCTCTGGGGCGAACGCTGGACGAAACTGGTGACGAATGCCATGGCCAACGGCCTCTCCGCCTGCACCGGCCTGATCAGCCGCGACCTCCTGACCAATGATGTCTTGCGCCATTTCACCGCCCGCCTCGGCAGCGAGGCGATCAGGATCGGCCAAGCCCTCGGCTATGAGCTGGAGGAGGTGCATCACATTGATCCTGAGACCATCGCCCGCGCTGGTGAGGGCGATCCCGAGGCCCGGCGCGTGTACGACGAACATCGTCTGGCCGAAGCGGCCAAGGGCGGTGCCGCGCACCGACCTTCCATGGGCCAGGACATGGTGAAGGGCCGACGCACGGAGATTGATTTCCTCAACGGCTACATCGTCGAGCGCGGCCAGGAGATCGGACTCGACGCCCCAGCCAACGCGGCGCTCACCGATATCGTGCGGCGCGTTGAGCGGGGCGAGTTGCAGCCGGATCCAAGCCACATCCTTGACCTCCGCCTGAACTGAAGGACCGGATGAAGGAGGCGCCTCCGACGTGCTCTCCCCACCGGCATCATGGTGCCGGATTGAGCCCGATGGGTGCCCGGGCACGGAGGGATAGAAGCGCTTCGTCCTCTGCCTTTCATCAACCTCGTGCTGCGGTGGTACGAATCATGGGTCCTAAGACGCCCTGATGACGGGAGGAAGCTCGGCCCCTTCCATTGGTCTGGATGGTGCCCGACAGGCTCATCCATCGCCCAGGAAGTCTCTCGCCCATGCCGCATAATCGGCGTCGCGCGTTACCTGCTTCGAAAGGGCGGCCGGAGCCAATCCCGAGAGCGCCGTGGGCGCTGTTCCCTCACGCAAGGCCTTCATCGTGGCGTGCAAGGCCGCGATCGCTGCCTGGAAGGGCTGGTGGCCCAGGAGTGCGACCCGCACGCCCTGCGCGACGAGCCAAGCGGGGTCGGACAGCTCGCCCGACGCCGAACCGAGGACGAAGGGCAACGTCGTCAGCGCTCGCATCGCCTCGATCTCCGCTCGGGTCTTCGCGCCCACCAGGAAGATCCCGTCCACCCCAAGCCCGGAATAGGCGCGAACCCGGGCAGCCGCCTCCTCCAGCCCGCCGATCGCCAGAGCGCTGGTTCGGGCAAAGATCACAAGGTCAGGGTCCTCCCGCGCGGCTACCGCGGCCCTCATCTTGCCCACTCCCTCTTCCAAGGAGATCAGGCGCGGAGGTCCACCGCCAAAAGGCGCCGGCAGCAAGGTATCCTCGATGGACAGCGCCGAGACGCCGGCCGTCTCAAGTTCCTGCACCGTGCGCATGACGCTCAGCGCGTTTCCGTAGCCGTGGTCGGCGTCCACGATGAGCGGTGGTGCCCCGGCGCGGTTGATCCGCAGGGCCTGTTCGGCAAACTCCGTCAGTGTCAGGACAATCAGGTCCGGCGCGCCGAGCACCGCGAGGGAGGCAACGGAACCGGCCAGCATCGCCGTCTCGAACCCGAGGTCAGCCGCAATGCGGGCCGAGACGGGGTCATGCACCGAAGCTGGGTGCACGCAGCCATCGCTGGCCAGGATCTCGCGGAAGCGCCGTCGCCGGCTCGTCCAGTCCATAAGCGGTTACCTTCCTTGTCTGCGCACCGCGGGCCGGGAGCGCTGCATGTCGGACTATCGATGCCAATCCGCCGGGCGCCCGTTGAAGCGGTCTTGGCCCAGAGGTCCTGATCACGTCGGAGATGGCCCGTCTTCACCCGCTGTCTGTCGATCGGGCAAAGCGGCCCCGGATGCCCGGATCGGCAGAGGATACCTCCGACTGGCGCAATGCGCCTATCCTTGGTCCGACGTGCTCAAGGAGATGCCGGTGCCGGCTCGGCTAGTCGGCCTGAATGCGGTTCTCGCGCACCACGCGACCCCATATCTCGACCTGCCGGTCCAGGAAGGTCTTCAAGGTGGCCGGGTCGGACAAGACCAGTCGGGCCTGCTGTGTCTCTTCCATCTGCCGACGAGCACGGTCGTCGGATAGCGTTTCCCGAAGGGCTGCGTTCATGCGCGCGATGATCGGCTCCGGCGTGCGGGCCGGCGCAAAGACGCCCCACCACGCCTCGGCGGTCAGACCGGGAAATCCGGCTTCCTCCGCGGTCGGAACCTGCGCCAGGGCGGGAAGGCGGGTCGGGCCGAACTGGGCCAGAGCCCGCAAGGTCCCGCCCGCGATGTGGGGCGCCACGAGCGCCGCGCTTCCGATCATCACGTCCACATGTCCGGCCACGGTGTCGTTCACCGCGAGCCCGCCGCCGCGGTAAGCGATGTGCGGCATGGATGCGCCGACACGGGACTGGATGAGCATCATCGTCAGATGGCCAATGGTGCCGTTGCCGGTGGACCCGTAGGAGACCCCGCCCGGACGCGCCTTCGCCGCGCTCACCAGATCGCTCAGGCTGCGATAGGGCTTGTCCGGACGCGTGGCGATCACGTAGGGCGCACCGCCGATCAGCATCACCGGATCAAGGTCTCCGGTGAGGTTGAAGGGAAGATTCGGAACGAGTTCCGGGAGGACAGCGTGGCTGTCAAAGGTCAGGAGCCAGGTCTGGCCATCCGGACGGGCCTTCGCGACGAGCTCCGTCCCGATGGCGCCCGCACCGCCGGACCTGTTCTCGACCACCACCGGGTGCCCAAGCTGCTGGCTCAGTCCGGGCGTGACGAGCCGCGCGACCGCGTCAGTGGAGCCCCCGGGCGCGAAGGGGACGACCAGGCGAAGAGGGCCGGACGGCCAGGTACCCTGCGCGTGCGCCGCCGAGATGCCGGCTGCCGCGCCGGTAAGCACCAACGCAGCGCGTCGGGTCAGATGATGCTTCACTTCTCGTTTCCTCCTGCGGGCGTTGAGGTCGGCTGCGGTGCCTCTCACAGAGTTCGTTCCGCAGGAACGCTCCCCGAATCGGCCGCTCGGCTCAGCCGGTCCCGAAACCCTTACCGGCAACGCGGTACTCGGGCCGTGGCGGGCTGAAGATGTCGAGGACGCGAGCCCCCTCCGGCCCCGCGCGCATCGTGTGAGGCACCCCGCCCGGGGTGCGCCAGAAATCTCCCTTCTTCACCGGAATCTCCTCGCCGCCCTGAACCCGGACCGCCGATCCGTCCAGAAGCACGCCCCATTGCTCCTCGGGGTGCGCGTGCAGCGTGCCCGCGGCATTCGGCGCGATCGTTACGATGGAGAGCATGGCGCCCTCTCCTGGAAAGATCTGTGTGGTGAGGCCCGGTGCAAGCTCGCGCGGAATTCCGCCCACCGGCGTGTCGAGATTATGGAACTCGGCTGCTTGGCTCATGATACGAATCCTCCGGCCGCTATTGTTACATCTGCGTCCCTGGGCGATGGAAGCTGATCCCGCCATCTGTCAGGAGGGGGAGGCGGCAAGGCTTTGGACGGCCGAGTTGGCTGGACGACCCTCCCCGGCTGCTGTTGGAAGAGGACTCGGTCGAGCGCCCTGCCCTTTCGACGGCCACCAGCCGTCTCATGGCGAGCGATTGAAACTCCTCTCCCGGACCGAGAGCAAAGCGCCCAAGCGATCTGCGCGAAAGGTGTCGAAGTGCTGATGAGGAAGGTGCGGTCCGGCACGTGTTGCTGCTCACGGCCTCAAGCAGGTCTGCCTCTCCCCACCGCCGACCTCGTCAATGCTCCGGAATACGCAGAGGCCGCGAGCAGGGCAGCGCAATTTGCCGAGCACCTGCGCGGCTCACTGTCCTCGACGCGCTCGCCTGCCTGCGGTTCCGCTCCCCGGGTGGTGTCCGGCGATTTCACCTACTCGGCAAACTGTTAGCGAGCTCAGCAGGGAAGTTGGCGCACGGAAACGAGCCGGGTAAGATACATTGAGGAATATGCTCGGCCATGTTCAGCCCCGCCTCCGGTAGGGCGCCCGTGAACCAGCATCCCGGTCAACCGCGACGCGAAGGTTGTGGTACGATTACGGCCGCCAGCGAGGGGGCGGGCCCGGTTGGGCCGGGTTGAAACGGACCCAACCCGGCACCTGCGCCTCGAGGTTCACTTCCCGCCATTTCGGATGACGGGGCGGGCGGAGGAAATGCTCGAAACGGGTGGAGAGGGCCTCAACGAAGGTCGCCACTTTCCGGAAACGTTCAGTGCCCGGTGGCCAAGCATACGCTGCCATGACCGCCCCCACTGCCAGCGTATCCACCGGGGCATCTGCCTGCACCAGCGCCGGATACTGGGCATGCCCGAGCTGCGTCGGCAAATATGTGTCCAGCAAGGCTGCCGTCATCGGCAAGGACACGAAATGCATGCCCGACCCTGCTGGCAGTGATGAGAAGAGACGCGCGGGCTTGCCTGCGATGTAGACCAGGGCCGCGATCTCACCCAGACGCAGTCTCTCCAATGCAACGTCCTGGGGGTCATTCAAGACCTTCGGAGCCATGTTCAAGGCCTCGAAGAGCAGGGACGCCGTCATCGCCGTGCCGCTGCCCGGCACATCCACGTTCACGGGTCGGTCTGCCAGATCCTCGATTCTGGTGACATCAGGACCAGCCAGGATGTGCACCTCCTCGTCGTAAAGTTTGGCGACGTATTGAATGGCTTGGCTCACGCCAGGAAAGAGGCGCCGGCGGCGAACGAAGGCCAGCGCGTCGGACTGCACGATGGCAATGTCGATCCCACGAACGAACAGGAGATCGGAGATGTTCTGCACGGAGCCGCGGCCTATGATGGGTAGCACGCGCAATCGGTCGCCGTCATCGAGAACCGCGGCCAGGTCGGCGGCAATACGGATGTAGGTTCCATCGACGCCCCCGGCGATCACGCCGACCGTCCCTGCGTTTGCCCGAGCCGTCATGGATGCGGGGGCGGGTATGCCGGGCTGCGCGGTGGCCGCTCGCGGCAACAAGGCGGTTGCCGCGGAAAGCATCAATCCGCGTCGGATGATGGGCACTGCACACATCGTCTCTCTCCTACCAGGACGTGCCCCATCCGCCTCAATTCAACGAGCCCGCCCGCAAGCGACTGGCGTGCAGTTCCGCGTTCGGGTCGCCGAGCCTGATTCCGAGAGCGTACCAAGTCGCAGCGATCGAGGGCTCGGGGCGTAGACCTCGGACCCGAAGCCCTTCCAGCACGGATGGATCGTAGGTTCGCCCCAGGGCAGTGGCGGCGGGTCCGTGGCCAGCGGCGGCGGCGCGCTCGTAGAGAAGGCGGGCGGCAGAGATGTCGCCCACGGCCAGCATGGCGTCGCCCCGGCGCACCAAGGTCGTTAGCAGCGCCGGAGGTAGAGTGGAGACCGGGCGCGACGCCGTGGGGTGCACCGTAAGGGGAGTGCCAAGCTTCGCCGGATCAGCAGCCTGTGTAAGCTGGGTCGCCACGGTTTGCTCAGTTGGGGCCGTACCCCTCGGCACTACCTGGGCGGGCTCAGCCGTTTCCACATCAGGGTCGCCCCGCTCCGGTGTTCCGTTCGGTGAAGGCGTTTCGGCCAGGGCGCTCGAAGGAGGCGCCGGCTCGACCATGGCTGCTCCAGGAGGAAGGGCCGAGCCAAGCGGGCTCCGTGCCTCCATCGGTGGCGCAGCCATCCGATCGGCCGGTGCATCCGGCGTAAGTTCCAGCACGTTGGCGGCCTGCCCGGGCGGTGCGACGTCCGGTCCGGCAGGATCTGCAGGACCGGGTTGGACCAACGTGGCCACTGCGGCGACCGGGGAATCTATTCCAAGATCGGATCGGCCTGCCGCCGTGGACAGGGGCTCGGATCCGGCAGCCGGTTCTTCCGGAATCACCGGCGTTTGCGGGACCGGTGTGGCCATGGTCTGGCCGGTCGGAGTGTCGCCAATGGTGGACGCCAGCGGGTTCGCGCCAGGCGGGTGGGGAGCCTGCACCGTGGGAGAATCCAGTAAGGGCGACAGGCGCAAATCTGTGTCCGACGGGATCGCCGGACCTTGCGACGTCAGCGGTGCCTCCGTCGGCCCATGCACCACTGGAACACCTCCCGGCGGCAGGATCGGTGCTAGGTGGGCCGTGCCTTGCGTTGATATTGGTTCATCTCGTTCGGGCGGCTGCACCACCCCAGGTTCCGTCACGATGGCGATTAAGCCGGCAGACGCGCGATCCGGCTCCCGCGGCGAAACAATGCCGGGATCAACCCGGGCTGGGCCTGCGGTCATCGCCGTGTCAGGGCCAATCTCCTCCACAGTTTGTTCCGGCACTATGCTAGGCGGACCGGAGTCAGGCATGTCCGCGGCGCCATCCATCGAGGCGGAGCCGACGTTTGAACCGATCGGGACCGCGGCCGGGGTGGGCAGAGCGTCTGTCAATTGGACGCCGCGTATTACGGCGGGCGGTGATGGGCTGAACGAGCCCGCCACGATCATCGGCAGAGGCTCGGGTGGGGCACTGGGGGCCATCGCCGTCGAATCAGAGAACCGGGAAGACGTTACGAGGCCGTCCACCGACGAGGGTGGCGGAGTGTCTGCGGAAGCAACCGTCGTGCGCTCCCGCTCCGCCACCTCGGATCGGGAGCTTGGCAGGTCATCATCCGCCATGTCATCCAATGGCGGCTCGGTCGCCGCGAGCAGCGCGGCTCCCCGTGGACGTCCGCTGTCCGCGAGCGCCACGCCACCCAAGACACTCCCACCCGGGGCGGAAGGCTGCGCCGCCACGAGCTCTCCATCGGACTGCTCCCCAGGAACGCACAGATCCGGCCAAACAGGAGGCGCTTCGCTTTCCGCTACGGTTCGGGGCGTACATGGGACCGAAGGTGACTGCGGGAGGTCCATCCGGGGGGCTTGAGGGATGCCGGAGGAGGGCCTCGCAGCCTCTGTCGTCCTCTGCAAGGCGGCAGCATCCACAGGCGGCACTGTTGGCGTGATCAGCACGGGGTATTCGGCCAGGACGGGCAACTGAGGAACGTTGGTTCCTGCTCCATACGGTCCCGAGTTTCCCGCCAGATAAGGGGGCGTGCTGCCATCAACATGGCCCGATACTTCTGTGGGGCCGAGAGGTGCATCGAGCGTGTTGGTCGAAACAGCCTCACGACGAATCTGATCGAGAGATGTCCTGTCCTGATCCAACGTGGGGACAGCGGAATGCGATAAGCTATTCTCCCTCGCAGATGGCAGCGGACCTCCACCCGAGACACCCCTGCCTCCCATGCGCAGGTCCAGAATCAATCCGGGCGCAGGTTGCGGACCGATTGCAATCAACGCGCACAAGGTGGCGGTCAGCAACATCCAAGGTGAAACACGCCTCGTTGGATCAGCAATGGATATTGACACGGCGGGCGGCACCTGCCGCGACAAGCTGCCGACAGCCGGCATGGATGTCGCGATGGGTTCCGCTCCCGCTACGCCCCCCACTTCCGCCGTCTCGGCCTCTGCCAGCCCAGCTGGCCTCCTTGCGCGGGGATGCTTCTTTGCAGGGCGCTTCGTCAGGAGATCTCGCGCGAGCTCCATCCATTCGTGACTGTATGAATCGATCGGTGCCTCCGCAGCAAAGGCCGCGTCGAGCACGATGGTCAGACGCCACAGATCTGACGCGGTGAGAGATCGGTAAACGACCGGCGGGACAGGTAGGTCCGGCCTTACGGCACGATAGTGCTTCCGGAACTGGGATACGGCTTGGGGCTCGCATCTTGGCGCGAGATCAAGGAGGGCAACACCAAACTCCTGGTGCAGCAGGGCAAACAGAACGGTCGTATCGGCGTTCTGAGATCCTCCGCCCACGACAGGGTCGACCAAGACCTGGCCACCCCATGAACGCAGAAGTTGAATCATCACCTCCGCGGTCAGCGTGGCCGAGAGCGGTGTGTGCTTGTCGAGGAATTCCGGAGCCGCCTTCTGCAAGACCGTCCCTCCTCATCTCCCCCTGTTTTCAGCAACAATAATGCCAGGACAACATGTGCCTTCGGTTCAGTTACTTGCCGAGAGAGGGGCAGGCCAATCCTGGCGAACTGTAAGAGCAACCAACACCAAGTGATACTTCAGCGAGAGCCGCCCCAGATTGTTCTTGCCTGTCCAGACAACGTTTGATCAATGACGAGGTTGGTCATGGGTAAGGGCGGCAGCACGAAGACCGGGCTCCGCGACACTTCGGAGCGCAGCGATGGTCTACCACTCGTCGAGGTCGATAGAATAGGCCGGGCTAAAACATCCTCGGACAAGGCAAGCCTTGCAGTCCGAGTGACCGGGACTAGGCCGTCCTCGACGTTCAGGATCGATACGACTGGCTTCTTCGTGACACGTGGAACCCACGTGAGAAGGCCTTGTGCGAGACCGAGGCTGCACATCTGGAGCACGACGTCGCGGCAACGCGATCAACTTCGTGCCGCTGATATAGCGTATGCTACCTCGGCTGTTCCGGAGTCGACAGGCGGTGTTTGGCACCCTGCCAGCCCTTGGTGGCAGGGTCTCCGATAACTGATTTGGACGCCATGACACCTCGCACAGGGCGGCGCTGAACCAGTTTATGAGAACTTCGACGATCGCACCTTGCGTGCGGGCCGGACTGAAGTGCAGGCGCCCGATCCCTTGCGGAAATCATGTCTGCACTTTCGCCGGCCCATTCGGCTCAATTGCTCGACTGCCATGGAGAATAGGCTCCATCTAGAGACCGCATGAGAAGCGATTGCCACGCCATGGACCTTTGCATCCATCAACACCGCCGAGGCGAGAAGGTCCGAGAAATCATCCCTGTATACGGATGGCGGAATTGACGACCGCGGCAACGCAACAATCTCAGGGAAGACCACAGAAGGCCCAAGTCGATGGACCCAGATCGTCGTCACCTTGGATTGAGCTGCCTCGGCTTGATAGCCGCCGGACTTCTTCAGGCATGCGGAACCCCACTACGGGCCATCACGACCCCGACGACGTCACCTGCCGCGCGAGATCTCCTTCTCGCAAGTGCGGCGGCGCACGGGGCCGCCTCGTTCTCCATGCTCCAGGACATCAGTGTCAGCTATACCGGCCAGTGGGCGGCGGTGATCGGGAGTCTCCAGCCTGCTCTGGTGGATGCTGGGTTCCGCGGTCGATCGGAAGAGCGCCTTCTCCCCCGGGAAGGCCTGGTTGCTCAGAGCCACATCGGGCCGGAGGGGCGGAAGCAAGTCACTCGCCGCACAGCCCCGAACAGTCAAGGTGACGTTCAGGTCTCATTCAATCAGGAAGTCGCGGTCGACATTCAGCGCCGTGCTGCAGCGGCTCTTGTCGCTGACGGCTATGCACTCTTTCTACTCGGCCCCATGTTCATCGCGGGAAGCTGGGCAGCCGAACGCCGGCAAGTGCTGGAGGTGTCTGAGCCAGAGACCATTCGAGTTGACGGGCAGGAGCATGGATGTGACGTGCTCAGGGTCTCCCTTGCTCCCGGCCTTGGCTTCTCGACATCGGATCAGCTGGCTCTTTTTATTGATCGTAGAGAGCGCCTGATGCGACGGGTGCGCTTCTCGCTGAACGGGCTCGAAAGCACGCGGGGAGCCGTTGCTGAAGTGGACGCGTCCGGCCACATTTTGGCGCATGGCGTTCATTGGCCCTCGCGTTTCCACGAACGGCTACTGAGACCACTCCCCTTACCGGTGCACGATTGGACCCTGACGGGTTTGGACGTGAATCGCGGCATCTCTGTCGCTGAGGTGACCGGGCCATCGTTTTCGGGCCGAGCTGCGGCCCCGGCTACCCCGCTGGTGCTATGACCCGGTGCGAGCCGATCAGGCTGGGCGGGACGATGCGAGTTCGCCGCCAGCTGACGATTCGAATTGATCGGGACCACCACGGCTTTGACACCGGGTGCTGCGGGTCGCTGGCCGGCGAGGGGCCCGGCACGAACATCGTCCTTCTCGGGTCGCCTCCCGGCGTTTCCACGGCGGACACCGCTGTGGCGCTCCGGGCCGCTGGCGTGCTGGCATTTCCGCTCGACTGGCCGACGGTCCGCTTCGTCGATGTCCGTATCAATGACAGTGCCGTGGCGCGAGCCGTTGAGCTCGCGACCCGGAACCTGAACGCCGCGCGTGAGACTGCTGCCTGATGTCGCTGGCTCGCGTCAGCATCTTGGGAGAGGCAAGGTGTCACCTCTCGCTTATCCCGTCATTTCCGGCGAGGCTCCAACATGGATGCGAAGGGGAGAGGACCGGGATGCGATGTGATGATGCTCCTGGGATCGCCCCATGGATGGGGCCTCTGGACCTGTTCCGGATTGGCGTCGGGCCGTCGAGCTCCCACACGGTCGGCCCGATGGTCGCGGCCGCGCATTTCGCCTCCCTGCTCCCGCCCGACGTCGAGGCGGTTTCGGCCCACCTCTACGGCTCTCTCGCGCTCACCGGCCGAGGTCACGCGACCGACACGGCCGTCCTCCTCGGCCTGACCGGCGCGCGGCCCGATACGCTTGATCCGGATGACGCCGGAACGATGGCGGCCGAGATCCGGGCACGCCGGCGCCTCATCCTCCCCGCCGGGCAGAAGCTGCCCTTCGATCCCGCCACGGACATCGTCTTCCGCCCGCGCGAGGCGCTGCCGCTGCACACGAATGGCCTGCGCTTCGTCGCCACAGGCAGCGGTGGGGTGACCGAGCGCGCCTACTACTCGGTCGGCGGCGGTTTCGTCGTGGACGAGGCCGGACGCCCGCTCGACAACGCCGGGGCTGGACCAGCACCCGTCCCCCATCCCTTCGCGGACGCGGCGGAGCTCCTCCGCCGGGCCGGGGAAGCCGGCCTCTCCATCGCCGAGCTCGTCCGCCGGAACGAGGCCGCCGCGCATCCCGGGCGCGACCTCCACGCCGGCCTCGCCCGCATCTGGGCCGCGATGCGCGCCTGCGCCGCGCGGGGGCTGGCCGCCACGGGCGAGCTCCCCGGCGGCCTGCGCGTCCGGCGCCGGGCCCCGGCCCTGCTGCGCCGGCTCGAGGCCAGGAGCGCCGCGAACGATCCGGACCCGCTCGGCGCGATGGACTGGGTCAATCTCTGGGCGCTGGCGGTCAACGAGGAGAACGCAGCGGGCGGGCGCGTCGTGACCGCGCCGACGAACGGGGCGGCCGGGATCATCCCGGCGGCGCTGCACTACTATGACCGCTTCGTCCCGGGCGCCTCGCCGGCCGGCGTCGAGACCTTCCTCCTCGCCGCCGCCGCGATCGGCGCGATCATCAAGCGCAACGCCTCGATCTCCGGCGCCGAGATGGGCTGCCAGGGTGAGGTCGGCTCTGCCTGCGCCATGGCGGCCGCGGGCCTGGCGGCCGCCCTCGGCGGCACGAACGCGCAGGTGGAGAACGCCGCCGAGATCGGGCTCGAGCACAATCTCGGCCTCACCTGCGATCCCGTCGGTGGCCTCGTCCAGGTGCCCTGCATCGAGCGGAACGCGATCGGCGCGGTGAAGGCGATCAACGCCGCCCGCCTCGCCCTGCACGGCGACGGCACCCACCGCGTCAGCCTGGACCAAGCGGTCGCCACCATGCGGCAGACCGGTCGCGACATGTCCCACAAGTACAAGGAAACCTCGCTCGGCGGCCTCGCCGTCAACGTCGTCGAGTGCTGACCTGAACCAGACACAGGCTGCGACGGCTCGAACTGGCCCAGTCCGCCCGACGGCCGAAAATCCTGCCCTGACCACAAACGTCCAAGGAGAACGCCTGCATGTCCGCCATCCGCAAAGCCGATCCCGGCACCACGGACGCCGAGTGGGAGGCGCGCTGCGATCTCGCCGCGCTCTACCGCATCGTCCAGCACCTCGGCTGGACCGATCTGCTGGAGACGCACATGTCGGTGCGCGTGCCCGGTGAGCCCGGGACCTTCCTCATCAACAACTACGGCGACCTGTTCGACGAGATCACCGCCTCCAGTCTCGTGAAGATGGACATGTCGGGACAGGTGCTCGGCGGCGGCACGCGCTACAACGCCGCCGGGTTCACGATCCACAGCGGCATCTACAAGGCCTGCCCGGACGTCGCCTGTGTGATGCACTCCCACACGCGCGCGGGCGCCGGCATCTCGGTGCTGAAGCGGGGTCTGCGCCCGATCAGCCAGGATGCCATGGAGGTGCTGGATGACGTGGTCTACCACCCCTACGGCATTCCGGCCTCGGCCGAGGAGTGCGAGGCGCTGGGCGAGAGCGCGAAGAAGGGGGGCTGCCTCGTGCCGCACAACCACGGCCTGCTGGCCGCCGGCCGCACGATCCCCGCCACCCTCAAGCGCCTCTACATGCTGGAGCGCGCCTGCGAGGTGGAGCTGATCGCCCGGACCATGGACGAGCCCCCAGTGCTGATCGAACCGCACATCGTCGAGCGCGCCGCCCGGCGCATGAAGGCCCTGCGGGCCACCCCGGACTACGGCCAGCGGCAATGGGAGGCGCTGCTGCGCCGGATCGACCGCGACGGCGCCGACTACCGCCGCTAGAGCCCGTGCCGTTCCGGTTCGGCCTCGCCTCGGTCTCAGGGGAATCCGGACCAGGCTGGGCGGGACAGACGCGTCGTGAGGAAGCTGCCGAGGGCTTCCACCTTGGCCGGTCGGTTCCGGGTGGTCGGGGTGACGAAGTAAAGCCCCCCGGTGGCGACCTTCCACGCCGAAAGGACGATCTCGAGCCGGCCGCTCGCGAGGTGCTCGGCGGAGATGAACTCCGGCAGCTCCGCGATGCCAAGCCCTGCCAGCAGCGTGGGAAGCAGCGCGTCCACATTCGTCACGCGCAGCGGCCCCGAGGGTGTGACAGAGACCACCTCGCCCGCAGGTCCCGTGAAGCGCCACACATCGCCTCGGGCGTGGTAGGCATAGCCAAGACCGTGATGCGCGCTCAGCTCGCCCGGATGCTGCGGGCGCCCGTAGCGGGCGAGATAGGCAGGAGAAGCCACGATATGGCGGGCCACGGGGCAGAGCCGGCGCGCCACGAGCGAGGAGTCCTCCAGCACCGCGATCCGTAGCGCGGCGTCGAAGCCCTCCCCGATCAGGTCCACGCTGGCGTCGCTCAGATGCAGGTCCACGGCGATCTCGGGGTAGAGCCGGAAGAAGTCCGGCATCAGCGGCGCCACCCAGCGCAGCCCGAAGGACATGGGAACCGCCAGCCGCACCGTGCCGCGCGGCCGGCTGGCCAGTTCGCGGGCCGTGCTCTCCGCCTCCTCCGCTTCCCAGAGCACCCGGGCCGCCCGCTCCGCGACACCGCGGCCAAGATCCGTCAGAGCGAGGCGGCGGGAGGTTCGGTTGAAGACCCGCCCACCCAACCGCTCCTCCAGCCGGGTGACGGCGCGGGACACGGTCGCGACCGAGACGCCCAGCGCCCGGGCGGCCCCGGCATAGGAACGCTCCTCCGCCACCTTGGCGACCATGGCCAGGGCTTCGAAATCCGGCAGTCCCGACATCGACAATCCTGCAAGGATGCTTTGCGACCCTTTCTATTTTGAACCATGAGGCGTGGCGACATTCTCCGCGTATCAACCAGCAAGGAACTGCACACATGGCTCGCAAGCTTGAGGGCAAGGTCGCCGTCGTCACCGGCGGGACCAGCGGCATCGGGCTCGCCACTGCCAGGCGCTTCGCCGCCGAAGGCGCGCGCGTCTATGTCACCGGCCGTCGCCAGGCAGAGCTCGACGCCGCCGTGGCCAAGATTGGCCCCAACGCCACGGGGGTTCAGGCAGATTCGACCAAGCCCGACGACCTCAACCGCCTCTATGAGCGGGTGAAGGCCGAAGCAGGGCGGATCGACGTCCTCTTCGCCAATGCCGGCGGCGGCACGATGCTGCCGCTCGGCGCCATCACCGAGGAGCAGTACGAGGACACATTCGGACGCAACGTGAAGGCCGTGGTCTTCACGGTGCAGAAGGCTCTGCCGCTGCTGGTGGACGGCGCCTCCGTGATCCTGACGGGATCGACCGCCGGGACGATGGGCACGGCCGCGTTCAGCCTCTACAGCGCCTCCAAGGCGGCGGTGCGGAACCTGGCCCGCAGCTGGACCCTGGACCTGAAGGCGCGCGGCATCCGCGTGAACGTCATCAGCCCCGGTCCGGTGCGAACCACTGGGCTGGTGGAACTGGCGGGCCAGGACGCCGCGCAGCAGAAGGGGCTGCTGGACGCCCTCGCCAGCCAGGTGCCGCTCGGGCGCGTGGGAGAGCCGGAGGAGATCGCGAAGGCCGTGCTCTTCCTTGCCTCGGATGACAGCAGCTTCGTCGCCGGGGCCGAACTCTTCGCCGATGGCGGCCTGGCGCAGGTCTGAAGGGTGCCTCATCCCCGAATCCAGGGGGCCGGGATGCTCAGATCGCGTCCCGGCCATCGAACCGAACCATGGACGCCATCATGGCAGCCCGCCTGACCAGCATCCCCACGAAGTGTTAGGAGCGAGCGACGCCGCACGGGGCGCGGTAACCCAGTCGCCCATGAGAAGGTCGGGGCCGAGCGCCACCGCGCCCTGACCAGCGTGCGACGGCTGCTGAACTGTGATGTGGACAGGGTACCCGCCGCCCGCAGATCAGCGTTGGTGAGCACCGGCATGGAGCCTATTGGGTGGCCTGCCGCTTCGACCACCCCTGGGAGGTACAACAACCCGCTTCACGAGACCCAGCGCTGACCCTCTCGCGGGCTCGAAAGTGACGCTGGCTTCATTGGCGGCGAAGACGGACACGACACCGGCGATCTCCGCCGGTGTCGCGCCGCTTCAACCGGATCCTGTCCGAAGGCATGTCGTCCGCCCTGGCGGTGATGCCTGTGTTCGTCGGGCCGGGCTGGATGCTGTTCGCGGTCATCATGCAACGGCGTCGAGCACGGCCTGTGCGAAGGCCTTTGGCGCTTCCTGGGGAAGATTGTGGCCGATGCCGCCGGTGATCAGCCGGTGCTGGTACCGGCCCGTGAACTTCGCGGCATAGGCGGACGGCTCCGGATGCGGTGCGCCGTTCGCATCCCCTTCCAGCGTGATGGTGGGCACGCCGATGGACGGAAAGGCTGCCAGGCGCGTCTCCAGCGCGTCATACCGGCGCTCGCCGGCGGCAAGCCCGAGCCGCCAGCGGTAGTTGTGGATGGAGACCGCGACGTGGTCCGGATTCTCGAATGCCGCGGCGCTCCGCTGGAAGGTGGCCTCGTCGAAGTTCCATCGCGGCGAGGCAAGACGCCAGATGAGCCGCGCGAAGTCGGCGCGATAACGCTCGTAGCCCGCGCGCCCGCGCTCCGTCGCGAAGTAGAACTGGTACCACCAGGACAGCTCGGCCTGTGGCGGCAGCGGCGCCCTGTTCGTCTCCTGGCTGCCGATGAGGTAGCCGCTGACGGAGACGAGGGCGCTGCACCGCTCCGGCCAGAGCGCGGCGAGGATGTTCGCGGTTCGCGCCCCCCAGTCGCATCCGGCGATCACGGCGCGGTCGATCCGCAGCGCGTCCATCAGGGCCAGGATGTCGGCCGCGACCGCCGCCTGCTGGCCGTTGCGCGGCGTGGCGTCGGACAGGAAGCGCGTCGCGCCGTAGCCGCGCAGGTAGGGCACGATCACCCGGTAGCCGCGCGCCGCCAGCAGCGGGGCCACCTCCTCGTAGGTGTGGATGTCGTAGGGCCAGCCATGCAGGAGGATGGCCACCGGCCCGGCCGGCGCACCCAGCTCGACGAAGCCGATCTCCAGCACGTCGGTCGATGCCCGCCTGAGCGGCCCGAAGGTGGAGGGCTGGGCGAAGGCGGCCGGCGGCGCGGTGCCGGCTGCCAGGGCCAGGCCAGCCGCGCCCAGCAGGCTGCGCCGGGACAGACCCGGGTGAGATGGGATCATAAGGATCGTCCTTGTCGGTGATGGAGAGGGGGCGGTCCCGCGGCGTCAGCCGAAGGTGAAGGCGTAGGCCTGCGCGCCGGCATCCAGGAACCGGATCTCGAAGAGCCGCGTTCCGACCTCGCCGCGCTGGCGGACGAGCTGATAGAGGCGGTGCCCGTCCACCGTGCCGATGCCTTGGGCATCGGTATCGGCCCCGTGGTCGTCGTCGGGGGCGCGGCCGTCGATCATGACCTGGAAGCGAACCGGCCGGCCGTCCGGCGCGCCGAGCACGAGGTGTAGGTCACGGGCATGGAAGCGCATGACGATGCCGCCGCCCGCCGCGTCGAGCTCGGCGTGCTCGGCGCCGACGGTCCAGCGCCCGTCCAGGCTCCACTCGTTCAGGCCGGGGTCGGCGGCCTGGTAGAGCTGCGGCGCGTTCCGCCGCACCGCCTGCCGCCCCGCGAAGCCGGTCGCCTGGCGGTAGCCGAGATACATCTCGGCCGAGCGCAAGTGGGCGAAGTCGGGCGCGGCCTGGGTTCCCGGCCGGTGCAGGGCCACGCCGGGCGCCTCTCTGTCCTGACCGACCTCGGCCAGCAGGGCACGGATCGCGGCCTCCAGCCGCGCCTCGCCGCCCTCGCCCGACTGCACGTGGCGCACGCGGCCCTCGGCATCGGCCAGGTAGAAGGCCGGCCAGGACCCGTTGCCGAAGGCGCGCCACACCGCGTAGCCGCTATCGACGGCGACGGGGTAGGTGATGTTCAGGTCGCGCAGCGCGCGGCGAACCTTGCTCACGTCCCGCTCGAAGGCGAATTCCGGCGTGTGGACGCCCAGCACCACCAGCCCGCGATCCGCGTATTGCTGCGCCCAGGCGCGCAGCTGCGGCAGGGTGCGGAGGCAGTTGATGCAGGAGTAGGTCCAGAAGTTGACCAGCACGACCTTGCCGCGCAGCGCCTCCGGCGAAAGTGGTGGCGTGTTCAGCCATGTCACCGCGCCGTCGAGGCCGGGCAGGCGGCCCAGCACGGGCAGGGGCGCGGGTGTCGCAGCACGTTGCAGCATGGCGGAGCGCTCCCCGGGGGGCAGGGTGTTCACCAGCGCCCTCTCCAGCGTCGTGGCACCGGCAAGGGAGGTCGCGGCGAGCAGCCGCGTATCGAGGCCGAGGGCGATGGCGGCGACGGCCAGCACGACGAGCGCACCCAGACCCCGGCGCAGCAGCCCGGCGGCGGGAAGGGCGCGCCGCATGGCCCGCAGCAGCCGCCCGCCCAGGGCCGAGACCAGGGCGAGTGCCGTCGCCGCCCCCGCGGCATAGCCCGCCAAGAGCGCCGCGCTCCCGAGGGTCGGCCCCTCGACGGCAGCCCCGGTCAGGATCAGTCCCAGCACCGGTCCGGCGCAAGGCGCCCAGACCAGCCCCGTCGCGGCGCCGACCAGGAGCGAGGCGAGACGCGGTGAGCGGGCCACCGCGGCGCGCCGCCGCAACCGGTCACCCATCCCTGCCAGGGGCAGCGCCAGGCGGTCTGCCAGGCCCGGCCAGAGCAAGGTCAGCCCGAACAGCCCCAGCAAAGCCAGGGCCACCGTGCGGCCGTGCTGGTTGGCCTCCACGGCCCAGCCGCCGGCCACGGCGCCGAGGCTCGCCACCAGCACGAAGCCGAGCACGAGGCCGGTCAGCAATGGCAGGGTGTCGCGGCGGAAGGGCCGGTCCGCCCGCGCCAGGATGAAGGGCAGGACCGGCAGGATGCAGGGGCTGAGGAGCGTCAGCCCCCCTGCGAGATAGGCGAGCAGGAAGAGGGTCACGGTTGAGCCTCCGGATGGGGTGGGGCCGACCCTGCGGCCGGAGGGGGGCCGAAATCCTCGTGACGCCTCCGTAGAGTTCCGAATTTTTCCTAAGCGGCCGCGCCCGCTAGCCTGCCCGGCGATGAGTCCGGACTTCCCGATCCCCGGCGCCGGACCGGCCGGGGGCTACGCCTTCGGCCGGTACGCCGTGCTGCCCGCGCGCCGCGCCCTTCTGGTGGACGGGCGCGAGGCGGCGATCGGCGGCCGCGCCTTTGACCTGCTGCTCGCCCTGATCGAGCGGCGGGAGGCCGTCGTGACGAAGGACGCGTTGCTGGAACTCGTGTGGCCGGGCCGGGTGGTGGAGGAGGGCAACCTCACCGTGCACGTCGCCGCGCTGCGCAAGCTGCTGGGCGCCGGCGTGATCGCGACGGTCTCCGGCAAGGGCTACCGCTTCGTCGCGCCCCTGGACCCGGATGGGCCGCAGCCCGCCGTGCCCGCCCCGCCTCCGCCGCCCTTGCCCGGCCAGAGCCCGGCCGATCTGCCGCGCCCCCTCACCCGGATGATCGGGCGGGAGGCGGATGTGGAGGCGGTGGCGGCGCGCCTCGTCTCCGGCCGGCTGGTCACGATCCTGGGCGGCGGCGGGGTCGGCAAGACGCGGCTGGCGCTGGAGGTCGCGGACCGGGTGGCGGCGGACTTCCCGGACGGGGTCTGGTTCGCCGACCTCGGCGGGCAGACCGATCCGGCCGCCCTGCCCCGGACCATCGCGCGTGCCCTGGGCATCGACGTGCGGAACTTCGCCTACCGCGCCTCCAGCCTTCTCTGGCTGACGCCGCGGCGCGGCCTGCTGCTGCTCGACAACTGCGAGCACATGCTCGACCCCGTGGCCGAAATGGCCGAGGCGATCCTGCGCGCCGCCCCCCGTATCACCATCCTGGCCACGAGCCGGGAGCCGCTCCGGGCCGAGGGCGAGCACCGCCACCGGCTTGCGCCGCTCGCCGTTCCCGAGCCGGATGACGGGATCGCCGGGGCCGGGCCCGAGGCCTATCCGGCCGGCGCCCTGTTTCTCGAGCGCGCCCGTGCGGTGATCGGCCCCTTCGTGCCGAGCGCGGAGGAGGCGCAGGACATCCTCGCCATCTGCCGGCAACTGGACGGGCTTCCCCTGGCCCTCGAATTGGCCGCTCCACTGCTGCAATCGCTGCGCCCCGGGCAGCTGCGGGAGATGCTGGAACAGCGCCTCGCGCCCCTGGCCGAAGGCCGCCGCACCGCTCCCACCCGGCAGAAGACCCTCCGGGCGACAATCGCCTGGAGCCTGGATCTGCTGGAGCCGGTGGAGCGGGCGCTGCTGGGGCGCCTTGCCGCCGCCCGGGGGAGCTGGAGCATGGAGGCGTCCCGGGCCCTCGCGGCGGACGGCACGGAGACGGATGCCCTTCCGGCGCTGATCGCCGGGCTTGTCGACAAGTCCCTCGTCCAGGCGGACCTGTCGCGCGACCCGCCGCGCTACCGGCTGCTCGAAGCGACACGCTTCATCATCGGGGAGAGCGTGCCGGCCGCCGAGACGTGGCAGACCAGGGCCCGCCTCGCGCAATGGCTGACGGGCCTGTGCCGCGCTGCCGAGGCGAATTGGGAGGTGACCGGGGATGCCGCTTGGCATGCCCGCTACCGTCCGGAATGGGAGCTACTCCGCACGAACCTCGCCTGGGCGCTGGACGAGGGCGGCGATGCGGCACTGGGCGCGACCCTCGCCAGCGTCACCGGGCCCTTCTGGGGCGAGTTCGCCTCCACCGGCGAGTTGACCCAGGTATTCGATCGCGCGCTGGCCCTCCGACCGGCTGATCTGCCCTCCGGGACGGAGGGTCGCCTCTGGCTTGGCCGGAGCGGCTGGCTGGCCCTGGGCGAGCCGGGCGCGCCCGCCGCCTCCGCCAGGGCGGTCGCCCTGTTGCGGGACGATCCCGACCCGTCCGCGCTCGGGCGCGCCCTGTCTCACCAGGCCCTGCACGCGATGATGGCGGGCGATGCATCGGGCGCAGCGGCCCGGTTGGCGGAGGCGGCGGAGTGGCTGGGCAGGGCTGCCGAGACAAAGGCGATGATCGGCCTGCAGCGCCTGCGGGCGCTGCTCCTCCTTCGTCGGGGCGCTGTGGACGAGGCCGGCGTCGTCCTGTCGGCCGCGCTCGCGCTGGCCGACCGGCTCGCCGCGCAGCGCGACCGCGCGCTGGTGCTGGGGGATCTGGCGGAGCTGGCGTTCTCCAGCGGCCGCGTCGGAGAGGCGCTCACCATCGTCGAGCGGGCGCTGGAAGAGCTGGGGCCCGGCCGGATACGATCGGCCTGGGTGCAGCACCTGCACGGCGCGATGGCCACCTACAGCCTCATGCAGGACGATCTGCCGCGGGCCCGGCGCATCGCCACGGACCGGCTTTACGCCACCCGGATCATGGGCATGCCGGCCGAGGTGACGGCCAATCTCGAGCGCTTCGGCCTGCTGGCGGCGCGAGAGGGGAAGCCGGACATCGCCGCGCGGCTCATGGGCTTCGGCGAGGTGAGACAGCAGCAAGGCGGCACCCTGCGGGGCCTCAGCGCCCAGGCGGTGCACGACAAGCTTCGGCAGGAGGTCAGCGCCGCCCTGCCTCCCGACGCGCTGAGGACGCTGATCACGGAAGGCGCCGGGTACAGCGAGGAGCAGGCCATCGCGGCGGCGTCGTGAGGCGAGACGGATGCTGTTCGGGGTAGGGCATCCTCCATCGTGGTTCGCGGTGGCGCTCTCGGGCTTCGTGACGGCCTGATCGTAAACGCATCCGTACATGCCGGCTTGCCGGGGAGGAGCGACGGCGCGGCGGCTGTTCGGTCACGATGTACCCGTATCCCCGATGCCACCTCGGTAGCGACCAGCCGGCTGGCGACCATCATCGGCCCGCCCGCAGGGACGGGCGCTGCACCGCCGAGCTGGGCGACATCTCCCGTGGTGCCGGACAAGTGGACGCACTTGGCCCGCCGTCCTAGCCTCGTACCATGAGCGACGCCGCCCTCAGCGCCGGGTCCCCATTCGAGGCCCCGGTCCCCGCCACGCACGACATGGGCGGGGCCCCGCGCTTCCGTTGCACCGCCGTGGAGCGTGACGAGGCACCGCCCGACGACTTCGGCAAGCGCGTGGATGCCCTGCGTCAGCTCCTGGCCCAGAAAAAGCTGATGACGGTGGACGAGCTCCGCCGGGGGATCGAAGCGATTCCGGAAAGCGAATACCTGGACCTCACCTATTATGAACGCTGGCTTCGCTCGATCACCACGCTGATGCTCGAGAAGGGCGTCGTGACGCAGGAGGACCTGCGATGACCCCGGCCGAGGGCACCAGTGCCGCTGCCTCCGATCCACCCGGCAGGCCCGCCGCCACGGCGCCCCGTTTCCCGCCCGGCACCCGGGTTCACGTCAGGGACGACTGGCCAGAGCGCCGCGGCCCCTGCCATATCCGCACGCCGCACTACCTGCGGGGGCGTACCGGGACGGTGCAGCGCCTTCTCGGCAGCTTTGCGAACCCCGAGGATCTCGCCTTCGCCCGGCCGGCACCGAAGCGTGCTCTCTACCATGTCCTGTTCGAGCAGCCGCCGATCTGGAATGAGGGCCACCCCGGCGACGAGGTGCTGGTCGAGATCTTCGAGCACTGGCTCGAGCCTCTTGAGCCTGCAAGGGGCGCCGCCTGAATGAGCGCTCCCGCCCGCCCCGACTCCCCCGCACGGCTCGAAGCCCTCATCGCCGCCCTCAAGGCAAAGGGCATCCTGACCGAGGAGGAGCTGAGCGCCCGCCAAGAACAGACGGATCGCGCGAGCCCTGAGATCGGCGCCCGCATGGTGGCCCGGGCCTGGCTCGACCCTGAATGGAGGCAACTCCTGCTCTCGGACGGCACCGCCGCGGCCGAAGCGTTGGGGGTGTCCATGGCCGGTGCCCCACCTCTCGGCGTGCTCGAGGACACGCCCCAACGGCATCATCTGGTCGTCTGCACCCTCTGCAGCTGCTACCCGCGCGCGGTGCTCGGCTACCCGCCGCATTGGTACAAGAGCTTCGGCTACCGGGCCCGCGCCGTGCGTGATCCCCGGGGCGTGCTGGCCGAATGGGGCACGGCCCTGCCCGAGGGGGTGGAAGTGCGTGTGGTGGATAGCACCGCCGATTTCCGCTGGATGGTCTTGCCACTTCGCCCTGCCGAAACCGATGGTTGGTCCGAGGATCGTCTGACGGAAATCATCACGCGCGACGTGCTGGTCGGGGTCGCGCTGCCACGACCGCCGCCATCCACGACATCTGCGCAAGCCAGTTGGAGTTGAATAGGGCTGCGTTCGGGTTCTGTGACCAGTGGCGGCCATTCTGCCTCGGGCGACGTCCGGCCATCGTGATCCGCACGGTTCCGAGTTTGCAGCCAGCTCGGCGCGGCGATCGGCATCTCCAGCGGCCAAAGGTCGAAGCGGACCGGGGAGGCCGAGCCGGCTGCCGAGTTCAATCGACACCCCTTTTGCCGTGGCAACTGGTCGACTGGACCGGGTCAGCGGGACGGCGCCGGACCTTAACCATCACGGCGTGACCGGTCTAAACAAGCCGAAACAGATCGGAGGAAGCGAATCATGCAGGAAGCGGCGGGCCGTGGTGCCGATCAGCGTTCACCGTCTCCCGTTCTCCCGACCATCCCAGCCTTTCGGCCGGAATCGGTGCTACCGGACGATGCCGGCGCCGCAACCCTGGTGGGGCGGGTGTGGCATCCGGCGTCGAGAGGTCCCTGCGTCGTGGCGCTCCGCGGCGGCGAGTTGCTCGATATCAGCGCTGCCTTTCCGACCCTCAGCGAGCTCTGCGCGGAGGAGGATCCCGCGGTGGCGCTACGCGGCGCGACGGGTCCTTCGCTCGGGCAGGTCGGCGCCATCCTCGCCAACACGCCGCCCGAGGCGCGCGACTCCACCCAGCCCTGGATGCTGGCGCCGGCCGACCTCCAGGCGCTGAAGGCGGCCGGTGTTACCTTCGTCGCTTCCATGCTGGAGCGTGTCATCGAGGAGCGCGCCAAGGGTGCTCCCGAAGCGGCCGAGGCGATCCGCGCCCAGGTGACGAACGCCATCGGGGGCAACCTGCGCGCGCTGCGGCCCGGCTCGCCGGAGGCGGCCGAGGTGAAGGCGCTGCTGCTGGAACAGGGCATGTGGAGCCAGTACCTCGAGGTCGGGATCGGCCCGGACGCGGAGATCTTCACCAAGGCCCAGCCGATGGCCGCCGTGGGAACCGGCGCGGACGTCGGCATCCGCCCGGACTCGGCCTGGAACAACCCGGAGCCGGAGGTGGTCCTGGCCTGCTCTCCCTCTGGCCGGGTGGTGGGCGCCACCCTCGGCAACGACGTCAACCTGCGCGACTTCGAGGGCCGCTCCGCGCTGTTGCTGTCCAAGGCCAAGGACAACAACGCGAGTTGCGCCCTCGGTCCTTTCCTGCGCCTCTTCGATGCCGGCTTCAGCCTGGATGACGTGCGCCGCGCGGAGCTGTCGCTATCCGTGCAGGGACCCGACGGCTTCGTGCTCGAGGGCTCGTCCCGCATGTCGGAGATCAGCCGCGATCCGGCCGAACTGGTCGCGCAGGCCATGAACGAACACCACCAGTATCCCGATGGTGCCATGCTGTTCCTGGGCACGATGTTCGCCCCGACCAAGGACCGGCTCGGGCCGGGGCAGGGTTTCACCCACCTGGTGGGGGACATCGTGTCCATCGCCAGCCCGCGCCTGGGCCGCCTGACGAACCGGGTGCGCCACACGCATGACTGCCCGCCCTGGGTTCACGGCATGGGCTGGCTGATGCGGCACCTATCCGAGCGCGGGCTCCTCGGCAGAGCCGCCGCAGGGGTACGCGGCGCCGGGCGCTGACGGAGCAAGCCTTGCGCTCCTGAATGGCACAAGCGGATCTCGGCCGTCTTCTTCGAAGCGGCCCCACAGTGCCGGGGCCGAACAGAGGCAGAAATCCTGGCCCGCACACACTGCTTCGGCTCTGTCGCGGGGGCTCAGGCAGAGCGATGAGAATCGCCTGATGTTCGAGCGGTCTTCCCGGCTCTGGACCACCGCCGGGCAGGCCCGCATCGTATCGGTCCTGGGAGATCGCCACCATGCCACGCACGCCGAGCGTCTGGATGCACGAGATGTCGTGGAACGAGGTGGATGACCACCTGCGTCGCGATGACGTCGCCCTCGTGCCCATCGGTGCGACGGAGCAGCATGGGCACTTCGCCCCCATGCTCCTGGATACCGGCTGGGCCATCGTGGTGGCGGAGGAGGCGGCCCGCCGCTGCGGCTGCCTCGTCACGCCGCCGCTGCATTTCGGCTGGTCCAGCGGCCATATGTCCTATCCCGGCGCGATCGGGCTGCGCGCGGAGACACTCACGGCGGTCGCGACCGACATCGCGCAGTCCCTGCTGCACTCCGGCTTCCGGCGCGTCGTCTTCGTGAACGGGAACCGGATCGCCAACCTGCCGCCTCTCGAGATCGCGGCCGTGAGGCTGCGTGTCGAGACCGGGGCCGCGGTCGCCGTGGCCGACTGCGGGCTCCTGGCGCGGGAGGCCGTGGCCGCCCTTTGCGAGGGGGCCCCGGGGACGATTGGCCATGCGGGCGAGACGGAAATCTCGATGGTGCTGGCCTACTGGCCCCAGTTCACCGACATGGCGAAAGCGCCGGGCGGCTTCCGGGCGACAGCGATCCCCGCGCCAGACGGTCCCCCGCGCCGCGGCCACGGCTCGCTCGACCGCCGACTGGACGGGGACAGCGTTTTCCTGCCGCACACCCCCGAAGAGTTCCGCGCACGGACCGAGGCGCGCCAGGGCGTGGACGGGGACGAGTCGCTCGCCAGCGCGGAGAAGGGGCGCGCCATGGTGTCCGCGATCGCCGACCGGCTCGCGGGCTTCGTGGAGGAGCTGCGCCGGACGGAGGTCGTGGTGCGCCGGACCGCCCCCGTCGTCTGACGAGGGCGATCGCTACTGCCGCTCGATGCGGGCCTCGCTCACGACGCGGGTCCAGAGCGCGGTGTCGTCCACGAGACGCTTCTGGAGAGCGTCCGGGGTACCGGGGCTCGGCTGCAGGCCCATCTCCATCAGCCGGTTCCGGATCTCCGGCTCGGCGACGACCTGGTTGATCGCCGCGTTCAGCCTGGCGATGACGGCGGGCGGCGTCCGCGCCGGCGCCTGCACGCCATTCCAGGAGCCCGCAAGATAGCCGGCGAGCCCCGCCTCCTCGGCAGTGGGTATCTCGGGCAGCCCGGCGAAGCGCTGCGGGGCCGAGATGGCGAGGGCGCGCACACGAGCCCCTGCGCCGAGCTGTCCGAGAATGGGAGGAAGGGTCTCGAAGCCCACCGCGACCTCGCCGGCGGCAACGGCGTTCACGAGGTCCGGGGTGCTGCGATAGGTGACGGTGACCGTCTCGATGCCGGCCATGACGCGGAACAGCTCGGCCGAGAGGTGCTGCGCCGTTCCGACGGCGATGGAAGCAATATTCACGGTGCCGGGCCGCGCTTTCGCCGCCGCGATGACGTCGCTCAGGTTGCGGTAGGGCGAGTTCGGCGCGGTCATCAGCACGTGGCCGAAGGTCGAGATCAGCCCGACCGGCGCGAAGTCCCGCTCCGTGTCGAACGGAAGCGTCTTGTAGAAGGCCACCGCCGTGGACGAGGTGCTGGTGACGAGGAGGAGCGTGTGGCCATCGGGCTCGCTCCGCGCCACGCCCTCCGCCGCCACGATGCCGCCGGCGCTCGGACGGTTCTCGATGAGGACGGGCTGGCCGAGGATCGCTTGCAGGCGCGGTGCCATGAGCCGGGCGGTGATGTCGCCGGCACCGCCCGGCGCGAAGCCCAGGATCCAGCGGATCGGGCGTGTCGGCCACGCTGCGCCGGATGGCTGGGCGAGGGCGGGAAGGGCTGCGGCGGAGGCAGCGCCGGCGAGGAGTGTGCGACGCCGGACCGAGCGCGGCTGGCGGTTGATCATGGCTGTTTCCTCGCTTTCACCCAGCCATCCACGCTAGCATTGATGAGCCGGAATGAAAGGGCGGCAGGTCGAACCCGTCGAAGAGTGTCTGCCGGGAGGGGACGCCGATGGCCCGTGCCGGATGTCCGGGCACGGGCCCTCGGCTGTTCAGGCACGCGGGAATGCGTAGAGGACGGCAGCGTTGTCGACCAGCACTCGCCTGCGCGCCGCCTCATCCGGCACCCACTCCGTCAAGAGATCGAAGAGCGCGGCATCGTCGGGCTTCTCGGCGGGCTCCGTGACGTGTGGCCAGTCGCTGGCCCAGACGCATCGCTCCGGCGCTCCCGTTGCGTAGCCCCGGGCGACAGGGACCGTGTCGGACCACCGCCCGGCCGGTCCCACCTTCGTGTCCATGTAGGCGCCAGAGAGCTTCACCCACGCCTTGCCCGCGTCGAGCATCCGCCGGACCGTCTGGTAGCCCCGATGCTCCACGCCCTTGTCCATCGGAATGCGGCCGAGGTGATCGAAGACGATCGGTGCCGGCAGTCTCGCGAACAGCGCTTCGTTGTCCGCAATCTGGTCGCCCAGCATGTGGATCTGCGTGTGCCACCCCATCGGCTGAACCCGGGCGGAGAGCGGTTCCAGCATCTCGAGCGTCGTCACGCCGGCCTGGACGAGGTTGAAGCGGATGCCCCGCACCCCGGCCTCATGCATCTCCCGCAGCTGCGCGTCGGTCACGCTCGTGTCGACGACCGCGACCATGCGCGTCCTCTCCGGCCCCAGCTCGCGCATGGCCTGCAGGTGCAGCCGGTTGTCGGTGCCGTAGGTGGAAGGTGTGACAAGGACGGAGCGCTGCGTTCCGAGCCGCCGTGCCAGGGCCCGGTAGTCCTCCGGCGAGGCGTCCGGCGGCCTCAGCTGAGTGCGGGGATCAGGTGGGAAGCGCGCGTCATAGACGTGGTGATGGCAATCCGTCGCGAGCGGGGGTGCCGGCGTTCGCGGCGGCTCGGTTCCGGTGGAGAACTTCACCGTCGTCGCGATGCCTCTGACCGGGCTCGCAGCAGCCGCCGCAGGCTGCCCCTGGGCCGATCCGACCATCAGCCCAGCACCCATGCTTACCATCCCCACGCCGCCCAGAACGGCACGGCGGGACAGATCCGTTCCCATCGGTTCCCTCCTGTCGCGCCTGGTTGAGCCGGCGCGTGAGGGAAGAATGAAGGTTGCGTTCCTCCAGGTCGACAGGTTCCTTTCCAGGCGTTCAGCTGGCGGCATCGCTGATGGGTCACACATGGAGGTCCGACCTCTGCAACAATGCAGAAGTCAGGCTTTGTCGCGGGGCGAATCCCCGACTCAGGCGCGGCGCCGCTTGGCCTCGCTCCGTGAGCCAGCGCCCCACATCATCGCGGGCCTGCCCACGGGCGGCCGCCACTCGCCGCGCTTGCGGGCGGCCCAGCCGTAGCGGTGGTCGCCGTCCAGCAGGTGCAGGTGGTCCCGCAGGCGGTTCCGCCCCAGCCACGCCAGCGCCGCCTCGAGCTCCGCGATCGACATCTCCGCCCGGGAACGCCCGCCCAGCGACCGCTTGAGGGCGGCGTTGTAGGCGTGGAACAGCCCCGCCCCGCGGGGCGCGACGGGCACGGGAGCGGCTGAGGTCCCCTCCCCTCCCCCCTGCGCGTCCTCCACCGCCTGCGCGGCCACCATCTCCGCCAGCCGCTGCCGCAGCCGCCGCTCGGCCACCGAGGGCGGCTCCAGCAGCTCTCCTTGCGGGTCCGGCTCCCGCGCCGCGGCCAGCCCCGCCGCGAGGTCCGGGCCGGGGCGCAGCGTGCTGAGCCGCAGCGCGAGGGCGTTGCTCTCCAGCGGCACGATGCCCTGCCGCTCCCGCGCCTCGGCCAGCTCCTCTTCCAGCCAGCCCGGCAGGGGCAGGGCGGCTTGTCGGGGTGAGTGCGGCGGCTTGGCGCGCGTGCCCTGCTCCCGCTCCATGCGCCAGCGGAAGCGCGCGAAGAGCGGATCGTCCGGATGGAACACCAGCGCCCGCTGGCTCTCGTAGGGTCCGGCATGCGGGTCCACCCGCGTCGCCCGCGCGACCATCTGCTCGAGCCAGGGACGCGAGCGCACATGCGTCAGCGCCGCGACCACCGCCACCTCCGGTGCGTCCAGGCCCTCGTAGGCCATGGCCACCGTGACCAGCACCGAGGGCTCGGGCGTCAGGCGAAAGGCGGCCAGTGTCTCGTGCGCGCCCCGCTCGTCCGAGACGGCCAGCGCCACCGTGTGCTGCTGGGCGCTAGGCACCCAGCGCCGGAGGATGTCGAGGTAGCGCCGGGCCTGCCCCTGGTCGGGTGCCACCACCAGCAGCTTGCCCAGGCCCCGGATCGCCCTTCCCTCGCCCACTTCCAAGCGCCCCCGCCGCTCGGCCCGGAGCCGGCGCGCGGCCTCGAAGGAGCGGCGCAGCAGCGCCTCGGCGAAGCCGGTCCGGAGGGCGGTGAAGAGGGCGGGCCGGGTGGTCTCGTTCGGTGCCACGGCGCGCAGACGGTGGGGGCCGAGATGCGGGCGCGGGCCGCCCTCCTCCGGCTCCGGCCCGAGCCAGGCGGCCTCGCCGTCGAGCGCACCGAAGGCGACCGGCAGGACGGCGCGCTCGGCGAGCGCCCGGGCCCGGCTGTAGCCCACCACCGCCCAGCCCGGGGCGGCGAGGTCCACCTCCTGGCGGCCGCCCCCTCCCCCACCGGCGCGATAGGGCAGCCAGAGGATGCGGCGTCCGTCCGCCCGCTCCAGCGTGCCCGAGAGCAGCAGGCGGGCGCTCGCGCAGGCCAGCAGCGGCTCGATCGCGGCGGACCAGGCGGCGGAGGGATCGGGGCCGTGCCCGTCCCGGCCCTCGTGCCCGCCCGCGCTGTCCGCTTGGCCCAGTGCGGGGAGGTGGTGCACCTCGTCGACAACCAGCAGGTATCGGTGCTGGCGGAAGGCGGCGAGGTGGAGGTCAGGGGCTGCGGCGATGCCCTGGTAGGTGGTGACGTAGCCCTCCAGCCCGCGGCAGGGGTCGCCGGGCGCATTCTCGGCCGCGCGGACGGAGAGGCTGTGGCCGAGAGCCGCCCGCCAGGTCGGGTCGGCGAAGGCCTCCTCGGCCTGCAGACGGAGGCTGTCGCGCGGGACGACCCAGCAGACGCGCTCGCAGAGGCCGGAGGCGATCAGCGCGCGGGCGGCGATGACGGGCAGGAGGGACTTGCCCCCGCCGGGGGTGACGGCGGCCAGGATGTCACGCACGCCGCCCGCCTCCCCCGAGGCGATGGCCTGCACCACGGCCAGAACCTCTCTCTGGTGACTGCGCAGCGTAGGTTGCGGCACGACGCTGAGATCCTTCCGGCACGAAGGCTTTCAGCACCCTGATTCCGCTCAGAATTCCCGTCTAGGGAACATATGACGAACTCTCGGGATGTTATGACGGAGATCTGAGCAGCGACTCTCCAAACTCGGCCGTCCTGACGTGGCCGGGTGATACCTTCACGCTCGCGAGGCTTATCGCGTGTCCGCTCGATGACCTGTCAGCCTGGTGCCGATCTGCCCATTCGACTGGGAACCCTAATCTGCAGGACTCGCCAACATCGCGCGGTTGGCCGAGCACGGGACATTCATCGAAATCAAGAATGCCCGCCGCTCCCGGCCGTCGAGAAGAGACGGCCTAGCGTCCGAACAGCGCGGTTCCGATGGACGCGCGGCAGCGAGGCGCGACGGTGGAGGAAAATCGATCCATGTCCTGGCGGACATTGCCCGACAAGCCGCGAGTTCGGACCCAATACACAGAACCGTCTCGTAGGTCAGATGAGGGAGGCCTGCCGTCGCTGGCTGTCGCCGACAGACCTACGCCGGGGTTTGGGAGCGGCGCCGAGGGGCGGTGCCGCCTCCCGGCGGGCAGCCACCGGGCCGGCGTAGCCGTCATCCGCGATGAGACGAAGCTGCTCCGAGGGGCCGGCCGAGAGCAGGGGCATCTCCAGTGGCACCGGCCAGAAGCACTCCACCCGGTCCTCGCCGCGGAGCGCCAGGAAGACCACTCGCTCCACCCGCCCGGCCTCGCCGGTCTCCACGGCAAAGCGAAACATCAGGCCGTCGGCCGCCTCGCCGAGAGCCAGGTTGAGCTGCTCGGCCTCGATCTCCTGCAGCCGGAGGGTCCGGTCGGTGGGGTCGTCGGCCGCGCCCCGGTAGAAGCGCACCGGCACGCCGTGCCCGTTCGAGCCGATGACGAAGACGAAGTGAGCGCTGTCGTCGAGCACCTCGAGCCAGGGGAACTCCCCGGAGGACGCGGCGCGCTTCAGCCGGTGACGCCCGAAGGCGAAGGCGCGGCAGCCGATGGACCAGGGGTCGTCACCCAGGTCGTAGCTCGCCATGGCCAGAGCGTCCCGGCGGGCATTGGCCAGCATGCGGGCGCAGAGGCGAAGGCGTTCCTCGGTCAGCGCCGGATGGAACTCCCAGGGCAGACGGGACGTGGGGGAGGGAGTCGGATCAGCCGTCGATTCCATCCCCGGAGCATAGCAGAGCCGCCTGAGCGGGGGCGGGAACGGATCGGGAAACCGATCGCCTCCGAACGCGCGATGCGGGCGCATGGCAAGAGAGACACGCTTGGCCCGGGTCTTCGTGGAGGGCCTGCCAGACCAGAGGGATCGGGTCGCCGCGCCAACCAGACAGCTTCGGCGTCTCGTCGCACGACGGGGATCGGGACCGGGCCCCGCCATGGTGCGACGCCCGCCAGCAGAGCGGGAGAACAATGAACTCAGAGATCCCGACGGCCCCGGCCCCGAACAGGATCGGCCACTGTCGAAACGAAGGTGCCGTGCGCTTCCTGATCCGCTATCCTGACCGACGAGGGGGCACCTCAAAGCGGGGGCTTGCATGAGCCAGCTCAGCGACGAGTGCGATGCCGCCATGAAGTCCGGCGGCAAGGGACGCGTCTTCGACATCCTGCGGCGGCGCGGCCCGGTCCGGCCGCCCGATCCTGACCTCGATGCCTGGATCCGGAAGACCTACGACGATCCGGCGAACCCCGGGACCATGACCGATGATTGCTGGCTGGCGATGAGGCTGGCGGCTCTCGGCGCGGAACCACGCTGGCCTCTGGCCGACCTTCAGGAGCGCCAGCGCCGGGCGAATGCCCCGGGACGCGCATGGGCCGCAGAGCCGGGTGGGATCGAGGCTGATCTGGCGGCCGCGGGGGTCAGCTTCCGGGCGCTCTACTTCCCCGGCACCACCGCGCGCCGGGCGATGATCATCAGCGGCGTCCATGGCGACGAGCTCGCCGGCGTGGAGGTTGTCGAGACGCTGCTGCCGATGCTGAAGACGGCCAAGCGTTCCTTTTCCTTGATGGTCGTGCCGAGGGTCTTCGCGAAGAACTGCGCTGCCAAGCGACGCAAGACCTCCGACAAGCACACGGATCCCAATCGGCAGATGCCGAAGGTTGGTGACCCGCCGGCCCCGACCTTCGGCAAGAGCGGCAAGCCGGTCGAGCCGGAGAACCAGGCTCTTCTGGAACTCATCCAACGCTTCCAGCCGGAGCGGCTTCTGAGCGTTCACGGCGTGGGAAGCGGCGACAAGCGTGCGGGCATCACGAGCGATCCCCGCGCCAGCTTCAAGGCCGCGGACGAGCAACTCGCCCTGGACATGGCGAAGGCGGCCAAGGCGGCGGGCGCGAGCGTGCCGGGCAACAGCCTCGGATCCGGGAAGCCGGTGGCGACCTATCCCACCCAGCAGGTCGCCCATGAGGACGGCGTGACCCTGGGCCAGTGGGGCAGTGCCGCCGCGGGGCCCCGTCCCGCGATCAACATGATCCTGATCGAGACGAACGGAAAGCCAGCGACAGGCAATCCTGGCGGCCCGCCGGCAAAGGAGCGTGACGCGCTGGTCAAGGCTGTTCTGGACGTCTTCCTCGCCCCGTAGTCAGGCCCGGCGATCACCTGCTCCCCGGATGCGGTGAGAGGACCGCGGCACGGCGCGCCTCTTCGCGGGCTTGCCTCGGAGGCGTTCTGGAGACGGTGAGCGCGGAACGGGATGGGCCGGAGAGGCCGCGCCCACTCCGGGTGCGCCGTGCTGCAGCGTCAACCGACATTGGAGACTCATCCGGCAGCGACAGCGCAGACCAGTCGCCTCCTCTCATATCGGTACCTCGGCTCATGCCTGGGGACGGCAAGCAACAGCAAGCTCATCCCGGACCGATGCTGGGCGCGCGATGTCTTTGTTCGCCAGACGTCACGACAAGAACCAATCGACGTTCCATGAACCGTGTGACGCCTCGCGCATCGCCGTCCACCGATGACACTCCCCGCCGGGCATGCCGGAGGCATAACCCTGAAGAAGGGTTCAACCCTCCCCGGGCACGATTTTCCTGCACATCAGTTCGAAATCGTAGCAGAATGCGGCGCGCTGTGATGAGGCGTTCGGGGCAGAGGAGGACGGCTCCCGTATGAATCCTGCGCCCGATACCGCTTTCCCCGTCGATGTGGTGACTCCATCGGGGGTGGGCGGCTTCGCTGCAAAGTTCACCGCCGAGCAGCCCTTGCCGGCCTTGGCTGCGCGCCTTGGAGCTTGGCTCGCAGGGCTCTGGGGCGGTCCGTTCCGCCTCGGCCATACCATCATCCTGGCCCGCCATGCCGACGTGGCAGAGATGCTGGCCCGCGATCTCGACTTTCGCATCGCCCCGGTGAACGGCCCGCGGATCGATGCCGTGAACGGTCCTTTCGTCCTCGGCCTGGACCGCGGTGCTACCCTCATCCGGGAGCGTGCCGCGCTCTACCGGGCGCTCTCCCAGGTCGACCTGTCCGCGATCAGGGTCTCTGTCGCACATCAGGCCGCCGAGCGGATCGAGGCAGCGGGCGACGATGGGATCGACGTCGTGGGCGGCTACGCTCGTCCGATCGCGGCGCGCACGGCCCGCGCCCTGTTCGGAACCGGCGGCCCGGATGAGCGGAGCTTCATGGATGTGGCGCGAGCCATCTTCGCCCACGTCTTCCTGAACCTGTCCGGCGACAAGGTGGTCGAGGCGCGTGCCCTGCGCGCGGCCGGTCCCTTAAGGCGCTGGCTCGCTGACGAGATCGCGGCGCGGCGCGCCGCCGGCGACCTCGGCACGGATATGATGGGAGCATTGCTGCGGGACGGGTTGCTGGACGACGACGGGGTCCGGCGCACGCTCGGCGGCATGCTGGTCGGCAGCATCGACACGACGGCCACTGCCGTCGCGAAGATCATCGCCGTGATCGGTCGCGATCCCGCCCTGCTGGCGCGTGTGGCCGCCGACGCGGAGGATCCGGAGTGTCTCGCCGGCTGGTGCCGGGAAGCCCTGCGACGCTGGCCGCACAACCCCATCCTGATGCGACGGGCCGCTGCGCCGACCCGGCTGGGCACGGTCGAGATCCGCGCAGGGGATCAGGTCGTTGCCTGGACCCAGGCCGCCATGCTCGACCCGGATGTCTTCCCCGACCCTCAGACGATGCGCCCCGACCGGCCGGCCGCTGCCTACCTGCATTTCGGCGGCGGGGTGCACCCCTGTGCCGGCCGGGCGATCAACGCCTTTCAGATCCCGCTCCTCGTCGGCGCGCTCATCCGGCGGGGAATCGCCGGTATCGGCCCGGTGGAATGGGCGGGCCCTTTCCCCGACCGCCTGACGGTCCGCTTCGGACGGGACATGGCATGACCCACGCAATGGTGACCGTGATCGCCCCCCTGGCCCCCGGCCGGGTACAGGAAGCGGAGTCCGTGATCGACGGGTTGGGCAACCCACCTCGCGATCACCTGCGCACGGCGCTCGACCGGCTGGACGGGGAAGAGGGCACCCATTTCGTCAGCCTGCACGCCCTGCGCTCCGCCGACGGCACCCGGGCCTACCTCTTGCTGGAGTTCTCGGCCGACGGCACCGAGGAGGCGGCACTCGCCCGGATCGTCGCCGCCATCGGAGAGGACCTCCGGCCGGTCTTCACCCTGGCTGCCGATTGGAAGGACGGTGCCGACCTCCGCGCCTACCTGCGCGGCCATCAGGTGCGCGTCGGCGGGGGATGGTTCGACAACCCGGGCCTTGCCTTCGCGGGCACGCCGGGGCTGAGCGTCGGCCGCATCCGCGCGGAGGCCCGGCTGGCCAAGGCGGTGGCGACGCTTCTTGGCCAGCAGCCCGGCGACCTGCACGCGCTGGAGCGGATGGAAGCGGTGCGCGCGCGCATCGCCGATCGCCCGGACCTCGCCTTCGCCTTGGAGCCCGCGGATCCAGAGCCCCCGTTCGAGCAGCCCTCGGTGGCCGCCTTCGTCGCCGGGCTCGCCGGCTCCTTCGCCGTGACCTACCTCTGGCCACTGGGCCTTCTCCTGCTGGCTCTGGCGGTCGGCTCAGGCCTGCACGCGGCCTGGCCGGCGCACGGCGCCGGCAAATGGCTCGGTGCCTTCCTCGGTGGTGCACTCCCGGTGCTCTGGACCGGCCTCTGGATGGCGCTGCTGCTGGTCGTGGTCGTGGTCGTCATCGGCCTTGTTCGGCTGCGCGATGCCGAATCGCGCGACCTGGTGGAGGAGCGCGCGCCCGATCGGGCGACCAACGCGGCCCTCTTCGTGCGGGAGAACCGCGTCGCACAGAACCACATGATCTCCGTCACCCAGCGCAAGCCGGGTTTGCTCCGCTGGTTCACGGCCCGGCTGGTCTTCTGGGCAATCGGCCAGTTTGCGACACGCTACTACCGGCCCGGCTTCCTCAGCGACATCGGCACCATCCATTTCGCCCGCTGGGTCACCGCCCCGCGCAGCCCGGACCTCATCTTCCTCTCCAACTACGGCGGCAGCTGGGAGAGTTATCTGGAGGACTTCATCACCCGCGCCCATGCGGGGTTGACCGCCGTCTGGTCCAACTCGATCGGCTTCCCGCGCACCTCCTACCTCATCCAGGGCGGCGCGACGGACGGCGAGCGGTTCAAGCGCTACGCCCGGCGCAGCATGGTGCCCACACGGTTCTGGTACTCCGCCTACCCCGAGCTCACCACCGCGACCATCCGCACCAATGCAGAGATCCGCCGCGGCCTGTCGGGAGCGATGACGGAGGACGAGTCCACCCGCTGGCTCTCCCTGTTCGGCTCGGCGGCACGGCCGGCGTCCAAGCTCGTGACGAACGAGATCCAGAGCCTTGCCTTCGGCGGGTTGGGCTTCCTGCGCTTCGGGACCTGTCTCGTCTTCGATCTGCCGGAGGACCGCGGCCGGGCGCGGGACTGGCTGGCCTCCGTGCGGCCGCACATCGCTTTCGGGGATGGGCGACGTCTCGGCAGGGAGGCGGTCGTCATCCTCGCCCTTGGTGCGCGTGGCCTCGCTCGGCTCGGTCTCCCGGAGAGCTGCCTGGACACGTTTCCCTTCGCCTTCACCGAGGGCATGGTGACCGAGGCGCGCGCCCGCATTCTCGGTGACCATGGCGAGAACGGGCCGGCAGCTTGGCGCTGGGGCCAAACCCCGCCGGACGCCGCACTGCTGGTCTATGGGCGTACCTCGGAGGCTCTCGAGGCGTTGGAAGAAGCTCTCGCGAGCCACACGACACGCCTGGGCATGGCCGCGCCACACCGCATCCGCATGAAGCCCGTCTCGGAGGACAAGCGGGAGCCGTTCGGCTTCGTGGATGGTGTTTCGCAGCCGGTGATCCGGGGCACCTACAAGGGGCTGCGCAACGCCGATCCGATTCATCTGGTCGAGCCTGGCGAGTTCGTCCTCGGCTACCCGGACAACCGCGGCAATATCCCGCCTGGACCAACCCTGCCGGCGATAGCCGACCCCGCCAATCACCTTCCTCTCGTGACACCCGGCGTGGATTTCGGCCGCACCGCCGTGGAGGGCACGCGCGACGTCGGCTTCAACGGCAGCTATCTCGTCATCCGCGAGCTGGAGCAGGATGTCGCCGCCTTCGACGCGTATTGCGACGCCGAGGCCGTCCGCCTCACCGATCGACTCTCGCCGCCGAACCACGTCACGGCGGACTTCATCGGGGCGAAGCTGGTGGGACGCTGGAAGGATGGTTCCTCCCTCGCACGCTTCCCCTATGAGGCGCGCTCCGCGGGCCTCGGCGACGATACCCCCGAGACGGCACGGGCCCCGTCCGGCCCGGCCGTCGCGGCACCGGTGCAGCCGCCGCGCCGCGGCAGCGGCCGAAAGGACAACGACTTCCTCTTCGGCGCCGAGGACCCGGAGGCTCTGCGCTGTCCCTTCGGCGCCCATATCCGCCGCGCCAACCCGCGCGACAGCCTAGACCCCGGCTCAGCTGACCAGATCGCCATCAGCAACCGCCATCGTATCCTGCGGGTCGGCCGCCACTACCTTGAGCAGGACGGCGCAAATCCCGGCCTACTGTTCATGTGCCTGAACGGCGATATCGAGCGGCAGTTCGAGTTCCTGCAGCAAACCTGGCTGCGCAGCCCGTCCTTTCACGGCCTCTCCTGCGAGAAGGACCCGCTCCTTGGCGACGCCGAGGAAGGTGCCTGCGCCTTCACCATTCCCAGCCGCGAAGGCCCCGTGCGTCTCTCGCCGATGCCGCGCTTCGTGACGATGCGAGGTGGCGGGTACTTCTTCCTGCCGGGGAAGCGGCTGCTCGACCACCTGATTGGTCCTCAGGGCGCGGCTGCGTGACGTCGGCGCCTGCGCCACGCACCCTCCTGACCTTTGCCCCGATGATCGACAGCGAGTTGTGCCGCCTGTTGCTTGACCGCTATGGGGTGACCTATCAGGAGGAACCGCATCTCTTCGGCTGGGCCTCCCTTCTCTCCCTACGGCGCGGCGGGACCCTCCAGGTGCCCCTCCTGTATGGTGGCGGATTGCGGCTGGCCGGTCCGCGCGCCATGGTCGATCACTTCGAGCCGACCTGCCTCCGCGAGCGGAAGCTTCTCCCGGCACGACAACCCCTCCGCACACAAGTGGAGGCGGATTGGCAGCAGTTCCACGGCCCGTTGGCGGACGACACGGCCGCCCTGGCCTACTTCCATCTGCTTCCACACCGCACGCTGACCGGGGAACTGTTCGCGCGCGGTGTCCCGCCCGGTGAGGCCAGCGCTCTGGATTGGGCCTATCCTCTGCTGCGCGGCGCCTTCACCTTCTTCCTCCGGCTCGGCCCCGGAAGGGCGGCTGACGCGCTGACACGGATCCGCATGGCCTGCGATGTGACGGATGCCCGTCTTGCCGATGGGCGCCCCTTCATGAACGGAGATGCCCTCACCCTCTCGGACCTTGCCCTGGCGACGGCCCTCGCTCCAGTGCTCCTCCCGGATGGCTATCGATCTCCGCACCCACGCGTCGAGGACCTGCCGCCGACGATGAGGGCCGTTGTGGCTGAGTTGCGAAAGCGGAGGACGGCTCATCATGTCGGCAGGATCTATGCCGCCTGCGGCTCGTTCCGGCGGCCATCCGATCACACCTGATCGTATCGGCCTTTGAGCGCACGAATCGGAGGGCTCCGTCCTTCTCAACCCGCACACGGCGGTAGCCGATCAGCGCCGCGGGAAACAGACCAGACACCCGCCATCCTCCCGGGAGCGCCGCCCAGCCTGGGGCGTAGGAGAGCCAAAATAACGATCTATATTCGTTCATATTTGTATTGCACGATTTGCATTGCAATTTTCGGGCAATGCCGCGATCTCATTCTGCTGCGGGCATCCTGCCCGGGAAGCTGACATGAGCCTCGACCTCGCGACGCCGCCCGTTCTCCGCGCGAAGCTCCGCAGCGTCCAGGCGGAGTTGAACTACCTCGGCCAGGTGGTGGGCCGCCCGTACAGCTACGTCGATGCGCCCCCGCCCGGACGGCCGCGGACGAACATCGTGTCCACGCCATGCCGCACCGCGGTCCGGGATCTCCGGCCGATCGCGGAGGAGGTTTCCCTGGACCGCGAGGGCTTCGCCGTCGCGAGGGGCAGGAGTGCGATCCGGGACTTCCGCGACGAGGAGGCGATCCGGCGCATCTACTACCCCGAGAGCGCCGCAATCCTCCAGGCTGCCACGGGCGCGACGCGCGCCCACATCTTCGACCACACGATCCGCCGCCGCGTGCCCGGCGCCGCAGACCGATCGGACGCTCCGCGCCAGCCCGTCTCCCGTGTCCACGTGGACCATACGGAGCGGTCCGGGCCGCAGCGCGTGCGCGACCTGCTGCCGGACGAGGCAGAGGCGCTGCTGCGCGGTCGCGTGCAGGTCGTGAACCTCTGGCGCCCGATCATCGGCCCGGTGTGGGACATGCCGCTCGCCGTCTGCGACGCGCGGACCGTCGCGCCGGAGGACCTGGTGCCGAGCGACCTGATCTACCCGCATCGCACCGGCGAGACCTACCAGGTTCGCCACGATCCGGCGCATCGCTGGTACTGGTTGCCCGAGATGCAGCCCGAGGAGGCCCTCCTGTTGAAGTGCTATGACAGTGCCACGGACGGACGGGCACGCTTCTCGCCGCACACGGCGTTCGCCGATCCCGGAGCACCACCCGACGCGCCACCGCGGCAGAGCATCGAGCTCCGCGCCCTGCTGTTCCACCCCGCCTGATGTCCGCCCAGCTCCAGGCGGGAGCGCCGGCGCTCCCGGTGCTCGACCTCTCGCACCTCGTCACCCGGCGCGCGGCCTTCCTGCGGGATCTGCGCGCGGCCGCTCGGGATGTCGGCTTCTTCTATCTCACGGGCCACGGCATCCCGCTCGCGCGGCAGGCGGGCATCTTGGCGGAGGCGCGGCGCTTCTTCGCCCTGCCGCTGCCCGCGAAGGAGGAGGTGGCGATGGTCCACTCCCCCCATTTCCGTGGCTACACCCGCGCCGGTGGGGAGATCACCCGCGGCCGCCCCGACTGGCGAGAGCAGTTCGACATTCATGACGAGCGCGAGGCCGTTGCGGCCGGCCCGCCCTGGACCCGCCTCATCGGCCCGAACCAGTGGCCTGAGGCGCTGCCGGGCCTCCGTCCGGTCGTGACGGGCTGGCAGGAGTCCCTGACGGCCGTCGCCGCACGGCTGGTGCGCGCTTTCGCCCTGGCCCTGGAGGCGCCGGAGGATGCCTTCGACGCCATCTTGGAGCCCCCGCGCCACACGATGAAGCTCATCCGCTACCCCGGCCGGCCCTCGGAGCCGGACGCGCAGGGCGTCGGCGCCCACAAGGACAGCGGGCTGCTGACCTTCGTGCTGCAGGACTCCGCCGGCGGGCTGCAGGTGGAGGGCGAGGGCGGGTGGATCGACGCCTCGCCCCTGCACGACGCCTTCGTGGTCAACATCGGGGAGCTGCTGGAGCTTGCGACCAACGGCTACCTTCGCGCGACGGTGCACCGGGTGATCCCGCCCCCTGAGGGGACGGACCGCATCTCAGTCGCCTTCTTCCTCGCCGCACGGCTCGACGCCACCGTGCCGCTCCTGCCCCTGCCGCCGCATCTCGCGGCCGAGGCGGCCGGGCCGGCGAGCGACCCGCTCAACCCGCTGTTCCGCCAGATCGGGCAGAACGCCCTGAAGGGCCGCCTGCGCTCGCACCCCGAAGTCGCCGCGCGCTGGCACGCCGACCTCCTTCAGGGCGGCTGAGAACCGATGCCCGAACCGCGTCGCCTGCGCCTCGGCGCCTTCATGCGCCCGGTCTCGATCCATACGGCGGCCTGGCGCTATCCCGGCGCCTTCCCGGACGCCAACTTCAACCTCGGCCACCTCGTCCGCTTCGCGCGGAAGCTGGAGGAGGGGCGGTTCGACGCCTTCTTCATGGCCGACCACCAGGCCGTGCTGAACATGCCGATCGAGGCGCTGAAGCGCAGCGCGACCGTCACCTCCTTCGATCCACTGACCCTGCTGCCGGCCCTGGCGATGGTGACGGAGCGGATCGGCCTCATCGCCACCGCTTCGACCACCTACAACGAGCCCTGGCATATCGCCCGCAAGTTCGCCTCGCTCGACCACATCAGCGGCGGCCGGGCAGGCTGGAACGTCGTCACATCGGGCAACCCGGCCGAGGCCTGGAACTTCGGGCGGGAGGAGCACTGGGAGCACGCCGCCCGATACCGGCGGGCGCGGGAGTTCCACGACGTCGTCACCGGCCTCTGGGACAGCTGGGCCGATGACGCCTTCATCCGGGACGTCGATTCGGGCGTGTATTTCGACCCTGACCGGATGCGCGTCCTGAACCACAAGGGGGAGCACTTCGCCGTCCGCGGGCCGCTGAACATCGCGCGCCCTGTCCAGGGCTGGCCGGTGATCGTGCAGGCCGGGGCCTCCGATGACGGACGGCAGCTCGCCGCCGAGACGGCGGAGGTCGTCTTCGCGGGGACAGGAACGGTCGAGGACGCGCGCGCCTTCTACGCCGACATCAAGGCGCGTGCCGGGCAGGCCGGCCGCAATCCCGATCACGTCCTGATCCTTCCCGGCGCCTTCGTCGTCGTCGGCGAGACGGAGGACGAGGCCCGCGAGAAGCGCGCCCTGCTCGACCGCGGGGTGCATGATGACAGCGCGATCGCCTCGCTTTCCGTGGCCCTTGGGACCGATGCCTCCGTCTTCGACCCGGACGGACCGCTGCCGGCCATCCCGGAGACGAATGCGAGCAAGAGCGGGCGGGAGCGGGCCCTCGCGCTCGCCCGGCGGGAGAACCTGACCGTCCGGCAGCTCGCGCAGCGGATCGGCGGCTATGCGGGGCCGGCCTTCACCGGCACGGCCGCGACCATCGCGGACCGCATGACGGAGTGGCTGGAGACCCGGGCCTGCGACGGCTTCAACATCATGTTCCCCTACCTGCCGGCGGGTCTCGACGACTTCGTGGACAAGGTCGTGCCGGAGCTGCAGCGGCGCGGTGTGTTCCGGCGGAAGTACGAGGGCCGAACGCTGCGCGAGAATCTTGGTCTTCCGCGTCCCGCGAACCGCTATTTCGTGCAGGGCTGACTGGAAGATGCACCGCTGTTGCTGGAACCTCGGCACCGTCGCCAAGTCGGGTCCTCCTGCTGGAATCCGACGATGGAGGCGCCTGAGAATTTGGCCGGTGATGCCCCGGAGCATTGCCCCGCAAAGGTCTTGCGGGAATTTACCTGAGGCGTGGCCGTCATCACTGACGTGTCAGCCACAAAGCAGATGCGGCTCACTGCGGCGGGTGGCCGCATCGGATAGAAGCCCCCACCGAGGATAGCCCTGATGATCACGCGCCGCGCCCTTCCCGTCCTCCTTGCCTTGCCCGCGCTGGCGGGCCGTGCCCACGCGCAGGGCGGGGCCGCGCCGGGGGGACGGTTGACCATCGCCTTCGGCGACCCGGTCTCCTCGATTGATCCGCAGCTCAACAACTTCGGCGGCGACCGGTCCGTGGACCTGCACGCCTTCGACCTTCTGGTGGAGAACCGCAATGGCGCGCTGCGGCCCGGCCTGGCGGAGTCCTGGCGCCTTCTGGACAAGACGAGCTGGGAGTTCACCCTGCGTCGCGGCGTGACCTGGCATGACGGCCGCCCCTTCACGGCAGACGATGTGATCTTCTCCTATCGCCGGGCACCCGATGTGCCGGGCTCCGCGGCGTCCTTCGCCGGCTACCTGCGCGACATCACGGGGCTGGAAGCGCCGGCCCCGCACCGGCTGATCGTGCGGACCGGCGGCCCCGCGCCGCTGCTGCCGCTGAATCTGGCCTCTGTCCACATCGTCGCCCGCCACGCCGCGGAGGGCGCGACGAGTGCGGACTTCAACGCGGGCCGTGCCGCGATCGGCACCGGCCCCTACCGCTTCGTCTCCTACGTGCCGGGAGACCGGATCACCTTCCGCCGCAACGACGTCTACTGGGGCGGCCGCCCGGACTGGGACGAGGTGGTGATCCGCCTTGTCCCGAACGCCGCCGCCCGGACCGCCGCGTTGCTGGCCGGGGATGCCGACGTGATCGAGCGCGCCTCGGTCGCCGATGCCGAGAATCTCGGCCGCCGTCAGGATGTGCGGGTCTTCGCGCATCCGGGGCTGCGGGTGCTGATCCTCTGCCCCAACCCGGCGCCGGGGCCGAACGCCTTCCTTCGCGCCGCGGACGGATCGGCGTTGCCGGACAATCCGCTGCGCGACCCGCGGGTGCGCCGTGCCCTCTCCCTCGCGCTCGACCGGCGCGGCCTGGCGGATCGGCTGCTGCAGGGCCAGGCGGTCCCGGCCGGCCAGTGGATGCCGGAGGGTTCCTTCGGCTACGAACCCTCCCTTCCCGCCCCGGCCCCCGATGCGGACGCGGCCCGCCGCCTGCTGGCGGAAGCCGGGCTGCCGGATGGCTTCCGGCTCACCCTGCACGTGCCGACCGACCGCTACGTCCGCGGCCCGGAGACGGCGCAGGCCGTCGCGCAGATGTGGACCCGGATCGGCGTCCGCACGACGGTCGAGAACATGCCCTGGGCCACCTTCTCGGCCCGCGCCGCGGCGGGGGAGTTCGCGATGCCGGTGCTGGCCTGGGGCAACGGCACAGGGGAAGCCTCCTACGCCCTCGTCAACGTCCTCGGCTCCTATGATCCTGCGGCCGGGCGCGGCTCCTCCAACTGGGGCCGCTACGCCAATCCGGAGGTGGACCGATTGCTGGAGGCGGCCGTGCGCGAGCTGGACGATGCGAGGCGGGAGGCGATCCTGCGCGAATCCGCGCGCGTGGTGATGGGCGAGACCGGGATCATCCCCGTGTTCCACTACCGCAATCTCTGGGCGGCACGACGCGGGCTGACGGTCTCCACCCTCGTCTCCGACCGGACGGCGGCGATGATGGTGCGGCGGGAGTCCTGAGCATGGCGCGGCTTCTTGTCGAACCCGCGGACGCCCTGCTGGACGTGCCCCGGCGCATCGTCGCCGAGGGTTTCCCGCCCGGCGCCCTCGTCCGCGTCGCGATCAAGACGGACTGGCCGGATGGTGGAAGCTGGTCAGGGGAGGCCAGCTTCCGCGCCGATGAGGGCGGAACCTTGGACCTCTCCCGGGATGCGCCCGTGGATGGCAGCTACGCAGGTGTCTCCCCGATGGGCCTCATCTGGTCACAGGAGCAGCTGGCCTCGCCCCCACCCGGCGCCGCGACAGGTCCCCTGGCGGCAAATCCCGTGCATACCCGCCTGACCGCGGAAGGGGGCGGCGCGCGCGCCGAAGCGACGATGGTCGCGCGCTTCGCGGCGGAAGGCGTGCTGCGCCGGGAAGTGCGAGAGGATGGCCTCGTCGGGACCCTCTTCACCCCACCTGGCCCGGGACCGCACCCGGCGGTCATCGTGCTCTACGGCTCCGGCGGCGGGATCAATGAGCCGCGGGCGGCCCTGCTGGCCTCGCATGGCTTCGCCGCGCTCGCCCTCGGCTATTTCGGGGCTCCGGGGCTGCCGCGCTACATCTCGGACACGCCGCTGGAGTCCTTCGCGCGCGGGATGGACTGGCTCCGCACGGCCGTGAGCCCGGCCGGCGACTTCGTCGCCGTGTCCGGCCAGTCGCGCGGCGGCGAGCTCGCCCTGCTGCTCGGCGCTACCTTCCCGGAGCGTGTCTCGGCCGTGGTGGCCTATGTGCCGGGCGCGGTCGTGCACGGGGGCATGAGCGCCGCGGACCCGGCCAAGGGCGGCCGGGACGGGGATGCCTGGACTCTTGGCGGTCGACCGGTTCCGCATGTCTGGCAGGGCAACCGCACCGCGTCCTGGGCGCCTTACGATGAGGCGCCGCCACCCCGGCGACACGCTCGGGCCGTCGAGACGGCGCTGGACGACCGGAAGGCCGTGGCGCGCGCCCGCATCCCCGTCGAGCGCATCCGTGGCCCGGTCCTGACCATCTCCGGCACGGATGACGGCTCCTGGCCGAGCACGCGCTATGCGGAGATGGTGGAGGAGGCGCTGACCACGGCCCGGCATCCCTGGCCCCATATGCATCTCCGCTGCGAGGGTGCGGGCCACGCCATCACGCATCCCTATCAGCCGACGACGCGCATCGCCTCTCCTCACCCCGTGAGCGGCATTCTCACCACGGGCGGCGGTACGGCCGAGACGAATGCCCGCGCGAACGAGACGACCTGGCCCGCGATGCTGGCCTTCCTGCGCGATGCCGCGGCGGCGCACGGGTGAGATCAGGCCACACCAGCCCGCCATTGCTCGATCCTTGCAGGCCTTCCTTCGGGACGGCAGGCATCACGCGGGCACCATGTCGGGACCGTGTCGCAAGAGCATGATGGATTGCGTGACGCGAACGATCCGCCTTGCAACCTGCGCCGCGGGAATGTCTCTGGCGCACGATCGGGAGTCAGCTGAATGAGCGGTTCGAGCGAGTACAATCCCCCGGCTGTCTGGAGCTGGGACAAGGCCAGCGGTGGGCGCTTCGCCAACATCAACCGTCCCATCGCAGGCCCGACCCATGAGAAGGAGCTGCCGGTCGGCCGCCATCCCCTCCAGCTCTACTCGCAGGGCACGCCGAACGGGGTGAAGGTCACGGTGA